>JAQXMD010000170.1 GCA_029012465.1 Oscillospiraceae bacterium | reverse complement strand
TGCTGACGGCTCATTTCCGGAGCGGTTTCACGGGTATAGGGGGTAAAAGTGGCGGAGGGGGACAGGGCGTCCTTGTCACAGGGAACGTCCTTCCGGGGCATATACCGTCCGGCATGGTACAGCTGAACGGCTACCTTGCCGCCCCGCTGATGTACGCCCTTGGTAAATTCCTGCCAGCCGGGGATGGTGTCGTCGCTGCGCAGAGACATGGAGCCGATTTTTGCGCCATAGTCGTCAAACCGGCAGGAGCCCACAATAATCAGACCGGCACCGCCCTCCACTCGTTTCCAATAATACTCACAGAACCGGGGAGAGGCATAGCCATCCTCTGTGTACAGATGATGCATGGCGGGCATGACGATACGGTTTTTCAGCTCCATGGAGCCGATTTTGATGGGCTGAAACAGACGGGAATACTTCATATGTATATCTCCTTTGCTGAAAAATGAAAGGCCTAAGGGTGGGCTGGGGCATAGATGGGCGGCTATTTGAATATAGTGTTCCATCACGAGGAAGAGGTGGAACGGATGGAACAGCGGCTTTTACAGCATGAATCAAACAATCGGGTTCTTTTGCGGGGGATACTCCTGGACCCACCGGAGTTTTCCCATGAGAATCACGGGAAACGGTTTGACAGCCTTCTGCTGTCGGTGCAGCGGCTTTCGGGGGCCTTTGACCATCTGCCGGTGATTGCGGAGCATGAGCTGGTTTCGGGCCTGGACCCGCTGGAGGGGCCAATGGTGGAAGTGACAGGACAGATCCGATCCTATAACAACCGGTCCGGACAGGGGCGGCGGCTGGTGATCTCGGTCTATGCCGAGACCCTGCACCACTGCGGCGGTGAGCCGGAGAATCAGGTGCAGCTAACAGGCACCATCTGCCGGGACCCGGTGTATCGCCGGACACCTCTGGGCCGGGAGATCAGCGATGTGATGCTGGCGGTGGAGCGGAAATACCGGCGGAAGGATTATGTGCCCTGTATTTTATGGGGCAGCGTTGCCAGAATGGCCTCGGAATGCGAAAAGGGAGACACCCTGTACATTCAGGGGCGGCTCCAGAGCAGACTCTATACCAAGCAGACAGAAACCGGGGCGGAGGAACGGACGGCCTACGAGTTGTCCGCCATCACTGCGGAAAGGCTTTATTAGCCCCGCATGGTCAGAATCTTGGATAGAATCTCGTGGGCAGCCTCCTCCTTGTCCATCATGGGAAGCTCTGTGGTATCATTGGCGGTAATCAGGGTGATGCAGTTGGTGTTGCCCTGAAAACCTGCGCCTTCAACTTTCAGATTGTTGGCAACTACCATGTCCAGATTCTTTTTGGTGAGCTTCTTTCTGGAGTTCTCCAGCATGTTCTGGGTTTCCATGGAGAAGCCGCAGAGGAATTGCCCGGGCTTCCGGTGGGTGCCCAGATAGCCGAGAATGTCCTGAGTACGCTTCAGGGGAATGGACATGTCGCCGTCGGTCTTTTTGATCTTGTTGTCGGCGGTTTCCGTGGGGGTGTAGTCAGCAACGGCGGCTGCCTTGATGATGATATCTGCGTTTTCTGCCTCCCGGGTCACGGCTTCAAACATATCCTGCGCGGTGACAATGGGAATGGTCTTTACAAGAGGGGGATGCTTCAGTGCCGTCTGACCGGATACCAGAACCACATCCGCGCCCCGGAGCATGGCTGCGTGGGCGATGGCGTAGCCCATCTTGCCGCTGGAGTGGTTGGTGATGTAGCGGACAGGGTCGATGGGTTCCTGGGTGGGGCCAGCGGTCACAAGGACCCGGAGACCGGTCAAATCCTTCTGGCAGGCGATCTCCGCCTCAATGCGGTCAAAAATGTCGGAGGGTTCCGGCATTTTGCCCGTTCCCACAGCGCCGCAGGCCAGACGGCCGGAAGCAGGCTCCATGATGATAAAGCCCCGGTCACGAAGAACTGAGAGATTTTCCTGTGTGGCGGGATTCTCGTACATGTTGGTGTTCATGGCAGGCACCAGAATGGTCTTGCAGGTGCAGGCCAGCGCGGTGGTGGAGAGCATGTCATCCGCCAGACCATAGCGGAGCTTAGCAAGAATATTCGCCGATGCGGGAGCAATGACGAGAATGTCAGCCTGCTGTGCCAGCGCGATGTGCTCCACCTTGGAGGTATCCATGGGATCGAAGGTGTCCACATGGCAGCGGTTTCCGGACAGACTTTCAAAGGGAATGGGGGAAACGATCTTTTGGGCGTTTTCGGTGAGAATGGTCTCCACATTATAGCCCTTTTTCACCAGAATGGAGCAGAGATTGGGAATCTTATAGGCGGCAATGCCGCCGGTGACGCCTAGCAGCACGGTTTTTTTATGGGACATGGGACAGCCTCCTGTATTGGGGATGTTTTATGGCCACATTGAGCCGATATTTTGCAATAATACTCATATGATAGCATTTTTTTGCCCAAATACAAGGGGACTGGGGAATATTTCTTGATTCTTCTGCCGGTGTAGGGTAAAATATAAAGAAGAAAAATGGAAAAGGGGCGTTCTTCGTGATACTTGCGCTGGATGTTGAGAATACCAATATTGTCATGGGCTGCTTTGACCGGGAACGAATCGTTTTCACTTCCCGGGTTGCCGCTGACAGAAAGCGGACCGGGGATGAATACGCCATCAGCTTTAAAAGCATTCTGGAAATGCACGGGGTCAGCCCCAGTCAGGTTCAGGGGAGCATTGTGGCGTCAGTGACACCGGCGCTGATCCATGTAATTATGGACGCCCTGCGGCTGCTGCTGGGTACGGAACCTCTTTTGGTAGGTCCCGGGGTGAAAACCGGGCTGAATATTCTCATGGACAACCCGGCCTCGCTGGGCAGCGATCTGGTGGTCAATGCGGTGGCAGCGCTGGAGGAGTATCCTGCGCCCCTGATCGTCATTGATCTGGGCACGGCAACCACGCTGTTGGCGGTCAATGAGAAAAAGAGCTTTGTGGGTTCCGTCATTGCCCCCGGTGTTGCGGTGGCATCCGATGCCCTTTCCACAGCCTGTGACCAGCTGCCCAGAATTACACTGGAAGCGCCCAGAGAGGTCATTGGGAAAAACACCGTGGACTGTATGAAATCCGGCGCCGTATTCGGAACCGCAGCCATGCTGGACGGTTTGGTGGAGCGGATGGAGCAGCAGCTTGGACACAGCTGCACCGTCATTGCCACCGGAGCCATGGCAGAGGAGGTCATTCCCCATTGCAGGCGGGAAATCCATGTGGATTCCCGGCTGCTGCTGAAGGGACTGCGGAAAATCTATCTGAAAAACACAAAAAGTGACCGGTATACAGGTCATTGAGAAGGAACAATCATATGAAAAAACGAAACATTACACGGCTGATGGCGGCGACGCTCTCTCTGATGCTGCTGCTGACAGGCTGTGGAGAACAGGCAGGTTCATCACCTGTGGAAGCTTCTGCCGGGACTGGGGCAGAGACAGAAAAGCCCGCTGAAACCAGAGCGCCTTTGGTGGAAACACCCCAGACCACGCTGGCACCGGTGGAACAGACCGGATTCGGATATGTGGCGGGGGTTTCCCAGCTGAGTGTGGAAAATGGCACCCCGGAACGGCTCCTGCTGGCAGGAGGAACCATGTATCTGGATGTGGTGGATGAGGGGGGCAGTCACAGTCTGCGGAATCTGGACACCATGGATAAATTGGATGCCTCCCTTGCGGGGGATGTCCTTGCGGTGTGTGCAGCCGGGGATGGATTCCGCTATTGTGTCAGAAAGGACAGCGGACTGGAGCTTGTTTCCGTTTCCAAAGATGGAACCATTTCGGAAACCGTTTCCCTTGCTGACAGCCAGAACCGGTATCCCCTGGGACTGGCGGTGGATGGAGAAGGCTATGCCTATCTGATGCTCTCTGATCAGGTGCTTGTGTACAACTCCACAGGCAAGCGGGTGTCCGCGCTGTCCCTTTCCGCTGGAGAGATCGCATCCTCCATTGTCTGCACGGAGCAGGGGCAGGTGGTGCTGAACGTCTGGAGCATTCAGGAGGACGGCAGCCGGGAAGGCTCGGTGGTTCTTTTGAATACGGAGTCCATTGGTGCTTCTCTCACGGAAAAGCGTATTGCCTATCAGGCCTATTCCGGCCTTGGGGGGACGGTGCTGCTGTCCGGAGGCGGAAACCTCTATACGCTGGATGTGGAACAAGAGGCCATGGAGGCCATTCTCGGCTGGATTGATACGGCAGTCAATCCCGATTATGTGATCTCGGTGCAGCCCCTTTCTGAGGACAGGATCTATTTCCTGTCCAGAACGGAAAACGGCACGGAGCTTGGTGTGCTTAAACGGGTTCCTGCATCGGAGATTCCGGAACGGACAACGGTTTCCCTTGGTGTCGGTGAAATCTCCCCGGAGCTGCTTCAGCTGCTCCACAGCCGGGCTGCGGAATTCAACCGGAACAATGCGGATGTTCGGATGCGTCTTGTGGATTACAGCGTTTACGCGGACGGCAACCAGCGGCTCATGGAGGATGCCGCCCAGCTGGATCTGGTTCTGGGAGCACCGGACAGCCTTGAACAGATGGAGCTTCTTTCTCTGGATTCTCTGATGGATGAAGAGGTGGGAGACAATACCCTCTTGCCGGGCCTTTGCTCCGCTGTAAAAACCGGAGAATCCACCCGGTGGCTGCCTGTCTATTTCACGGTGAAAACACTGGCGGGAAACCGGCAGCTTGTTGGGGAGCAGGAGGGCTGGACTCCCGAGGAATTCTCCACGGCGGTTGAGGCCCATCAGGAGCTGGCGGTTATGCGGCTGAGCAACTGCTACGATGTGCTGGATGCGCTTCTGTCGGTTGCGGATCTGGATTCTGATGCCTTTGTCTCCGTATTGGAGGCTGCTGCCGGTATTCCCGTGGAGGACAGTGCAATCTACGATCTGGAGGCCAACGGCGACACATCGGCTGTGAATGCCCTGAAGAATAAAACCCTCCTGCTGGAGCCTGTGGAGCTCAGGAGCTTTATGGAGCTAAAGGCATTGGAAAAGTCCGTTGGTGAGGACCTGGTTTTGAAGGGCTATCCCGCCTCCACGGGCAACGGCGCGTATCTCCATGTACCTGCGGCAGTGGGCATTTCTCCCGGGAGCCGGAATGCAAATGAAGCGTGGCAGGTATTGAAGGTGCTGCTCTGCGAAAACGACAGCTTCCTGTCTCAGGATGGGTTTGGCTTCCCGGTGCTCCGGGCGGACTTTGACGCAATGGCGGAGGAAGCCATGAAAAAGGTCAGCTTCCGGGACGACAGCGGGAATCTGGTGGAACAGAATCCTGTGATCTGGCTGGATGAGGAGGCTGTGGAAGTCGAACCCTTTACGGACAGTGAGATTGATTCCTTCCAAACCTATCTTGCGGGCTGCAGCGGCATTGCAGGGCGTTCTCTGGGCCTGAAACAGGCTGCCCGGGAAGCCCTGAAGCGTATTCTGGAAAATGGAATCAGCCCGGAGGAGGCAGCCCGGGACCTCACAACAGAATAAAAAATCGCATCCCCTGAACCGGCCTCGGTTCAGGGGATGCTTGTATGCTTATCTGTTTTCAGGAGCCTTGTGCGCCGTCTCCAGATGCCGGGCAAACCGGCGAACCAGGGTGTTTTCCTGCTGCTCATACCAGAAGCACAGAAGCTCCTCTGTTTTGCCCACGGGATAGCATTTGAGGCCATTTCCAAGGGTCATTCGGCTAAGCATGGTGGACACCATAACGCCCTGACCCAGCTCAACGGCCATATAGCCGGATTCCAGATTGGGGGAGATCACAATTTCAGAGGGGGTAAAGCCCAGCTCCCTGCACTGCCTGCGGGCCCGCTGGCGGCTTTCTGACAGCATCTCATGACTGGCAGCGGCCTTGATAAACGGCTCGCTGCGGAAATCCTCAAAGGTGGCTTCGGGGGTGGCCTTTGGGTGCTCCGGAGATACCAGAAGCACCAGCGGAGTATCCAGAACCTTGAGGCTCTGAATGCCCTTTTCTTTGGGGGCAAATTCCCGGTAGGTGATGATGAGGTCCAGCTTCCGGCTCAGCAGCAGCTCGTTCAGCTCAAACTGGGGGTGCTTTTCTCCGGAGAACTGCAGGCCAGGAGCCTCCTGCTGTAGCTCCCGGAGGGCCTTGCCAATGCCCGCGGACAGCTCCAGCCACTCCAGATATCCCACATGAAGGGATTGGGATACATCCTGATAATATGCTTTTGTTTCGTCCATGGTCTTCTGGAACTGCTCTGTCACGTCTTGAAACAATGCCTGAAAATTCTCCCCGGCCTTGGTGATGGTCACATAGTGGTGGGTGCGGAGAAACAGCTGAAACCCAAGATCCTCCTCCAGCCGGGCAATATATTTGCTGACGGACTGCTGGGTCATATAGAGACGGCGGGCAGTTTCCGTAAAGCTGAGGGTTTCTGCGAGGGTCAGGAAGCATTTGATGGAAGCTTCGTTAATCATGTGAGGATTCCTCCGTGATAATCAGATGCGCCAGAGATCGTTTGTGCATGGAGCCGGGAAATAGAAGGGGATATAGCTTCTGCGGCAGGTTCATCTGCCGCAGAATTGTCATCCGTTTGTGGTCTGAAGGCGGGAGTCCTTGTTGCCCACTGCAAGCCCGATGGCCATAATGACCACAGAGGCGGCAATGCCCACAAAGAGAGAATCAAAGGGAAGCACATTCACTACGCCGAAGATCAGCACCAGAATGGGGGATACAATGATGGAGATCATGGCAAATACATGCTTGATCCTGCCCTTCAGCCAGATGGAGCAGCACATGGGTACCAGAACCACAGCGCCCCGCAGTCCCATGGACATAAATGCGAACTGCAGAATGGTGTCGCCCAGAGAACCTGTAGACAGGCATACGCCCAACAGTAGGACAATCGCGGTAATGGTTTTTCCCACAATGGCCTCGATACGGGGATTGTCCAGCTTGTGGGTGAATCGCTTGATAATGTCCTTGTTGACAATGAAGGAAATACCGAGGGCAAGACCAGCACCGGTGCCGACCACCGCAATAAACAGCGCACCCATAATGATGCCGCTGAGCAGGGGAGGCATCTGTTCCATGACAAAGCTGGTAAGAGCGGTTTTTGCCACGATCCCGGGATGGGTGGCACGCATGTAAAGACCAACCAGAATGCCGCCGATGCCAATGGGGGGGATCATACAGGCGCTGATGACGGCGCCCTTTCTGGCGGTGGCGTCGGTCTTACTGGCCAGGATCGCCTGTGCATAGGTCTGGGTGGTGAGAACGCCGAAGATCAGGGATACGCAGGCGCCAATATCCTTTCCGGCACCACGGGCCACCAGACTGAACAGATTCACGCCCTGGGAGTCAATTCCCCGGAACAGCTCCAGCGCACCGCCCACACCGCCGGTGAGGAACAGCACCATAATGCCGGAGGCCATCATGGCAACGTACAGAAGGGCCAGCTTCAAAATGCCCACCATGCCTGCACCCTTGGCTCCGCCAAAGACCACATAGAGGATCATAAACACTGCGGAGATCAGCAGCTCGGGAATCAGTCCCAGCTGGGGAAACAGAACGGTGATGACTGCAGTGGCAGCGATCAACTGAGAAATGATGTTGATAAACGTTCCCACAGAGTTCAGAATGGAAGCAGCCATTCCGGCGGAGGGGCCATATTCATGCTCGATCATCTGCACGAGTGTGGAGCAGCCGCTTTTGCGGAAGGGGCCCACAAAGCCAATGGCCAGCACCAGACAGGCAATGCCACCGCCCAGTGTGAACCACCATGCGCTCATGCCGTAGTTGTAAGCCAACTGAGCAGTGCCCACTGTGGAGGAGCCGCCCACCAGCGTTCCCATAATAATGCCCGCTGTGATGGCGGTGCCGTTTTTTAAACCGGGCTTTTTGCTTCTGGTGCCGGAGAAAATGCTCAGTCCCAAAATCAGACCAATGGTCAGCACAAGACCGATAATCAGTGAAATTTCCATGTTAACCTTACACCTAATTTCAAATCATTGAATTCAGCTCAGGTACTACCACTCTGGGGCCAGGCAGTGGTATACGTTTGACCGGAAAAAAGAGCAGCCAACCAAGGCCTAAAGCACAGGGCTCCAAGTCAGGACGGCTTTCTGCGAATACAAGCCCTGGGAAGCAGGGACTCTTCACAAAAACAAAACATATGGAATTATGGATTGTCAGGTCTGCATCTCTGTGTACTGATTGCCCACCATTTTGATGGCGTTGATCAGGGCTTTTTTCAGATGGCCCTGATACTTCCGCTCAATGAGCTTCACCAGGGGTTCGATTCCCTGCTTCATATCATAGCCAATGATCAGATTGCTGACAAATTCCTTGGCAAGGCCCGTAACCATGGTGCACTCCACATTGTGGACAACACCTGTGGACATATCAATGACCACAACCAGAGCCAGCTCTTCATAGATTTTCTGGGCGGTGGTGTTGGAGGGGAGACGGGCATAGCCGGAAAATAAAACGAGATCCATAGGGTTTTTCCTCTTAAGAGTGGACACAGCGGCTTTCAAGAGGGGAGACCAATGAAACGCTGTGCCTTCATGGGGGAGTGTGACTGAATCTCCGGGCAGGGGAAAGCCCTGCCCGGGTAAAAACAGGTTAGACGGGATCGTCCAGGAACTTCTTCTCCAGACGGAATACCTCAAACAGCTGCTTGTCGCGCTTGGCCTTCAGTGCGTCCAGATCCACATCGGTGTAATCATAGAAGCCCTTGCCGGTCTTGATGCCCAGTTCACCGGCTTCCACATGGGCGGCCAGAGTGGCGGGCATTTCATCGCCGTTCACAGGCATGGTGTAGGACTTGTTCCGATAGTT
>JAQXMD010000169.1 GCA_029012465.1 Oscillospiraceae bacterium | reverse complement strand
AACCGGGCCAGAAACGGTGCAGCTGTGGTTCACATCAACCATCTGGAGCATCCCCGGCCCATGGCGCCGGATTTGAAACTGGTGGAGATGACCCCGGCGCATTTTTCCACTCTGGACATCGGAGACCCATCCACCCACAACTATCTCTGCCAGATGATTGACGCCATCCGGCTCTACGGTTCCATCGCCATGACCAGTCCCATGGGTCAGCAGCTTCGCCCCCACATGGACGAGCCCTTTGTGCCCAAACCCGGCGAGGGCGGCCCCGGCTCCAAGCCCGTCTGCGATGACCTGACGAAAAAGGATATGCAGATGCACATCGACTCCGTGGTGGAGGAGGCCCTGCTGCTGAAGAAGCTGGGTTTTGAGATGTTCTCCCTCCACAACGCCTACCGGAACGGCCCGGTGAGCCAGATGCTTTCCCCCCTGTGCAACCACCGGACCGACGAGTACGGCGGAAGTGTTCTGAACCGTGCCCGGCTGCTGCTGGACATCTTCGACGCCCTGAAGCAGACCCTGGGCCGGGATTTCCCGCTGGAGTGTCTGGTCAGCGGTGAGGAGGTCGGCGGCATTACCGTGCAGGATACCATAGAGCTTTCACGGCTGGCCGAGGGAAAGATTGATCTTCTGACCATCCGTCAGGGCGAACAGGACCCCCAGCATCCTATTGGCTTCACCTCCACTCGGGAAAGCCCCTGTCCCAATCTGGCCGCAGCGGCCGCCGTGAAAGCGGACGTAGCAGCCCGGGGCGGAAAGCTGCTGATCGGAGTTTCCGCAGGACTGCAGGACCCGGCTCTCTGCGACAAAATCATCCGGGAAGGGCAGGCGGATGTGCTGTCCATGGCCCGGGCCTTCATCTGCGACAGCCAGTACGGGGAGAAGCTCTACGCGGGACGGGGCGAGGATGTGCGGCCCTGCATCCGCTGCAACAAATGCCATGTGCCCAATGACACCGACAAATTCCGCTCCTACTGCTCCGTGAATCCGGAGATCGGTCTGGAGGACAAGCTGGATCGAGTTTTTCCGGAAAACACCACCCCGAAAAAGCTGGTGGTCATTGGCGGCGGCCCTGCCGGAATGGTCTCAGCCATCACCGCAGCCCAGATGGGTCACAACGTTACCCTGATCGAGCAGAATTCTGTTCTGGGCGGCCAGCTCCTGCACGCGGACTACGCGGACTTCAAGTGGCCTCTGGAGGACTACAAAAACTACCTGATCCGCCAGCTGTACCGGGAAGGCGTTCATGTACTGCTGAATACTGCCGCCACCCCTGAGCTGGTTGCCGAAATGAAGGCCGACGCGGTATTTGTGGCCATCGGCCCCAAGTTCAAGCGTCCTGACCTGCCCGGAGTTGATGGGGCCAACGTAAAGGTGCCCATGGAGGTCTTTGGACACGCCAGGGAGCTGCCGGATTCCGTCGTCATCATGGGCGGCAGCGAGACCGCCGTGGAGACGGGCATCTATCTGGCCCGGGCGGGCAAGCAGGTCAGGGTTCTGTCCCGGCAGAAGATGCTGGCCAGCGACGCGCCCCATGCCCACTACATCTCCATGCTGGAGGATGCCTATCGGAGCCAGAAGGGCTTCTCCTACGAGACAGAAGTCCAATCCTATGTGTCCATCGACAGCGATGGCGTGACCTATGTAGACAAGAACGGCGAGACCCGCTGGGCGGATGCCCCTCTGGTGGTCTGTGCCACGGGCACTGCACCCCGGCACCAGGAAGCTATGGCCTTCTATGGAACTGCGCCCTTGGTGCGGTTCCTGGGCGACTGCAACCGGGCGGGAGATGTACACAAGGCGGTTTCTTCCGGATGGAGCGCGGCAAGGATGCTGTGAGTCTGCATCCATGATATCCCAGCCCCCTGACACATGAAAACAACATATAATAGGGCGTGTTGCAAAATACAATGCAATGCGCCCTGTTCCTGTCTATGTCCAATTTGCAATAAGGGGAAAAGAATCTCGGTTCACATACAATAAACATGACAAATTTCCTATTTCGTGTATAATGAGTTTTGGGCGGTTATTGCAGGCAAAAATCTGAGCAATTCCACATTGGAGTCTCGTGATGCGTATTACAAAGGACTGATAGAAATGAAAATTCTGCACATATCTGCTCTCCACTTCAGGAAAAAACTCCATGGATTTTCCTTGATCGACAACAGGGATCAGCCCTTTTGGGCCGAGCAGTTTCTGAAGCTGGTGGATGAAAAAGCCCCGGACGTTATTTTGATCGCCGGAGATGTATATGACAATGGAAATCCCGGCAGGGAAGCAATATCCCTGCTGAGCGACTTTCTTACCAGCCTGCTGGTTCGTGGGATTCCTGTAATGATGGTCGCGGGAAACCATGACTCCGGTGAGAGACTTGCCTTCCTCAGCAATGTACTGGATCAAAACGGTCTGTATATCGCAGGACAGCTGGAGAGAGAAATGAAGCATGTTACCCTCCGGGATGAAATCGGTGATGTGACCTACTGGCTGCTGCCCTTTGTATTCCCTTCTCTGGTTTCCGATGTGCTGGATGACCCAACCATAAAAGAAGGAATTCTCCCACCTTCTTTACTTTTGTTGCTGATTATGAACTGGGACAAATATAACAAATAAACAAGCTATGCTGAATGGTTCATTTCGCCCTCATCAACGATATCTTTTTTGTCCTGTATAGCCACCCGGAAACCCTTGTGTATCAACGGTTTCCGGGTTTTGCTATATACTTCCAACCGGGAGAAAAATGCGATTTGACGTTTATTTGACGTTTATTCTAGAACTGGTTCCGTCTTTACCGCTTTTTCTTCCTTGACACATAAGAGGAAATCCCGCTCCACGATTTGAAAGGAGCGGGATTTTTCCTGTTTATGCGTGCTTCGTCAGCATGGATTCCAGTGCATTCGCTGCTGTGCGGTCACACTCTTCGACAGCGTGTGTGTAAACGTTCAAGGTCATTCGCGTGTCTGCGTGTCCCAGTCGGTCTGCAACTGTCTTTACGTTCGTGCCGTTGCTCACCAGCAGCGTTGCTGCGGTGTGCCTGAGGCCGTGAAATGGAATCTGTGGGAGCTGTTCGATTTCTGGTTTGCCCTCGTTGTATCTGCGAATGATCCGCTGCAATGCCTGATATGGCGTTGACAGAGACATTAGCGTGCCGTTGTCCTGCGTAAACACCCAGTCCTCACCCTGCCAATAGCTGCCGACCATCAGCCTATATGCGGCCTGCTCCACCTTCAGCTTCCTCAGCTTGGAAACCATCACAGGGGGAATGCTCACTTTGCGTACAGAGGTTTTCGTTTTTGGCTCTTTGACAAACTGCTTTCCGTTGACCATGCTCACAGCCTTTGTGATGC
>JAQXMD010000168.1 GCA_029012465.1 Oscillospiraceae bacterium | reverse complement strand
CCCTGACCTCGGCCAACTGCTTTTTCAAATACGGAACCTCCGTATCATATTTGCGCTGCAACAGCTCGAATTTCTGGCAGACATCCAGGTAAGCCCGGTAAACGGAGCGCACCACCTTGACGATCTTCTCCAAGAGTGGCTTGGATTTTTTCTCCCGGTAGGATTTGGCGGACTCCATTCTATCGGGGAGTGGAAGCAAGTCCTCCGGGTCGGAGGAATACTCGGCTGCCAGCTTCTCCATGTGTTTTAATTTAGGCGCTAATAGGCGGAGTTCGGTCTGTGCCTCTTTGGCCGCTTTTTCAGCCTCGGCCCTATCCGTCCGAAGCTGGCCGATCTCCGCCTGAACCTCCGATCTTTCTGTTTGCAGCTCCGCCAGCCGCGCCTGCTCCCGCTCAACCTTGAACTGCGTCACCGTCAGATGTTCCTCAGAGCTGCCGCGCTCACCGCGCTCCACATCGGCGTATCCGGCCTCGCGCATATATTGAAAGAAATCGTCCTGCAATACACTGTACGATTTTTTGAGAACAGGCTTGCCCTTTGCCGTTTTCAGCGGTTCGCCGGTGGCCTCATCTAGAACCGGCTTAGAGGCCCACTTTTTACTCATGCTGACCTGCATAACCGTTTCTTTCACCTTGCCCACCAGCGACTTGTCCTTGCAGCGTTTGGTCCAGCGGATTTGCTTCTCCACCACCGGCACATAGACCACATGAAGGTGGTAGTGGTATACAGCCTGCCCCAGCGCCTCGGACATGGCCCGGTTGCGCTCGTCGGCGTGCATGACCGCCGACAGAATGTACTGTTCGCCGCCCACAATTTTGATTGCAGCCTGGTATGCGTCGTGGTAAAATTGTTTTGCGAAGTCATATCCGCCATGGTTGAAAAAGTAGGCGGAGTTCACATCAAAGATCAGCTCACCGTAGCGAAAAGCGTCCTCTTTGATGCCCCGTGTTGAGATCATCCCGTCTGCCTCCATCTGTTCAAACTGTTCCAGATAGCCGCTGTCCGGTTGCTTGAAGTGAACATTCAGATGGGAGCGTTCCGGGACTATATCCTGGTTGACATACGATTCTTTTTCACGCTCGTTGTGTTGCTGCGCGTTTTTCAGTTTGGGTGTAGTCAGTCTCATGTTTCTTGCGCTGGTACGATGGATACCGTCGCCTCTTGCCATAGAACTCCTTTCTCGCCCTACAAGGGCGGTTGAGATGCGGGTAGCTTTTGGGGATGCACTTCTGCGGAAGTGTAATAACCCACTATGATACTTTCATCCTGCGGCTGCAAAGTATCGTGGGCTCTCCGAGGGGGAGTGCGGCTCCTGCGGGAGCCTCGCCGCCTTTTTCGGCTTGCAGGTGATACCCACAGCCTCAAAATGCGGTGTGACCGGCGGACTTTTCGCAACCGTGTTTGCTCCAATTCCACCGCCCACAGGCCGGGAAAATCCACTGGATTTTCCCGGCCTTAGCCATCTCCAAATCTGCGGATTTTTCGATGGGGACGGGGATGCGGAAGACACGCTGCTGACCAATTCACCTTGTCCGCCAGCCACAGGAGCGTGTCACGCTCCTGTCCATGTCGGCAGGGAGAAGATTGACTTTGGTGCTAATTTCATCTGCGAGATTAGTACGAAAGTAAATTCCTGTTACCAGCGAAAATCTGGGAACACGCCGCGCCGGTCCAGGTACGCCTGCCTGGCCTGTTCCCGTTCTTCCGGGCTGGGCGCAGTTTTATATTTGGCATACAGCTCGTGCCGCACCAAAGCGTCCAGCTTCTGCTCCAATCCCTGCCGGATTTCATCCTCGTATTCGTCATCATAGCCGAGGTGATACTCCACCAGCGCCACGAACAAGTCATAGGGAATCTGCACATTCTTCATTCGCTTCCGTTCCTCTCCGCGACGGCTGCGACGATAGCGACGGTTGTTTGGGTGGTAGCATTTTCACCGTTGCAACCGTCGCTACCGTCGCGCCCATCCTCGACCACTTCAAAAGCCGGAGCTTCCACCAGCATATAGGTGAGTTTCACCTGCCGTCCAGCGTGCCGCGCCCTATTCTCGTAGCCCACATGATATTCTTCCAGCAGCCTGCCGGATTTGACATTCAGATACTTGGTCAGCGCATTTGCCGCCATGCCCACCTGCACTGTTGCGGCCAGCTCCGAGGGAGAACCTGTCCACTCCTGACGCTCAGCGGAGACCAGCTTTGCTACTGCTTCCAACACAGGGTCCGGCGGTTCCTTGTGCGGCTCCGTTTCCATGCGCTCCAAATTCCAGATCTGGGTTTCCGGGTCCTTTTTTAGATAGAGAATCTGATCCTGCTGGTCACGCCCCACCACATCGATGGTGGCCTCCAATGCGGTGCGCTTTTTCTTCTGCATCAGCAGGGAGCCGTCCGCGCAGCCCAACAGGCCCGTGGTGCCGGAAATCATCTCGAAAGCATCCCCGGCGGGTTGCTTCCGGGTGTGGTGGACGGTTAGCACGCAGATACAGTGCTTATCTGCAAGCTGCTTGAGCTTGCCCACGATCTCGTAGTCGCTGGCGTAGCTGTACGCTTCGCCGCCCACTTCCCGGATTTTCTGCATGGTGTCGATGATGATGAGATTGGTGTCCGGATGTTCTCGCATAAAATTCTCCAACTGCTCGTCCAGACCGTTCCCGATTTTTCCGGCGGCAGTGGCAAAGTGCAGATTGGGGGTATCGTTCACGCCATACATCATAAACATCCGGTTCTGGATGCGCTGGAAGTCATCCTCCAACGCAAGGTAAAGGACTGTTCCCTGGTGGACTTTGCAGCCCCACAGCGCCTGCCCGGTGCTGACATGGTAGGCGATCTGCGCCACCAGAAACGACTTGCCGATCTTGGGCGCACCGGCAAGAAGGTATGCCCCCGAATGGAGCAAATTTTCAATGATGGGTGGGCGGCTTTTGTAGGAAGTCTGAAACAGCTCGGTCATGGTGAGCGTGTGCAGGTAGCGCGGGTCAGCCATACGCTGCATCTGACGGTACATTTCCTCCAAATTTTCCATTTCCCCGTTGCCTTTTGCCTCCGAAGCGGGTATACTATTGTCAGATTCTTTTTGAATGGACTGCCCAGCATCTGCGCCAACAGATGCGCCCAGGGCGGTCTTTTCTTTTGCGTCAATTCCCATAGGCAGCTTCCTCCTGCATTCCGCTCATAATAGTTGTGATCAGCTGGATCGTGTCCAGCAGCTCATCGTTTACGTCCTGTCCGGCCTCAATGCGCCGCAGCTCGTCCAGCACAGCGGCAAGCTGGTCTCGCAAAGCCTTGTAGACCTTTGGATTGCCCTGGACCACCACTTCCTTTTCCAACAGCCGCCGGGTGATGTAGTCCTGTTTCGTCAGGCCGGACAGCTTGACGAAGATTTCCAGCTGCTTGTCCTCCTGCGGGGACACCCGGAAAGCTACCGTTTTGTTCCGCCAGCGGTTGTGCTTGTCCAAATTCTTTGCTGACATTTTAATTACCCCTTTCCATGTTTAATTTATCCGCCATTTCCGCCTGCTTGGACGGAAACAGGTGCGCATAGTTGTAAGTGATGTCGATGCTCTCGTGGCCCACCCGGTCGGCAATGGCTGTGGCCGAGAAGCCCATATCAATCAAAAGCGATACCGCGCTATGCCGGATGTCGTGGATTCGGATGCGCTTGACCCCAGCCTCTTTCGCACCCCGCTCCATCTCTCGGTGGAGATAGCTCTTAGTGACAGTGAACATCCGATCATGCGGCCCGATGCCGTAGAGCATTTTGAGATAGTCTTGGATTTCATTTGCCAGAAACTGCGGCATGGTGATGACGCGGTTGCTTTTCTCCGTCTTTGGCGTGGTAATCAGGTCCTGACCGTTCAGGCGCTGATAGGATTTATTGATGGATACGGTGCCTTTCTCAAAATCGAAATCAGCGGGAGTGAGGGCCAGCAGCTCCCCCTCCCGGATGCCGCACCAGTAGAGCATCTCGAACGCATAGAACGATAGAGGCTTGTCCATCATAGCCTCCGCAAATTTCAGATACTCCTCCTTGGTCCAGAACAACATCTCCCGGTTTTTCTTTTTGCCCATGCTCCCGGCCTTTTTACAGGGATTCTCCCGCAAATTGTAATACCGCACCGCGTGATTGAAGATGGCGCTGAGCTGGTTGTGGACGGTCTTGAGATAGACCGGCGAATAGGGCTTGCCCTGCTCGTCCTTGTGGTTCATCATCTCATTCTGCCAGGTGATGATCTGCTGAGCCGTGATTTTACACATTTTCAGTTTACCGAAATAGGGCAGCAGCTTGGTGCGGATGATATGCTCCTTGGTGGACCAGGTGTTTTCCTTGAGCCGGGTTTTCATGTCTGCCGTGTAGAGGTCCACGAAGCTCTTAAAGGTCATGTCCAGGTCGGCACTGGCCTTATTGAGCTGTTCGCGCTCCCATGCCTGTGCCTCCCGCTTGGTCTTGAAGCCCCGCTTTTGGGTCTGCTTGCGCTCGCCGTTCCAGTCTGTATAGCGGTAGACCGCCCGCCAGGTGTTGGTCTTTTCTTCCTTATAGACCGCCATCAGATACCCCTCCCTTCCTTTTCGCCGTAGCACAGCTTCTCATAGAAGAACTTTCGGTTGACTCTGCCG
>JAQXMD010000167.1 GCA_029012465.1 Oscillospiraceae bacterium | reverse complement strand
CTGTCGGTGCTGGCCTATGGCCCGGCAAAGTGCGGCGTCACCTATGTGCTCCGGAATTATTCCAGAGAAAGCCACTCCTGGCTCAGTGATATTTGGGACAAAGCCAAGGAAAACTGGAAAGCGGGCATGCTGTTCGGCATTCTGGACTGGGTGGTTGCGTTCCTTGTGATCTTCAATATGACCTTCCAGCCTCCTGAGAATCTGGCAGGCGTCATGCAGGTGGCAAAAATCGTCACACTGCTGGTTGGCATGTTCTACGCGTTCATGCGGAAGTATATTTATCTGATGATCGTGACGGTAAATCTGAACCTCCGGTCGATTGTTCAGAATGCTTGGCTGCTCTGCTTCATCGGCATTTTCCGGAATGTGTTCAGCGGACTTGGCAATCTTCTGATTTGGATCGTGTGCTATCTGCTGATTATGGTGGCCCATCCGTTCCTGGAAATCCTATTCCTTGGGCTGTTCCTGTACAGCTTCACGGGCTTTATCAGCATCAGCGCCTGCTATCCGCTGATCGATAAGTATCTGGTTAAGCCCATTGAGGAAATGCAGGCAGAGGAATGCCGGAAGGCTGAGGAAGAAGCTGCCAAATTGGAAGGGGAGACCCGGGAAGAGGAAGCTTCCAAGCAGCAGATTCCCGCAATTCGGGATACATCCCTATATTAAAGGCAAAATGCACAACTTAGGGCGCCCTAATTTGTGCGATTTCACAAAGGAGTATTTATGTACGCAGACAGCATCATTTTTGATTTGGACGGAACTCTGTGGGATTCCGTTGACGGGATTCTCTACACCTGGAACAAAGTCATTGACCGCTATGGGGTTCGGGAGCATATCACAAGGGAAGAGCAGGAATCCGTCATGGGCATGCAGATGGATGACCTTGCCCGGAAGCTGTTTCCAAAGGAATCGCCTGAGCGGCAAATGGAAATCATGGATGCCTGCGCCGAGGAGGAAAACGAGTATCTGGCTGTCTATGGAGGAACTCTGTATCCGAAGCTCCGGGAAACGCTGGAACGGCTGAAAATAGGCCACAGGCTCTTTATCGTTTCCAACAGCCAAAGGGGCTATATTGAGGCGTTCCTGACAGCTCACGACTTGTGGGATCTGTTCGAGGGGAGACTGTGCTTTGGGGATACTGGAAGATCAAAGGGCGATAACATCGCACAGGTGGTTCGGGAATATCGGCTGAAGGCTCCGGTTTACGTTGGGGATACGCAGCGGGATAAGGATTCCGCCCAGGCGGCTGGAGTACCGTTCGTGTTTGCGGCCTATGGCTTTGGAAACGTGGATTCTGCGGATGCAGAGATTCGCTGTTTTGAAGATCTGATAGAGATTTTTGACTAAAACTTCAGAGGGGAGCGTTCAATGCCTTGACATCCCCTCTGATTTGTGTTATTATAAAAACGCAACAAAATAAAAATTTTGTTGCGTTTTGACCCTCCAAGAAGAGGCGCGCCAGACGCAACCTGCAAAAGGAGCGATTTTATGGACTACCGTGACTGCCCGAGAGTTCTGCGGGACTTTCTATCCTATCATGAGAATATCAAGGGCCAATCCTCCAAAACTGTGGCGGAATACTATCTGGACCTCCGGATGTTTCTCCGGTATATCGTTCTGATCCGCAGTGAGCTTCCCTATGAAACGGATCTGAATACCATCTCCATCAAACATGTGGATCTGGATTTTATCAAAACCATTACGCTGGAAGATATCTATGATTTCCTTTCCTACCTTAGCGAGGATCGTATTTATCATCCCGAAACTCAGCATCCCGGACAAGGCATAGACAATGCTGCCCGGGCCAGAAAGCTTTCCGCCATCAAATCCTTTTATAAATACCTGACGGTACGCACCAAGCAGTTGGAGGAAAATCCGGTGGCGGATGTGGAATATCCCAAGCTCCGCCGGGCACTTCCGAAATATCTGACCCTTGGTCAGGCGCAGGCCCTTCTGAGCTCCGTAAAAGGCACCCACGCAGACCGGGATTTGGCCATTCTGATGATTTTCCTGAACTGCGGTGTGCGAATCTCGGAGCTTGCCGGCCTCAACTACGGAGATATCTATCAGGATCGGCTCCGTGTTCTCGGCAAGGGCAACAAGGAACGTACCGTGTATATGGGTCAGGCCTGTCTGGAAGCCATTCAAAAATACAATGCTACATTGCCGGAATCCCTGCAAAATGACAACAAACGGCCCCTGTTTTTGTCTCAAAAAGGCGGCAGAATGAGCACCAACGCCATTCACCGGCTGGTAAAAAAGCACTTGGCGGCTGCCGGACTGGATGAAACCCAGTTTTCTGCCCATAAGCTCCGACATACGGCTGCGACCTTGATGCTGTCACAGGGTGTGGATGTAAAAACCGTGCAGGAGGTGCTGGGCCATGAGCATCTCAATACTACGGAAATCTATACGCATATTGAGAATACGGAGCTGAAAATCGCGGCGGATGCGAATCCCATTTCCAATTTCAAGGTATCCCACGATGGGAAATGAACCCCCTCCCCTTCCCACTTGTAAGTAAAGAATCAGGCCGGATTCTGCACAATTCATGCGGAATCCGGCCTGAAAATATATGATTTAGTAAATAAGTCCGTACTTTTTTCCAAAAATGCCGAGTGTTTCTTCAGGGAGATTCCCCTCATACATGGCCCGGCCTTGATAGCACCTCAGGGCCTGCTCCAGAATATGTGCGTCCTCTGTGAGAATGCACAGGGGCCGGGTAATGGCATACTGAAAATCCGCAAAGTCATCAAGCTGCTCCTCGGTGGAAATGCGGATGGCGGTGACGGTATCGCCGTTTTCCCCGATCTCTTCGAGCTGGTCTCCAAGCGCATCGCTGCACTCCAGAATCACACCGCAGCGCACGTCTGCCGGCAGGAGGGCGGGCGCTTTTTCTGTCGCCAAAGGCAGCAGCGTTTTCGGTGCGGCATCGGGGTACGGAATCTGAACATCCATTACAGTGTCCGAAAGAGCCTTGATATGTCCGGCATGGGTTCCGCAGCAGCCGCCGAAAATGGCCACACCGGCAGCGGCGAAGGCCTCTGTGCAGGCGGTAAATTCATCGGGCGTACAGCGATAGACGGTCTTTCCGTCTACGACCTCAGGCATGCCCGCATTGGGCTTTGCAATCAGGGGAACCTCCGCATAGGGCTGGAGCCGCCTGAGCTGTTTCAGCATATCCTCGGGGCCTACAGAGCAATTGAGGCCAAAGGCGTCCACGCCCATCCCCTGCATGATCAGCAGTGCGGCGGTCACGTCGGTGCCGGTGAGGGTCCTGCCGTTTTCATCACAGGTGAAGGAAACGAAAACCGGTTTTTTGCTGACGCTTTTCACTGCCAGAACAGCGGCTCTTGCCTCGGGAACGGTCATCATGGTTTCTATCACGAACAGATCAACGCCCGCTTCCTCCAGGGCTGCTGCCTGTTCCCGGTAGACCTCCACCAGCTCCTCGAAGGTCATATCCCCCAGTGGTGCAAGAAACTTCCCGGTGGGCGCCATATCTCCAGCCACATAGGCCCTGTCCCCTGCGGCCTCTTTGGACAGAGCCACAAGACGGAGGTTATAGTCCCGCACCTGATTGAAGATGCCGTTTTCCTCCAGCTTCACCCGGTTCGCCCCAAAAGTAGGGGCGTAGATGATGTTGCTGCCTGCATCGATATAGCCTCTCTGAATTTCGATAATGGCCTCGGGATGGTCTAAAACCCACTGCTCAGAGCATATTCCACCGGTGTAGCCGCGCTTCTGAAGCTCTGTGCCGGTGGCACCGTCAAGAATCACGGGAAAACGAAGTTCCATGTCTAGTCCTCCTCTTCAAATGACATGTGGTCAACAAAGGCATCGCTGAAGGCAGCGTTGCCGGATAATTCTAAATACTGACAGCGTTTTTGCAGTTCCAGCATAGCTGCTTCTGCTTCCTGAGAAGTCATGGCCAGTCTGGCTCCCTCCAGAGCGGTATTTCCAAGAACCCGGAGCTTTTCTGTCGGAATCTCCGGGATCATACCGATTTTCATGGCGCTTTCAGGCATGAGACTGCTGCCAAAAGCTCCGGCAATGGACAGCGTATCCAGCTGCTCCGGAGAAATCCCCGCCTGAGTCAGAAGGATTTCAATGCCTGCTGCCAAAGCGGCCTTTGCAAGCTGGAGCTTTCGTACATCTGCCTGGGAAAAGAACACCTGACGGTCGGTGCTCAGATACAGGATGCCATTTTCATTTTCGTCCTCCTCCAGAACCGCTCCGAAAACAGCAGAAGCCTCATCCGGTGGGAGCAGTCTGCCGGTTTCGTCCACAACGCCCAGCTCCAGCAGTGCGGCAAGGAGGTCAATGAGACCGGAGCCGCAAAGGCCCCTGGGCGTGCAGCCTCCCGCAACCTGCAATTTCAGCATGCTGCCCTGATGACTGACCCTGTGAATGGCTCCTTTTCCGTAGAGCATGCCGCAGGAGATTTCGGCCCCCTCAAAGGCCGGGCCGGAGGCAACGGAGCAGGCAAGAAGTCTCTCCTGGGACAAGAGCGCCATTTCTCCGTTTGTGCCAATGTCGAGAAACAGGTGATTGCCGGTTTTTTCGTGAAAACCGGCGGCGTACAGACCCGCTACAATGTCGCCGCCCACATAACCCGAGACACAGGGACAGAACCGGACCGGCGGAACGAGATCCTTTATCCGGGATGATGCTTCCCCGTCAAACAGCGTTTTCGGTGGAAACGGATATGTGGCAATGGGCGATGGATCAAGCTCTGCGTAAATGTGCTGCATGATGGTATTTCCTGCAATGGATATCTCCTGAAGCTGTGGGAAATTGGCTCCTGCCGTCTCACAAAGGGTCTCTGCCATGGCAGTGACCTGCTCCCGGATGATTCCGGAAAGGGTGGAAAGCCCATCAGGATGGGTCATAATATACTGAATCCGGGAGATCACATCCGCACCGTAGGGCGCTTGTACGTTTCTGGCGGCTGTAGAAGCGATCACTGTGCCGGTTTCCAGTTCCACCAGCTCTGCGGCAACGGTGGTGGTTCCCAGGTCTACCGCCACACCCAGCGGCCCACAGCCACAGGCTTTGGAAACCGAACCGGCGGTTTCCGTGATTTCGTTGTCCTGCGGCAGAATGATCCGGCAGTCTCCCCTGAGCGTTGTGGAGCAAGCCCGGACGATATGCCGCTCCCCTGCCGTTTCCACTGATACGAGGCATTTTCCGCAGGTGCCGTTTCCGCCACAGGGGGCCGGGACAGAATATCCTTCCAGCCGAAGAAGCTCCAGCAGAGTTGTTCCTGAAGCTACATTGTATTCCCGGGTTTTGATGCCCTGGACGATTGTCACCCTTGACATCCTGTCCCTCCTTTTTTATAATCAGACTGCTAATAAATATACACAATTTTGTCTGACCCTGTCAAGCATTTGATGAAGGAGAGGTGTCCTGTGCAGAGTACCAGGGTGATGCTTCTTGCGGAGCAGATCGGTTTTTCCCATATCTCTCCCCTGAATATGGAATCCCTTCAAACCTCACAGGAGGTTCGCGCCATGTGCAGCGGGGATCGCTGCGGCAGCTTTGGCCACAGCTGGAGCTGTCCCCCGGCCTGCGGCAGTCTGGATGCCATTCAATCGATGTTTTCCCGCTATGACTCGGGCGTTCTGGTGCAGACCACCGGACAGATGGAGGATGAATTTGACCTTGCAGCCATAGCTGAGACGGAAAAGCGACACAAAGCCCTGTTTGACACCCTGACCCGTCAGGCAAAGCTGCTGTTCCCCGACTGCTATCCCATGGCGGCGGGAGCCTGCACCCGGTGCAAAAAATGCACCTATCCGGATCGTCCCTGCCGCTTCCCGGATCGGATGTACCCCTCCATGGAGGCCTGCGGTCTTTGGGTCAGCGATGTGTGCCGAAAATCCGGAATGGGCTATTTTTACGGCCCCAATACCATAACCTTTACCGCCTGTATTCTCACGGATCTGAAACATGGAGTGTGATAAACATGATGACACCGGCTGAAATCTTTTTGGAAATGCTGAAGCCTGATGGCCAGCCTGAGCGGCAGCTCCGGCAGTATGAGGCATTGTATGTGATGTTTGAGAACCCCATTGACGCCTATCTCATGGGGAACCGCCGTCCCGGAACCACCTCCGTGGACCGCTGGGGCACCACCATCCTCTTTCCGGAGAATTCTCCGGGAGCCATGCCCCACATTACCGAGGAGAACAAGGTCTGCCCCGATGTGACCCGTTGGCGGGAGTTTGTCCATGCTCCTGATCTGAAGGCAAACTGCTCCGAGGGCTGGGAGGCTGCGGTGGAAGCCGCCCAAAGGGCCCGTGAACAGGGTAAGCTTTCCACCATGCTCATGGGTACGGGTATTTTTGAGCAGTGCCACTTTCTGATGGGCTTTGAGGACACTCTGACGAACCTCTATGAACATCCCCGGGAGATGCACGAGCTCATCGACTACATCACTGACTATCGAATCGGCTATGCGAAAATGTATATTGACCGGGTGCATCCGGATGTGGTGCTGTCCCACGACGACTGGGGCACCAAGGACGCACTGTTTATGAAGCCGGAGATGTGGCGGGAGTTCTTCAAGGAACCCTACCGCCGATTCTACGACTATCTCAAGTCCCGGGGCGTTATCATCATTCACCATGCGGATTCCTATCTGGTGCCCATTGTGGAGGACATGGTGGAGCTGGGGATTCAGGTCTGGCAGGGCGTTTTGCCGGAGAACAACATTCCTGCCCTCCAGCGCCAGCTGAAGGGGCGCATGGTGCTTATGGGCGGCGTTGGAGCTGCCATTGACCGGGCAGATGCTTCTGAGAATGAAATTCACGACTATGTAATGGAAATGCTGGAGGAAAACTGCCCTGGAGGACACTTTATTCCCTCCATCACCTACGGTGCTCCGGGAACGGTATTCCCCCATGTGAACCCCGTTATCAACAGCACCATTGACCAGTACAACAGTATCCTCCATGTGCCTTCCTTCCGGCCTGTGGAGCCGCCCCACCGTGCCGTCTCCTCCGTGGTGCGCGAAACCGAAGCGAAAATCGGAGTTGTGGAAGCGGACGCCTCTCTGCTGGAGAGAATTGCCGCAGCCCTCAGAAAGGGGCAGAAAAAGCGTGTGCTGAAGCTGTGCCAGGAGGCTTTGGATGGGGGAATTGCCGCCCAGACCATTCTCTCGGAGGGACTGGTTGCGGGAATGGTGCTTTTGGGCGAGGAATTCAGTGCGAACCGGGCCTTTGTTCCCGAAATGCTGATCTCTGCCAGATGCATGACTGCGGCGACAGAGCTTTTGAAGCCTCAACTGGTGGGCGAGGGGCAAAAGGCTGTGGGCCGCGTGTGCCTTGGAACCGTCAGGGGTGATATGCATGACATCGGCAAGAACCTTGTGAAGATCATGATGGAGGGCAGCGGTCTTGAGGTGATCGACCTTGGCGTAGATGTGTCCGCAGAGACCTTTGTTTCCACAGCGCGAGAGCAATGCTGCGATATCATCGCCTGCTCTGCCCTGTTGACCACCACCATGCCGGAAATGCGCCGGGTGGTAGAGCTGGCAAAGGAAGCGGGCATCCGGGAGCAGGTGAAGATCATGGTGGGCGGCGCACCCATTTCCCAGAGCTTCTGCCAGGAGATCGGCGCGGATGTGTACACTGCGGATGCGGCATCGGCTGCAAAGGCCGCAGTTGCGCTGCTGGCGTAAAAAAGCGGGGTCAGACGAATAGTCTGGCCCCATTTTTGCATTCAGAACAGCGCGGGATTTCCAAACTGCTCTTTGGGCAGCTGCTGGACAGTACCCCAGTGCTCATAAAGCAGCATATCCTTGATCCGGTACATATCCACCACCAGAACCTCAATCTCCCCGGGCTTGGTGACACCGTAGCCATGCATGACGACCATATCATCATCGATAAGAATCTGCTTGATCTCTACACGGAACTCCGGAAAAATGGCAAAGACTCTGGAAAAGTGCTCCTGAAACCCTTTGACGCCGGCATGAACATTGTAATCATGCTGAATATAGTCCGGGTGCAGATACTTTTCCGCAGAGGCAATGTCGTGCTTGCAGAAAAAATCCTCAAAAAGTCCCCGAATCAGGGCTTCGACCTGCTTTCGGTAGCCGGGAATGTCATAGCGCATATGCTGTCTCCTCTCCATAGGAAAAATGGGCTGTCGGAGGGACAGCCCATTCAGGATTCTCAGATCTTATCGTTGCAGCCCAGAACGTCAACGATCTTGTGCTTTACAAGCTCCTTGATGTTGGCCCGGGCGGGCTTCAGATACTGGCGGGGGTCGAAGTCAGAGGGATGCTCAGCCATGTACTTCCGGATGGAACCGGTCATAGCCAGACGCAGATCGGAGTCGATGTTGATCTTGCAGACAGCCATGGAAGCGGCCTTCCGGAGCTGCTCCTCGGGAATGCCTACGGCATCGGGCATTGCGCCTCCGTTCTGGTTAATCATATCCACATACTCCTGAGGTACGGAGGAAGAACCGTGAAGCACAATGGGGAAACCGGGCAGACGCTTGGAGATCTCCTCGAGAATGTCGAAACGCAGCGGAGGGGGAACCAGAACGCCTTCCTCATTGCGGGTGCACTGCTCAGGGGTGAACTTATAAGCGCCATGGGAGGTGCCGATGGCAATGGCCAGAGAGTCACAGCCGGTGCGCTCCACGAACTCCTGAACGTCCTCGGGACGGGTGTAGGAGGAATCCTCGGCGGAAACGTTGACCTCATCCTCCACGCCGGCCAGAGTGCCCAGCTCGGCCTCTACAACGACGCCATGGGCGTGGGCGTATTCAACCACCTTCCGGGTGATCTCAATGTTCTCCTCAAAGGGCTTGGAGGAGGCGTCGATCATCACAGAGGTGAAACCGTCATCGATGCAGGACTTGCAGGTCTCAAAGCTGTCGCCATGGTCCAGATGCAGGCAAATGGGAAGGCCGGTCTCGATCTCAGCGGCCTCAACCAGCTTTACCAGATAAGTACGGTTTGCATAGGCACGGGCGCCCTTGGAAACCTGAAGGATCACAGGTGCATTGCACTCCTTGGCGGCCTCAGTGATGCCCTGAATAATCTCCATGTTGTTGACGTTAAAGGCACCGATGGCGTAACCGCCCTCATAGGCCTTCTTAAACATTTCAGTAGAAGTAACAATAGGCATAGTACACACTCCTTATGATTTGAAGTAACATCAGTATAGCACCTATTTTCGGAAATTGCAAGCACCTGAGGAAACTTATTCGATTATTATGAAATGTTACATACATTTCGTAGATTTTCCTCGGAACCCCCTTGCGAAGTCTCCAAGGAAATGGTATAGTATAGAAGTAAAACTACAAATCAGGAGGTAATACATATGGCTACTCCCCTTACCGGCGCATGTATCTTTGGTCAGTCCGGCGGTCCCACTTCCGTCATCAATGCCAGCGCATGCGGCGTGTTTGAGACTGCACTGAAAAGCCCCTATATCACCACCGTTTACGGCGCGGCCCACGGAATTAAGGGCGTTCTGAACGATCAGCTCTATATCATCGATGAGGAAGACCCTCAGGAGCTGGCGCTGCTTCCCTACACCCCCTCCTCTGCTCTGGGCTCTGTCCGCTATAAGCTGAAGGACCCCGAGGTAGATGATACCGATTACAAGCGCATTCTTGAGATTTTCAAGAAGTACAATGTCCGTTATTTCTTCTACAACGGCGGCAATGATTCCATGGACACCTGCTCCAAGGTCAGCCGCTACATGAAGAGCGTGGGTTACGAGTGCAATGTCATTGGCGTTCCCAAGACCGTGGACAACGATCTCTACGGCACCGACCACTGCCCCGGCTTTGCAAGCGCGGCAAAGTACATCGCCACCACCTGCATGGAGGTTTCGCTGGACGCCAAGGTCTATGACACCGGCATGATCTGCATCATTGAGATCATGGGTCGTAACGCAGGCTGGCTGGCTGGCGCTGCCGCTCTGGCTTCTGCCAGCGGAGAAGGTCCCGACCTCATCTATCTCCCCGAGGTGGACTTTGACATTGATAAGTTCTATGCCGATGTGGAGCGCATTTACAAGGAGAAGGGCAAGGTCATCATTGCCGCTTCCGAGGGCATCCACGACAAGGACGGTAAGTTCATCTCTGAGTATGCCGGCGAGGCTGCCAAGGATGCCTTTGGTCACACCCAGATGGGCGGCCTGGCTCAGGTTCTTGAGAGCATGCTGAAGACCCGTATCGACTGCAAGAGCCGTGCCATTGAGCTGAGCCTCATGCAGCGCTGCGGCGCACACTGCGGCTCTCAGACTGACATTGACGAGGCTTACGCTGTGGGTAAGGCCGCTGTTGAGGCTGCTACCTCCGGCGAAACCGGCCTGATGGTTGCCATCAAGCGCGTTTCCAACGATCCCTACACCTGGGAGACTGAGCTTCTGCCTCTGGACAAGTGTGCCAACTACGAGAAGAAGGTTCCCATGGAGTGGATCAACGCTGACGGCAACGGCGTGACCCAGGAGTTCATTGACTATGCGCTTCCCCTGATTCAGGGTGAAACCAAGATGCAGAAGGTCAACGGCCTGCCTCGGTTCGCAAAGCTGAAGAAGGTTCTGGCAAAGTAATTTGACCATATATATTTTAAGCTGTCCTGCCTTTTCGGCAGGGCAGCTTTTTGCATAGCGCTATAGGCATCTAAACGATAAAAAGTACACTGGTACATTGTATAATATTACAATGCTGCATTGTATCTTTCGGATTATAACAATATTGCAGATATCAAAATTTCCGCAAGCTGCATCTTGAAAACACAGCTTGCGGAAATGGATTGTTCGATTGTTCAGACCGCTTCTCTGCCCGGTTTTCTTCTGTAGAACAGTTGCAAAATCATCAAAAGATCCATGGCAATTCCAATGAGCTGCCAAAGAGAAACCAGCGTAAAGAGGATGGACAGGGACACATCCATCAAAATGATTGCGGCAGCAATTTTTCTGCTGTTTTTGGTGCCCCGCTTCATGCAGATCAGGAACAGAAACAGCAGCCCCAGAAACGCCGCCAGTGCGGCGATCCCCAGAGGCAGAGAAATCTGCATCAGCAGCATGACTGCTGCCGGGACAGCCCCCAGCGGCAGCGGAGAGATACTTCCGGTGAACCAAAGCCAGATCCAGCCCACCAGTGTAAACAAAATCGAGCCGACGGAAATGATTCGTTTCCGCATCAGCTTCGCCCGGTGGAGCCAAAGCCCCCCGCTCCCCGCTCTGTGTCTTCCAGCTGATCGACTTCCTCATAGGACTGTTGAACAAATGGCACAATGACCAGCTGCGCGATTCGTTCATAAGGGGCAATGGTCTGGGGGGTATCCGAGTGATTCAGCATGGAAACCATGATTTCGCCCCGATAGTCCGCGTCAATGACGCCTACCTTGTTGGCCGGAGCCAGTCCCCGCTTGGTGGCGAGGCCGCTTCTGGCAAAAATCAGTCCCACATAGCCGCTTGGAATTGCCACAGCGATTCCGGTGGGCAGCATGAGGGTCTCCCCTGCTTCGATGACGGTCTCCCGATCACAGCATACATACAGATCAGCGCCTGCGGCGTCAGCCGAGCCGTACAGGGGTGTTCTGGCATCGGGGCGTACTTTTTTGAATTTCATATTAAGGCTCCTTTGTTCCATCCCAGAGCACCGGAGCACCGTTTCTCAGGGTTTGCTTCATGTCGAGGATACGCTGGTTTTCAGAACCACGGAATCTGAGACTGATGTTTTTGAGATCCAGCATAAATTCACCGTCAACAAGGACATCCAGCTCTGCCGCCAGTTCTTTGGCGGTTTCTCCCAGCTTTCCGCTTAAAATATCCCTTTCCAGCGTATAGCCGCTGTAGCACCAGATGGACTTTTCCGGAAAAAGCTCCCGGGCTTTTCGTACCAGACCCAGCACCGTAGGCTGGTTTTCAGGCTCAAAGGGTTCACCCCCCAGCAGCGTCAAACCGCGAATATAGGGCTTTCCCAGAGCGCTGAGAATCGCCTGTTCTGTTTCCGCGGTATATTCGCTGCCATAGGTAAAGGGCCACGTTTCCGGATTGAAGCAGCCCTTACAGTGATGGCGGCAGCCGGATACAAAGAGACTGACCCGAATTCCCGGCCCGTTGGCGATATCCCGTGGCTTTATGGTTGCATAGTTCACAGCAGTACCTTCTTTTGTGGATTGATGCTGTTATTTTATTATGGGATGCTCCTTTTGTCAACGTTTCATAAATGGAATCTCCCTGAAGCACATCACAGGGAGACGAAAAACCCGGTTTCCATCTCCCTGTGATCTGATGATTTGATTATTTCTTGTTTTGCTTTTCCAAGTCCTGACGGCGCATTTCCTGAATCCAGCGCTGTTTTTCCTGATAGGCGGCCAATCCCCGGGTGGCGAGCTCCCCCACAAAGCCCACGCCGATGAGGACAAGACCCGCATACATCGCAAGGGTAAGCCCGGTATCCTCACTGGTTCTTGCAAAGCCCATATCCACATAACAGAGAATCTCCATCAAAACAAACAGGACAATTCCGATGATGAGGATACAATTGCTGATACGGCCAAGCCAGCGAACGCTGCTGCTCTCCTGCTGCTTTCCACGAACCGGGCCATCCTCCCTTGGAAGGTCTGTGGCCTCATGGAGCTGTCCAAAGGCCACGGCCAGATTGTCGTCATTGGTCTTTGAGGTCGCCGCCACGAACTGCCGGTAGGCCCGGTCGTCCTGAATGCCGCCGCTGGACAGGGGCGCTTTCCACTCCTCCGGTGTTTTCTCAGTTTTCATTTTACGAACCTCCTCAATTTCGTCCAGATATCGAAAATGGGGTGTCACATCTGCTGTAGGCAGCGGCAGGTTGGCTGCGGCAGCTGCCATGTGTTCCGTCAGCTCCTCCACCGTTTCCACTTCGCTCAAATGTACCGCATCCGCCACCGCGATGAGCGCATCCAGATCCCGCTTCTGCTGCCGGAGCCACTGGCGATACTGGGGGAAGATCTCCTGTATGGAACCCGGGTCCTCCTGCATCTGGCGAATCTCCTCCATGGTGAACCAGGCTCTCCGCAGCATGGCGATCATTTTGAGCTGCGCCACGTCTTTTTCTGAATAGTCCCGGTAATCTCTGCCGTTCATCCGTTCCTTCCGGGGCGAGATCAGCCCCTTCTCTTCATACAGGCGTATGGTTTTGCGGCTTAGCCCCGTTTCCTCACATACCTCTTTGAATTTCACATGAGTTCCCTCCTCTGCAACTATTCTATATGTGGCCCCTGGGGCCATGTCAAGGGGTTTTGCAGCCTTTTTGTATGAATGCATAATGAAACGCGGACACGATGAACCCATTACGCCATCGTGTCCGCTTGCTTGTTTAGTTTTACAGATGCATGACCCGGGATTTAATCTCCTTGGTCTTGCCCTCATTCCAGTAGTTCTCACCCAGATAACCGCAGGTACGGCGGGTGACGTTCATCTTGCTCTGGTCGGTGTTTCCGCAGTTGGGGCATTCCCACTGGAAATCGTCGTTGATGAGAATTTCCCCATCGTAGCCGCAGACCTGACAATAGTCGCTCTTGGTATTGAACTCCGCGTACTGTATATTGTCGTAGATGTACTGGACCACCTGAGCCAATGCGGTCAGGTTATCCCGCATGTTGGGAATCTCCACATAGCTGATGGAGCCGCCGGAGGAAATTGCCTGGAACTGAGACTCAAAGTCGAACTTGGAGAATGCGTCGATCTCCTCCCGGACATCCACATGATAGGAGTTGGTATAGTAGCCCTTGTCGGTGACATTTTCGATGGTGCCGAACCGTTCCTTGTCGATCCGCGCAAAGCGGTAGCACAGGGATTCGGCGGGAGTGCCGTAGAGGGCAAAGCCGATATTGGTTTCTGCCTTCCACTGGTCACAGCGCTGGCGGAGGTATTTCATCACACGGACCGCAAATTCCTCGCCTACAGGATCGGTCTGGCTGACACCCTTCATGAGAAGGGTCAGCTCGTACAGGCCGATGTAGCCCAGAGAAATAGTGGAGTAACCGCCATAGAGAAATTTGTCGATTGTCTCTCCCTTCTGGAGCCGGGCAATGGCACCGTACTGCCAGTGTACGGGAGAAACGTCGCTTCTGACGCCCTTCAGGGCGTTGTGACGGCACATGAGGGCTTCAAAGCACAGATCCAGACGCTCGTCCAGAAGCTTCCAGAAGGTGTCCTCATCGCCCTTGGCCAGAATGCCGATCTGGGGCAGGTTCAGGGACACGACACCCTGATTGAAGCGGCCCTCAAACTTGTATTCGCCGTTTTCATCCTTCCAGGGAGCCAGGAAGGAACGACAGCCCATGGGCGCAAATACATTGCCCTCGTAGTTTTCCCGCATTTTCTTTGCGGAGATGTAGTCAGGATACATACGCTTTGCGGAGCACTTTATGGCCATTCGGGTAATGTAGTCGTACTTCCCGCCCTTTAGGCAGTTGTTCTCGTCCAGAACGTATACCAGCTTGGGGAACGCGGGGGTCACATAGACGCCGGAGGCGTTCTTAATGCCCTCATAGCGTTGCCGAAGGATTTCTTCAATAATCATGGCGTTTTCCTCGATATAGGGGTCGCCATCCTTCAGATACAGGAACAGGGTCACAAAGGGAGACTGTCCGTTGGTAGTCATGAGGGTGTTAATCTGATACTGAATGGTCTGGACGCCGGATTTCAGCTCCTCCCGGAGACGCTCCTGCACCAGCTTTTCGATCAGAGCCTCGGATACGTTCTCGCCCTCGCATTCTGCGACGATCTTTCTGCGGAATTTCTCATAGCTGCGGCGCAGGTATTTGCCCAGATGGCTCACGTCAACGCTCTGCCCGCCGTACTGGTTGGAGGCCACGTTTGCAATGATCTGTGTCATGACATTGCAGGCCACCTGAAAGCTCTTGGGGGACTCGATGAGCTTGCCGTTCATCATGGTGCCGTTGTCCAGCATGTCGCCAATGTTGATAAGGCAGCAGTTGAAAATGGGCTGGACAAAATAGTCTGCGTCGTGGAAATGGATCACACCCTCGTCATGGGCCTTGGAAATATGCTCAGGAAGCAGAATACGACGGGTCAGGTCTCTGCTGACTTCACCGGCGATATAGTCCCGCTGGGTGGATGCGATTGCGGTATTCTTGTTGGAATTTTCCTCGGCCAGTTCCTTGTTGGTGTTGTGGAGCAGGGCGAGAATGCTTTCGTCCGTGGTGTTCTGTTTGCGAACCAACGCACGGGTGTAGCGGTAAATGATGTAGTTCTTTGCCAGCGGATACTTGTTCTCAGCCATGAGCTTGGATTCCACCATATCCTGAATGTCCTCAACCAGAAGACGGTTCCGGTGGCGATGCTCAATAGACTGGGCGATCTCCTCGATTTTTTCTTCGCTGATCCGATCCTCTGCGTCAACGGTGGCATTGGCCTTTTGGATGGCGCAGATGATCTTATTTCTGTCAAAGCTCACAATGGAGCCGTCACGTTTTACAACTTGCATATTCTTCCTCCGAATTTTGCCAGATCTTTCGGTGCGAAGATGCACCTCCCTCTTCCGATTGCAGCATAATCGCTGCATGACGGCATACGCCGTAAGAAGAAACTGCCGCAGCAGTATTCTCAACGTGGCCTATTATACCATATTGCCCGGGGATTTCAACAACATAATTACTACATTTTGTGTCATATTAATAACAAAACCCATATATTGTGGTTATTCGTTGATAATCGACAAACCACCGCCCTATGGTGTGGTTAGGTTTCCATAAGGCCCATAGAACGGTAAACTATCAGCGAATCAAGTTTTCTTCAAAACAAAACAGCTCCCCCACCGAAGCGGGAGAGCTGTTTGAAGTCTGGAAAATCAGATGCGGGAAGCGGCGTCAAATGCCATACGGGTTGCGGTACGGACATTCTTTGCGATGACGCAGTCACCGATAGGCATGAACTCAGGAGCGGTCATGCGGAAGCTCTCTGCCAGATCCTGGCGGGGACGCATGCCGGAGGACATGACCACAGCGTCACAGGGTACGAACTGCTCATTTCCATCCTTGTCGATGAAGGAAACGCCCTCGGTGGTGATGCCGGTGCAGCGGGCGCCGGTATAGATGTCGATGCACTTTTCCATCTTGCCCAGCATGACGCCGCGGGTCAGGTGGAAGGTCTCGGGGCACAGCTCGGGCAGCATCTCGATGACGGATACCTTCTTGCCGGCCTCGGCCAGAGCCAGACCGGTCTCACAGCCGATCTCACCGCCGCCGATGAGCACAATGCGCTCGCCCAGCTCATCCATATGCTTGTAGCAGTCCTCGGCAATCATGACGTTGGGGCCGTCGGTGCCGGGAATGGGAGGAATGAAGGCGTTGGCGCCAACAGCAGCCAGAACCCAGTCGGCTCTCTGGGCCTCAATGAGCTCAGGAGTAGCTTCAGTGTTCAGCTTCACCTTTACGCCCAGTTTCTCCACCATGTGGATCTGATAGTTCATGAACTTTGCAAGGTCATACTTAAAGGAGACCTGCTCAGAGAACACCAGCTTGCCGCCCAGACGGTCAGCCTTCTCGTAGATGGTGACGTCATGACCACGCTGTGCAGCGGTGATAGCAGCCTGCATGCCGGAGGGGCCGCCGCCGATGATGACGACCTTCTTCTTGTTGCCCACGGGGGGAACCAGATACTCCAGCTGATTCTCACGGCCCACGGTGGGGTTGACGGAGCAGGCAAAAGCTTTGACGTTGGGCTTGGAGTATTCCAGACAGTGGAAGCACTTGATGCAGGGGATGATCTCGTCCTCCTTGCCGCACTTTGCCTTGTTGGGCATCTGAGGATCGGCAATGGTACCACGGGCCATAGCCACCAGATCAGCGCCGCCGGTAGCCAGGGTTTCCTCAATGAGGGCGGGGTCCTGGAAAGCGCCCAGAGTCAGCACGGGCTGAGGTACGCCGATTTCCTTGATTCTACGGGCAAAGCGGGCGTTCTGAGCGGGCTTATGGAAGATGGTGGGGTGCATGATGGCCTCGGTGCCGGGGATGGACATGTTGCCGGCGGAGATATGTGCGATGTCAATGCGGTCACCGGCCATGTTCAGGAAGGCTGCAATGTCCTCGGGCTTCAACTGCTGGTCAGCGTTGGGATAACCCACCTCGTCAGCCAGCTCGCAGCCGGAAATACGGTACTCAATGAGGATTTTCTTGCCAACTCTTTTGCGGATGGCGTCAAGGATCATCATGGGGAACCGGCAGCGGTTCTCGAAGGAGCCGCCGAACTCGTCGGTACGCTTGTTGAACAGGGGACTCATGAAGCGGTTGATCACAAGACCATGGCCGCCGTGAATCAGAATGGAGTCAAAGCCCACGGCAACGGCCTGCTCGGCCACATTGGCGTAGTCCTCGGCAATGGCCTCCATGGCTTCACGGGTGAGCATGGGACGCTCGGAGCCGTCGGGACCGGGGGTGCCGTCAACGGAGTAGAAGAAATGCTCACCTTCGCCCTTCTTGCCGCCGGTCCAGCCGGAGTAGAAGAATGCCAGCAGCTCGATGGAAGCCTTGGCACCGTAGAAGTGGATCTGATCCACGCACTTCTGCCAGTAACGGTGATAGGTGGTCTGGCGCAGGTCCAGGTTGTGCCAGCCGGGACGGAAGGGTGCCAGAGAGTTCATGTCATGACCGGCAATGGTCACGGAAGCGGTGCCGCCGCGAGCCTTTTCCACATAGTAGGCACGATAAGCGTCGCTGGGATAGGGCTCGTCGGTCTGCAGCAGATGGGGCGTAGCAGGCGCCTGGAAAATACGGTTCTTATATACCACGTTGCCAACCCTCAGGGGGCTGAACAGCGTGGGATATTCAGGATGTGTCATTTGTTTGTCCTCCCTTACAAATATACGCTTTCATTCTACAGGATTTTGCTTGGAAATGCAACTGTTATTCAGGTTCATTTTCTGTAAAAGCTGTTGCAAAATGTGTCCGGGGTCACAGCATCAGAGAAAACCGTACCCGGCGCGGATCAGTGCGGCCTGGGCTTTGGCCAGTTGGGCCTCTTTTACCAGGATATAATCCGTATCAAAGGTGGACACCACAAAAATGCCGACCCCTGCCTTTGCCAGCACCTCTGAAATGCCCGCAAGGATACCGATTAGGGAAAAATCAAGCGTTCCGGTGATCCGCATGGCCCGCCAGCCATCCTCCCGGGCAGGAATGTCCTGAGGTACGGCAGAAGTGGGACACACGACAGAAAGCTCATGGTCTGTTTTTGCGAAAAAGAATAGCTCTTCCCGGAATAAGGCCGCAGGGATTTCTGCGGCCTTGCACACGGAAAGAGGCGTTGTGAGAAGTTCCAGTGTCATTGGGATGCTCCTTCAATGGTTTGTTCCGAAATCTCTCCTGTAAAGTTGTGGGAGAAGATTTTTCTGACCTCCTCCGGGTCATCGGTCTGGCCCAAGGCCCACATGAGCTTGGTCACAGCGGCCTCCGTGGTCATGTCCCCTGCGGGAATCACGCCGCAGTCCAGCAGCTTTCTCCCCACCTCATAGATGGTCAGGTTGCTTGGCTCATAGAGGCACTGACTACAGGCCACCATAACGATTCCATGGTCCTTGAGCATATTGAGCTTTTCCACCAGATCTCTCCGGTGAAAATGCATCCCCCCTGCCCCGAAGGCCTCCAGCACGATCCCCCGATATCCCATCTGGATCAGATGATCAAAGAACTTTGGATTGGTATTGGGAATCAGCTTCAGGAGGAACACATCGGTGGACACGCTGTCCATCAGCCCCCTGAGCCGGTCCTCCCGGGGTTCCTGCCGGTCGTAAACCCGGAGACCGTTGGCGAAAATCTCTCCCAGATATCGGGCGTTGACGCTTTCAAAGGCATCGAAGCCCATGGTACGGACCTTCACAGCCCGGCAGCCCCGGATGATATGGCGGTTAAAGGCCACACTGACGCCGCAGATTCCCGCCTCCACCGCCGCAAGGGCGCAGAACAGATTGTTCCGGGCGTCTGTGAGCATATCGTCAAGAGGAATCTGAGATCCGGTAAACACCACCGGCTTGTGGAGGGCGGGAAGCATAAAGCTCAGCATGGAGGCGGAGTATGCCATGGTGTCTGTTCCGTGGGTGATGATAAAGCCGTCGTATTTCTCCAGATTCTCGTATACAGTCCGGGCCATGAGCTTCCATTCCTCCGCCTGAATGTTGGAGGAGTCCAAATTGAGGATCTGCTTGACCTCCACATGAAACCGTCCATGGAGATCCCCCAGCCGGTTCAGCAGGGCTTCCCCGCTGATGGCCGGCTCAAGGCCGCCCTTACCGGGCATGGAGGCAATGGTTCCGCCGGTGGACAACAGCAAAACGTGCTTCATCAGAAGGGAACCTCCTCGTTGGAGGTATCCTCCGGCTCCTGAGCATCTTCAGAAACGTTTGCGGTCATATCTGCATCCGGAGCCACAGCCCGGGGATTGACGCCCACCATGGTGTTCCACTGCTCTCTGGTGATCAGAAGCTGACGGGGCTTGGAGCCTTCAAAGGGACCCACAATGCCCTTTTCCTCCATCTCGTCCACAATCCGGGCCGCATGGGCGTAGCCCAGCTTCAAACGCCGCTGGAGCATGGAAACGGAGGCCTGCTGGGTGTCGAGAATGACCTCCACCGCATCGGGCAGCAGTTCATCCCCGTCGGTGGTAATGGTGGTCTGGGCGGGATCGGCAGTGGTGGCTTCCATGACTGCATTCTGCTCGATCTCATTGATGATCTCGTCGGAATAATCGGTTTCGGAGTTGTTTTTCACATACTCGGCCACTTCTTCCACCTCTTCATCGGTGATAAAGCAGCCCTGAATCCGTTTGGGCTTGCCGGCCCCCAGGGGGGCATAGAGCATATCGCCCTTGCCCACCAGCTTTTCCGCGCCGCCGTCATCCAGAATGATGCGGCTGTCCAATGCCGAGGATACTGCAAAGGCAATTCTGGAAGGGATATTTGCCTTCATAACGCCGGTGATGACATTGGCGGAGGGACGCTGGGTTGCAATGACCAGATGCATGCCTGCGGCACGGGCCTTTTGGGCAATACGGACAATGGAGTTTTCGACCTCCTTGGCAGCCACCAGCATCAGGTCAGCCAGCTCGTCGATGATTACAACGATCTGGGGCATGGGGGTCATATCGGGATTACGCCGGGCAAGCTTGTTGTAGCCCGACAGGTCACGAACCTTGTAATCAGCCAGCAGCTTGTAGCGCCGCTCCATTTCGGTAACAGCCCACTGGAGCGCTCCGGCTGCCTTTTTGGCATCGGTGACAACGGGAATCAGCAGATGGGGAATGTCGTTGTAGATGCTCAGTTCCACCACTTTGGGGTCGATCATAATCATGCGGACCTCTTCCGGGGTGGACCGGTACAGCAGAGACACAATAATGCTGTTCATGCATACGGATTTACCGGAGCCGGTGGTGCCGGCAATCAGCAGATGGGGCATCTTGGCGATATCTCCCACGATATAGTTGCCGCCGATGTCCTTGCCAACAGCAAAGGCCAGATGGGATTTATGACCGGCAAAGACCTTGGACTCCAGAACATCCCGGATGGGAACACTGGTGGTGATGCGGTTGGGAACCTCAATGCCAATGACAGAGCTTTTGCCCTCCACCGCAGAGACACGGACGCTGGAAACGCCGAGAGAAAGGGCAATATCCTGATGGAGGGTGGTGATTTTGCTCATTTTGATTCCGGGCTTCAGCTGCATCTCGTAGCGGGTAACTGTGGGTCCACGGACCACGTTTTCTACCTTCACATCCACGCCGAAGCTACTCAGGGTCTCCTCCAGCCGGAGCACGTTGGAACGCATTTCCTCGGTGTTGTCCTCTTTGGAGTTCATCGCTTCAGCCAGCATGGTCATGGGCGGGAAATGGTAAACCGGCTGAGCCTGGGCTTCGGCGTCCTCCTGAGCCTCGATCTGCTTCTTGATCTCTTCGGCGGCCACCTCAGCCTCACCGGCACTGAGCTTCCCGTCCTTGACGGCCTGACGAGCGCCGGACTCGATCTCGGACTGGGGGATTTTCTGGGGCTGCTCCCCTGCCCTGCGGCTTCTGGCTGCAGTGGTATCCTCCACATGGGGTATTTCAAATTTTCCGGCATCTGTCTCAGGAAAATTGGTGGGAATAAAGGGCAGATCCAGCTCCTCTTGTGGATCAGGATCGGGTTCTTCGGGAATGCCCATTTCCTCACGGGCCAGCCTTTGGATCTGTGCAGTGTAGTCGTCTCCGCCGATGGGAATATCAAAGGGAGAGGGCTTCGGCTTGCTTTTGGCCTTTTTTCCGGGCTTATTCCGGGAGGAATTGGGCCGGAAGAAAATGAGGTCCTCATCTGCGGCCTGTTCAGGAAGCGCCGGGGAGCGCTTTTCGGATACTTTTCTGGGGGGTTCGCCCATCTCAATATCGAAGCTCTCCTGTCTTCTGCGGGAGCGTTCGGAATAATCCGGGAACTTGGGGGGCGTTGCGAGGGTTCTGAGATCCTGCAACGTATCCTCTCTGGTCAGGGCAACGGGAGCGGGTCGTTCCAGCTCCTGCTGTTCCAGACGCTCCCGCTTTTTCTCCGCACGCTTGTGGAGCAGAAGGGTCGCGGAGATGTGAAAGCCGATGAAAACGCAGATGGCGGTCAGCAGAATCAGCACGATGGTTGCACCGACCTTGCTCAGCAGAAACTTGAGACCCATGGCGATCAACCCGGGGATCACACCCCCGGACCTGCCGTCAATGCCCATGGTCCAGAGAGCGCTGATAACCTTTGCGCCGGTGGCAGTGCCGTTATACAGGAAGATGTGCAGAAGGCTGCTGAAAAATACCACGATCAAACAAATGGTGGCTGTGCGAAAGCGAACCGAAACATCCGTGTGATAAAGCATCAGCCATACGATGAACAGAAAGGCAAAGGGCATCAGGTAGTAGCCGTAGCCAAAAAGCCCTCTTGTGACATTTTTCAGAAGATCCAGCAGCGCAGCTTCTACGCCGAACATGGTAATGACGAGAAAAATTGCCAGCAGCGTCAGAATCAGGCTGGCAATCAGACGGCCTGCAAGACGATTGCGGGTATCGATTCGATCATCCTCCCGGTTATTGCTCACGGCTGCCTGGGCCCTGGTTTTTCCGGTGGTTTTCTGGGCTCTCTGGGCATTTTTGGCCGCGGTGGTTTTTGTAGTAGAATTCTGATTGGTACTCTTTCCTGCCATGAAATAACCTCCTTACGCCACAAGACTCAGAAGCAGCGCGATGATACCGGCGCCCCAGCAATAGTATGCGAAGCCGCCAAATTTGCTTCTGGCTGCAGTCCAGCGAATAAAACGAATACTGAAATAACCGGAGACGGCGGCTGCCAGCATACCCACAAAGTAGGCAGGCAGAAGCCCCGGATCAAAACCGAGCTTTATGGCCTCGACGATGTTCAAAAGGGCTGCGCCCAGAACGGCCGGAATGCTCAAAAGGAAGGAAAACTTCACCGCGAAGGTTCGCTGAAAGCCCCTGAGCATGCCGGTGGAAATGGTGGTTCCGGATCTGGAAATGCCGGGAACCACAGCCAGGGCCTGTCCCAGCCCCACCAGAAGAATGTCCAGAATGCTGATCTGCTGTTCTGTTTTTCTGGCTCTCCCGTAGCGATCGGCCAGATAAAGGATCAGGCCAGTCACCAGAAGCATCATGCCCACAAAGACAGTGTTGCCGCTGAGGGCTTCGATCCTGCTTTTGAAGGGCAAGACCAAAAGCAGCGGCAGCGTACCGATGATAATGAAAACCGCAAGATGACGGCGTTGTCTGGCAGCAGGAGAAGTCCTCCCCCTGTCCTTTCCAAGCCCCACAAGGCTCAATCCTCCCCGGATCACGCCCCGGACATCCCGATAGTATACAATGAAAATGGCAAAGAGCGTTCCCACATGGAGCATGACATCAAACATCAGATCCGCACCCTCCACATGGAAGATGTTTTGCAGGATTGCCAGGTGTCCGGAGCTGGATACCGGCAGAAATTCTGTGATGCCCTGTACAAGACCCAACAGAATTGCGGTCAGGTATGTCATTTCCGTTCCTCCCCTGATTGTGGTTGTTGACTGCGCAAATGGACGCAGCAAATCATTATACCATAAATTCCTGCTTTTTTCCACTATTGTTTTTCTGCAAAAAATAACAGTATCCGGCCAGCGGCAACTGACCGGATACAAAACAGACACATATCAGCCCAGAGCTGTTTCCAAAAATGTCCGAAGCTCATGAAAGCCCCCGTGGGGCAAAACGGATATGTCCTTCTGTTCCTTATTGATGAGGCAGTCCGTAAGGAGGAACACCTGCATGCCCAGCGCTTCCGCAACCATATCCTCTGAAACATCATTTCCCACCATGATGCACTCCTCTGGCTGCAGCTTCAGCGCGTCGAGAATGTCCCGGTAGTAATCCGGATTGGGCTTGCAGTGACGGGAGTTTTCATACGTCGTGATGCCCTCGAAATCCTCCGGCTGAAGTCCGGCCCAGCGAATCCGGCTCAGGGTGGCGATCCTGGGGAAAATGGGGTTTGTGGCGAGATAGAGCCGTTTCCCCTGCCCCTTCAGCCAGGAGATGAGTTCCCCGGCCTCGGTTGCAAAGCCGCAGGCATTCCGGACCGCCTGAAACTCATTTCTGTAATAATCCTCAAACACGGGGGCGTGCTCCAGCACCTGTGGGCCGAAGGTGTCGGAAAAGCACTGCCAGAACACCGCCTCGTTGGTTTTGGAGCCGTCGTTGCCTACCATGGCAGCTGTACCCTTCCAGATTGCAGCCACCAGTTTTTTGGAATCGTACCCCAAAGGGGCCAGCTTTTTTGCCAGCAGTCCGAAATAGTGCTTTACAAAAACATCCTGATCCATGGGCAGCAGGGTCCCGTCCAGATCGAATAAAATTGCCTGAATCATTGATTGCACCTCATAAATTGCTCAAATTTTTTATATTTCTTCTATCATAACACGTTTCGGTCTGTTTGCCAAGGGATTCCGCTGGGTTCTTGTTTTTTTGGGTGGGGTTTGTTATACTATAGGAAATTTGACCCGATTTGGAGGAATGATTATGCTGATTGCTTGTCCCGACTGCGGAAGACAGGTTTCTGATAAGGCGGCGGCCTGCCCCGGCTGTGGCTATCCCGTGTCCGAAATGCTCAACCGCATGCGGATTATCCCCTACGATCCCGAAACCATGACCGGTGCAACCCCCGAGGACGACGCTTCCATTGCGGTGGCAATGGAATTCTATGGCGACCTGCTGGCTACCGGTGACGGCCGGGTCTGGAATGACGGTGGACAGATCGTTGCCCGAATGAAATACAAATAATCGGGAGCAGCGTATGACAGATCTGATTAACAGAATTCTCCCCCGGGTGCAGAAGCCAGCCCGGTATACCGGCGGAGAATATAACGAGATTATCAAGGACAAATCTCAGGTGGAGCTGCGGGTGGCTTTCTGCTTCCCGGATACCTATGAAATCGGTATGTCCAATCTGGGCATGCGGATTCTCTATGGGATCATGAACCGGATGGAGGGCGTCTGGTGTGAGCGGATGTTCGCCCCATGGGGAGATATGGAGGAGGAAATGCGGAAGCACAACCTCCCCCTCTGGGCGCTGGAAAGCCATGACCCCATGGAGGATTTTGACCTGATTGCCTTTTCCATCGGATATGAAATGGCATACTCCAATGTGCTCAACATGCTGGAGCTGGGGCATATTCCCCTGCTGGCAAAGGATCGGGGAGAAACGCTCAGGCACATGGTCTTTGCCGGGGGCACCAGTACCTATAACTGTGAGCCTATGGCGGATTTTCTGGACTTTGCCGTCATCGGCGAGGGTGAAGATCTGAATGTGGAGGTGCTGGAGTGCTACCGCAGCGCCAAACGCCGTGGTCTCACCCGCAAGGAATTCCTGCTGGAGGTCTGCAAGATCCCCGGCGTCTATGTGCCCTCTCTCTACGAGCACACCTACAACGAGGATGGAACCATCCGGGATATCATACCTCTGGAGGGCGCACCGGAAACCGTTGTAAAGCGCATTGTGCAGAACATGGACAAAGCCTTTTTCCCCACGGACACCATTGTTCCCTCTACCCAGATCGTCCACGACAGAACGGTTCTGGAAATATTCCGGGGCTGCATCCGGGGCTGCCGGTTCTGTCAGGCGGGGTTCTGCTATCGGCCTGTCCGGCCCAAAAGCCCGGAGCGGCTCTATGAGCTGGCGGTGAAATCTCTGGAGAATTCCGGCTATGACGAGATCACCCTGTCGTCTCTGTCCACCTCCGACTATAAAAAGCTGCCGGAGTTTGCGGACAAAATGCTGGATTACTGCGTTCCCAGAGGCATCAACCTGAGTCTCCCCTCCCTTCGGGCGGACAACTTCTCCGTGGAGCTGATGGAAAAGGTCCAGAAGGTCCGCAAGAGCGGTCTGACCTTTGCACCGGAGGCCGGAACCCAGCGGCTCCGGGACGCCATCAATAAAAATGTCACCGAGGAGGACATCCTACGTTCTTGCGCCACAGCTTTTGCCGGAGGCTGGAACAAGGTGAAGCTGTATTTCATGTTGGGATTGCCCACGGAAACCGACGAGGACGTTCTGGGTATTGCGGACCTGGCCAATAAGGTCTGGCGGGTCTGGCGGGAAAACAGCCCCAACCGGGCAAGAGGCGTGACCATCACCATTTCCACCGCTTTTTTCGTTCCCAAAAACGGTACCCCCTTCCAGTGGGAGGCCCAGATCACCCCGGAGGAGTATCTCCGCCGGTGTAAGCTTTTGAAGGACAACCTGAAGGGGAAGAGCATCGTTTACAACTATCATCAGTCTGATCTCAGCATGCTGGAGGCGGTTCTCTGCCGGGGCGACAGAAAGCTCTGCAAGGTGCTGCTGAAGGCCCATGAAAATGGCTGCAAAATGGACGGTTGGACGGACTATTTCAGCATGGAAAAATGGATGGATGCCTTTGAGTCCTGCGGCGTAGACCCCAAATGGTACGCCCAGCGGGAGCGGGGGAAGGACGAGAGATTTCCTTGGGAGACCGTTTCCATCGGCATTCCCAGAAAATTCTTCTGGCGGGAGCGGGAGGCGGCCTATCGCTCCGAAATCACCCCCGACTGTCGGAAACAGTGTACCGGCTGCGGCGCCAATCTTCTGTATCAGGGAGGGCCCTGCGATGAATAGACTGCTGTTTGAAAAGACCGGAAAGGCCATCTATATCTCACATCTGGACACCATGGCCATGTTCCCGCGAATATTTCTCCGGGCAGGGCTCCAGATCAAGTTTACCCAGGGCATGAGTCCCCACGCCTATGTATCTATGGCCCTTCCCCTGAGCGTTGGCATGAGCAGTCAGTGTGAGCTGCTGGATTTCACACTGGAGGAAGAGGGGGTGGCTCTGGAAACCCTGCCAGAGCGATTGAATCCCTACTTCCCTGCGGGAATTCGGGTTCTGGAAGCCTATGACAGCTCGGAAAAGGTCAAGAATCTACGGTATCTCCATGTGAATACCCGGCTGGAGTATGACAATGGAGCCAGTGACCAGTGTCTTGAGGCCATTCGGGGGCTGTTTGACCGGGAGACCATCCTGATTGAGAAGAAAACCAAGAAGGGTATGGCGGAAACGGATATCCGGCCCATGATCTCCTCCATGGGCGTTTCCAGAATCTCCCCTCAGGAGCTGGAGCTTTCCGCTGTGGTCTGTGCCCAGAACCCATCGCTCAATCCCCAGTATCTGGTGAAGGCCATCGAGCGTTATCTGCCGGAGTACACACCGGACTTCTCCAAAGCTCACAGGCTGGAGATCTATGATGAAAATATGCGGGTTTTCCGATAAGCAATAGAATGCCCCCGAAGCACCAGCCTCGGGGGCATTATCATCGGATATGTCACTTGAGCAGTTCAATGATGCGCTTGACAGCCTCTTTCGTGGCCTCGGCATCACCGAAGGCGGTGACACGAATATAGCCCTCGCCGCTGGGACCAAAGCCTGCACCGGGGGTGGTAACCACATTGGCTTCCTTCAGCAGCCGGTCAAAGAAGCTCCAGGAATCCGTGGGAGTCTTGAACCATACATAGGGGGAGTTGACACCGCCGTAGACCTCCAGTCCGGCCTCTTTGAGACCTTCCCGAATGACACGGGCATTCTCCTGATAGAATGCGATGGTTTCCCGGACCTGGTTGCGGCCCTCCTCCGAGTAAACGGCCTCAGCACCCCGCTGTACCACATAGGGAACACCGTTGAACTTGGTGGTGTGTCGGCGGTTCCACATGGCGTTGAGGCTCTGACCCTGACGAACCAGCGCCTTGGGCACCACGGTGTAGGCACAGCGGTTGCCGGTGAAGCCGGCGGTCTTGGAGAAGCTGTGGAACTCAATGGCACAGGTCTCCGCACCGGGAATTTCATATATGGTGTGAGGAACATCGGGTTCTGTAATGAAAGCCTCATAGGCTGCGTCAAAGAGGATCACGGCGTCATGTTCGTTGGCGTAATCTACCCAGACCTTCAGCTGGTCACGGTTCAGGGTGGTGCCAGTGGGGTTGTTGGGAGAGCAGAGATAGATAAGGTCCACAGGCGTCTTGGGCAGCTCCGGCACAAAGCCGTTTTCTGCGGTGGTGGGCATGTAGTAAATGTTGCTCCAACGCTCTTCATCGGTCAGGTACTCCCCTGCCCGGCCTGCCATGGCGTTGGTGTCCACATAGACCGGATATACCGGGTCACAGACGGCTACAACGTTATGGGTGGAGAAAATATCGCCGATATTTCCGCAGTCGCTCTTGGCGCCATCGGATACAAAGATTTCATCCTCGGCAATGTTTACACCGTAGGGAGCAAAGTCGCCCTTTACGATGGCCTGCCGAAGAAAGTCATAGCCCTGCTCCGGGCCGTAGCCACGGAAGGTCTCTTTATGAGCCATTTCGTCCACGGCCTTGTGCATGGCCTCAATGACAGCGGGAGCCAGAGGACGGGTCACATCGCCGATGCCCAGCTTGATGAGCTTTGCCTCGGGATGCTCTGCGGAATATGCCGCCACCCGGCGGGCAATCTCTGCAAACAGATAGCTGCCGGGCAGCTTTGCGTAGTTTTCGTTTACTTTTGCCATGTGAAATTCTCTCCTTGGAATTCTATTTATTCATGGTTCAGAGCTTGATTTCTCCGTCAAATACGAAGGTGGCAGGGCCGGTCATGAATACATGATTGGTCTCTTCGTCCCAATGGATTTCCAGATTGCCGCCCAGCAGTTCAAGGGTTGCCTTTCTCTGACACTTTCCGTTGAGTACGGAAGCGACCAGAGAGGCGCAGGCACCGGTACCGCAGGCCAGTGTCTCCCCTGCCCCACGCTCCCAGACCCGCATTTTGAGATGGGTGTCGCTGACCACCTGAACAAACTCCGTGTTCACCCGCTCCGGGAACAGGGGGTGATGCTCAAAGCCGGGGCCAAGTCTGGGAAGCTCCAGACTGTCCGTATCCTCCACATAGACGATTGCATGGGGATTTCCCATGGATACGGCGGTAATGCCCCACTCCACGCCATCAACCACGCCCTTGCGGTTGATGAAGCTGTCTCCATCGGCATCCACGGGGATGCTTCGAGGCTCCCGAATTGGCTCGCCCATGTCCACGGTGACGGAAACGGTCTCACCGTTTTCCACCGTCAGTTTCAGGGTTTTGATTCCGCCCAGAGTTTCAACGGTGAAGCACTCCTGATCGGTCAGTCCCCGGTCGTGGACATATTTTCCCACACAGCGGATGCCGTTGCCGCACATCTGGGCTCTGGAGCCGTCGGAATTTTACATGACCAACTGGAAATCTGCCACCTAAGAGGGGCAAATAAGAATAAGTCCGTCAGACCCGATGCCGAAATGACGGTCAGAGACAAATTTGGAAACCTCGGAGGGGTTATTGACGGTTTCTTCAAAGCAGTTGACATAGACATAGTCATTGCCGATTCCATGCATTTTGGTAAACTTCATGGCAACCTCCACAGCCGCATATTGCGGCTTCCTTCGATAGAATACTTTAAACAGTTAAAATTATACCACAGAAATCTGATTTTGCAATCCCGGACTTGAATTTATGCAGAATTATGTTAGAATTGATGAGATAAACCATTAGGAGGCAGAAAAATGTATCATATTCGACAGGCTTGTCCTGCAGATCTTTCATCAGCATATGAAATTGAATCCCTGTGCTTTCCACCGGAGGAAGCCGCTTCCCACGAAGCCATGGAGGTTCGCCTTGCATTATTCCCCGACCGGTTTCTGGTGGCAGAAAAGGAGGATGGAACCCTCATTGGCATCATCAACGGCTGCTGCGGAGATGAACCCTATCTGACGGATGATCTGTACCTCCCCTCCTGCCCCCATGACTCCGGGAAGCCCTGGCAGATGGTGTTTGGTCTGGCTGTGCTGCCGGAATACCAGAGCAGGGGTATTGGTTCTGCGCTGCTGAAGGCTCTGGAAGCGCTGTGCCGTACAACGGGACAAATGGGAATTATCCTGACCTGCAAGGAGGAAAAACGGGGCTATTATGAGAAAAACGGCTATGTGTGCCGGGGTGTTTCTGATTCCGTCCACGGCGGCAAGGTCTGGTATGATATGATTCTGAATCTGAAATAAGCAAAACTCCTGCTCCGTTCGTGGAGCAGGAGTGATTTTCATTTTGCTTCGTTCTGAGCCATTTTGCAGAAGCCCTCGTAATCGCTTTTGAACTTCTGGGCATAGGCGGGAGAGTAGGTTCCGATGAAGGGATGTCCCTGCGCGGCAATGGAATCCAGCAGCTTCTGACAGTTCTTTTTGTCCATGAAGCAAATCTGAACCATATCCTGGGGGCCGGCATACAGAGCCACAGGCCAGCGGTATTTACTGACCACCAGCGGTTCGGGCATAATGTAGCCCCAGACAACATCCTCAGCCTTTATCACACGGCTGGAAGCACCCTTGGGGTACCAGATGTATTTGCCCGCATGGATGCGCTCAATGATATTGGCCTCTCTGAAATCCACCTCAAGGGTATCGGCATCATCATGTTCCAGCGCCGAGGCAAGGGCCTTTTTCTGATAAGCGCCGGCGAGGGCGGGAATCAGGAGCGCCAGCATCACTATCAGGCAAAGAAGGCCCAGACCACCCAAAATGAGGGCAAGGGGAATGGACAGGAACCCAAGCCGGTCCAGTTCAATCTGACAGGGAATGATGAGGCGCGAACTGTCTCTCCCCTCTTCATAGCCGGGCAGTGCGTAGTTGTCAATGCAATCGGTCAGGAAGCCGGTCATGTCATCCTCAATGGCTTTGACCGTACCGGAGATATCGCCCAGAGATGTGAGGGTTTCCAGATCCCCAAGATAGTATTCCCGGCTCTGATCCATGGCCTTGGTCAGAACGTCGTTATTGGCTTCCTTGAAATCCACCACAGCAAGGTACATATTGTTGTCAGCGGGCAGCAGATAATAGGTTTTCAGCACCTGATCGGTCCCGGAGTTGCTGAGGCTTGCACAGGCAACGATGACCTTGCTGGCATCGAAGGAAACGTAATCGCCCATCTGGCTCTGGGGGTCGGCGGTGTTCAAGGGTTCAGGCCCGGAGACCAGCTTCACTAGTCCCCCGGCGGAAATTCCAAGCAGCCCTGCGGCAAGAATGGCAAATGTAAGAATCAACGGCAGAAGATGCTTCAGGGTGTGTTTTCTGAGTTCTTTTTTCATGGCAATCACGCTCCAATGGATCAATACGGCAGTTACCGCCTGAATAAACCGCAAATCGGTTTATTCAGCAGACATTATTATATCAGCTACAAGCCCAGGAAACAACAAAAAATCTTGTGAATTTTGTCTTTGGCTGTATGGAGACGCCCCTTATTCGGTCAGTTTGTCAAAAAGGTTGACCCGATAAAATCCATGATGTATACTTTACTTATGTGCATCTGCCCTCATTTGTCGGGCTGGATTATCTGTACATCTGAGGAAGCCTTGGGCTTCCCTGATTTCCGCGGAATGACGGCCGTGTCTTTCCCGCAGATAGGAGTAATCATTATGATTTCTGAAAAAATGAAGCGCCTTGCGCAGAACAACTCTGTGATCCGGGCCATGTTTGAAGAGGGCCAGAATATGGCCAGAGCGTTCGGTGCTGAAAATGTATATGATTTCAGTTTGGGCAATCCCTCCGTTCCGGCACCTGCCGGTGTGAAGGATGCCATTGTGGATATCCTTACGGAAGAGGATTCTCTGATGGTTCACGGTTATATGTCCAATGTGGGCTATGAGGATGTACGTCAGACCGTTGCGGAAAACCTCAACAGGCGTTTTGGCACGGATTTTGGCGCGGGCAACATCATTATGACCGTTGGCGCGGCAGGCGGCCTGAATGTGATTCTGAAAACGCTTCTAAACCCCGGCGACGAGGTGCTGACCTTTGCCCCCTACTTTACCGAGTACGGCAACTATGTGATGAACTATGACGGCGTTCTTGTGGTAGTTTCTCCCAACACCGTGGATTTCCAGCCAAATCTTCGGGAGTTTGCCGAAAAGATCACCCCGAAAACCAAGGCGGTCATCATCAACAATCCCAACAACCCCACCGGCGTTGTCTATTCCCATGAGACCTGCATGGAGCTGGGCAGAATTTTGCGGGAAAAGCAGAAGGAGTTCGGCACCTCCATCTATCTGATCTCTGACGAGCCCTATCGGGAGCTGGCCTATGACGGCGTGGAGGTTCCCTTCCTGACCAAGTACTACGCCAACACCATCGTGGGCTACAGCTGGTCCAAGTCCCTGAGTCTTCCCGGCGAGCGAATCGGCTATCTGCTGATTCCCAATGAGTGCGATGACTTTGAGCTTGTCTACACTGCCGCAAGCATCGCCACCAGAGTATCCGGCTTTGTCAACGCGCCCTCTCTGCTGCAGCGGGCAGTTGCCCGGTGCATCGACTCTGCAACGGATGTGGAAGCTTATAACCGAAACCGCGAGGCTCTTTACAACGGCCTGAAGGACTGCGGCTTTGAATGTATCAAGCCCCAGGGCGCCTTTTATCTGTTCGTAAAGACGCCTACCCCTGACGAGAAGGAGTTCGTTCAGCGGGCCAAGAAGTATCACATTCTGGTGGTACCCGGCAGCAGCTTTGCCTGCCCCGGCTATGTGCGAATTGCCTACTGCGTCAGCCATGATATGATCCTTCGGGCACTTCCCCATTTCAAGGAGCTGGCCGCTGAATACGGTCTGTGATTTGACATAAGAATTTTCCCCGGAACTGCATGTTTCATTTGCAGCTCCGGGGGTTTGTCATAATTGGAGGAATTTCGGAATACACTGGACAAGTACCGTTATTGGTTCTTTACATAGCGTATACTGAGGTCACAAAGAAAAACAAATGGACTTGCAGGAGGTATTTGCTATGAGAACCACCCATCAAAACATCTATATCAGTGATCTGCTTTCCGCACCCACCCCCCGCCGTGTCAGCTATCGGATGGACTATCAGAGACGGGAGGCGCTGAATCAGCTGATCTGGCGTATGCTTCCCGGGCTTGTGCAGGGACTGCTGTTGATCGTACTGGGAGGCGTATGTGTGTTCGGGCTTCTTGCCCTGACGCTGGGCTTTGGAGGCTAAAACACTTGTGTAGAGAGGTAATCTTCGATGGTTTCCGGGCGGCGAAGCTGCTGCACTTCCCCGTTGGGATGAAGAAGGTACTCCCCGCTGCGGAGCCGGCCTCCATACTGGTACCCCATGGAGTGGCCATGAGCACCCGCATCATGGATCGCCAGCACATCCCCGGCTTCAAGGGCAGGAAGCATCCGGTTTTCCGCCAGCTTGTCGGTGTTTTCACAGACCGCCCCCACAACATCGTAGGGCTTTCGATCTTTGACGCATTCTTTTCCCGCCACGGAAATGTGATGATAGGCTCCGTACATCATGGGGCGCATCAAATCCGCAGACGAGGCGTCCACACCGGCAAAGGTGCGTTTTTCCTCCTTGATGTGGGTCACACGGGTCACAAGAACGCCATGGGGGCCGGTGACAAAGCGGCCAAGCTCTGTGTAAAGCCCCGGGTTCACCAAAGTGCTTCCGGTGAGTTTCTCCTGGAATACAGCTTTTACCGCCGATGCGGCGGCGGCTAAATCCATCTGCTGTTGCCCGGGCCGGTAGGCGATGCCGATTCCGCCGGAAATATTGATGTAGTCAATCTGAATGTCCCGGGACAGCTCCAATGCCAGATCACACAGGAACGCCGTGAGCCTCGGATAGTATTCCGGGCTCATGGTGTTTCCGGCCATATAGCTGTGCAGACCCATGGAGCGAATGCCCGCTTCCTTCAGCTTCGGAATTGCGGCCTTCAGGGCGGAAGCCGTCACACCGAATTTCATGCTGTCGGGAGAAACCTCCGTCAGGCCAAACCGGAACATTCCGTCGGGCTTTACGCGGATACCAACGGTGCCCCGGAGAAGGCCGTGATTCAGGAAACGGCTCAGCAGTCCCAGATCATCCAGCACCGGCATACAGGGAACCTGTTCCGCCATGGCGAGGTCTTCTTCTCTGGGATAATTGGGCAGAAACAGAATTTCGTCTCCTTTAAATCCGCACCGGCGGCACAGCTCCAGCTCGGCGGCGGAGGAGCATACGACACCATGACCATGCTCCCTGAGCAGCTTTAAAATCCCGGCTGTGGGTGTTGCCTTCACAGGAAAGAAATTCCGGTAGCCATTTGCCCAGGAAAATGCATCTTTCAAGCGTTCCGAAGTTTCCACAATGCCCTTTTCGTCATAGAGATAAAAGGGCGTTCCAAGCTCATCTGCCAGTTCCTTCAGCTGGTTCCCGGAGAGAAAACATGGGTCCTTTTCGGCGGGATCCCCCTCCGGTTCCGGGAGGCTTGGATACAGGGCTACAGCGTGTTTCAGCACAACTCTGCGGATATAGCGCAGGGTTTCTTTTTCACCCTTTTCTGCCAGCATGGTGAGGATCTCCACCACCTGGGCCTTGGTGACCGGGTGCATCATTCGGGAATCCCGGCTGTTTACCAGATAATCCAGCGGGTCCCGATCTGTATAGTTCTTTCCGTGATAGACCCGGCAGGCCGCGATCCGGTCAAGACACAGCTCCACCATGTATTTGGTGGGCATGGGGTGCCCCATAATGTGAAAATCTCTTCCGCCGTAATCGATCCAGTATTCCAGATGATGGCGGTTGCGCCCCTTGTGATGGAGCCAGGCCGTGGAGTAGCCCAGCTCCTCCCGCTCCAGTGCGTTGGGGCTTTTTGTGCCCGTATAGTATTTGGCACCAACTCTCAGCTCGGTCAGGGAATACTTACTCATGTCATGCATCAGTCCCTGACGAATCAGTCCAACCCGGAAGCAATAGCCCATGACAAGGAGCTTGTGGTGTGTAATTGTTTTAAAATGGCCCAATAAATGCATACTGCAGCCTCCTTATCCTGTGACTATTATATCAATGTATTCTGGTTCCTGCAACAAAATTGCGAAAATTCGGAAAGCAGACAAGCAGATATATCATATGCTCATATGAGGTGAGAGTATGATAGCGCTTCTGATGACCGCGAATCTCATTCAATACTCCCTGCGGCTGACTACAGGAACCGGTTCCTTTCCCAAGCCCCTTTCTGCGGAGGAAGAGCAGTTTTATCTCCGGAAAGCAGCCCAGGGCGATCTGGAGGCACGAAACATCCTTGTGGAGCGGAATCTGCGGCTGGTGGCACACATTCTGAAAAAGTATTACGCTTCCGCAGACGATCAGGATGATCTGATTTCCATTGGAACCATTGGTCTGATTAAAGCCATTTCCACCTTTGACTATGACAAGGGGGCGAGACTTGCCACCTATGCGGGCCGCTGCATTCAAAATGAGATTCTGATGTATTTCCGGACCCAGAGGAAAACCACGGGAGACATTTCCCTTTCAGAGCTTCTGGATACAGGCTCCGACGGAAACAGTCTCAGCGTGATGGATGTGCTGAGCACCGACGAGGATTTGTTTGAGCAGACCCATCTGAGAAGTGAAACAAGAAAGCTGGTGAAGCTCGTGGATCAGGTGCTGGAGCCAAGGGAAAAACAGATCATTCTGTGGCGGTACGGCCTTGGGGGCGGCAAGCCCCTTCCCCAACGGGAGGTAGCGGAAAGGATGGGCATCTCACGGAGCTATGTATCCCGCCACTGTTACTGTAAATAAAATACATTTTGCTGGCAGGATTTCGTAAAATATAAATTAAAGTACATTAATTTTCCTTTTTTTTTCTGATAATACTTGCATTTCTGATACTCTGGTGCTATACTGCGCACGTAAACGCTTTAATGTGATAATTGTTCATGTGCCATATCACTGTATCGTATACTTTTTGTAGCTTACTGTGAGAATTGCGCGTGTAACACAGCGGATGGAGGAAGTCAGAATCAGATTGTAGAAGACGACAAATCTTTAGGCAGAGGGCACATGACTCCTCTGCTTTTTTAGGATGTATTTCCATATAGAACGGAGGTAAGAAATGACGGACAAGGAGCTGCGGCGAATGAGCCGAAGTGAGTTGCTGGAGATGCTGCTCACACAAATGGAAGAAAATGAAGCCTTGAAAAGCCGGCTGGAACAGGCGGAAGCCAAACTTCAGGATCGCGTCATTTCAATCGAAGAATCCGGTTCCATTGCGGAAGCGGCCCTGAAGCTCAACGATGTGTTTCAGGCCGCGGAAAACGCAGCCCAGCAGTATCTGGAGAATATTCAGAGAGTCAGTGGACAGCAGACTGAGATCTGCCGGGAAATGCAGAATCAGGCAGAACGGCAGGCCGCGGAGATTCGGCTGGAGGCCCAGGAATATAGCCGGAAGGTCCATGAAAAAGCGGACGCGTATTGGAAAGAGATCGTCGCAAGAGCCGCCAAGCTCCTGGAGGATCAGGACTCTCTGCGTAAAATGATTCTGTCGGCAAGAGAGGTTAACATAACATGAAAGATGACACAACGGCTTCACGGAATCTGCCGACTGTGGAGCAGCTGACCGCGGAGCTGAACCGTGTGAAATACAAAAAGCGGTACAAGAGCGTACTGCGCAGCACCCTGTACACCCTCATTGTGGTTGCGGCTATCGCCGTTCTGGTGGCAACGATCTGGATGCCCGTGCTGCAAACCTACGGGTCTTCCATGACGCCAACGCTGAACGAGGGCGATATTGTGATCTCGTTGAAAGGGTCAGATTTTGCACAGGGCGATCTGGTTGCGTTTTACATCGGCAACAAGATTCTGGTCAAACGCTGTATCGCCGGCCCCGGTCAGTGGGTGGATATTGACGATGAGGGAAATGTATATGTGGACGGTAAGCAGCTGAATGAACCGTACCTGACTGAGAAAGCCCTTGGAGACTGTGACATTGAACTGCCCTATCAGGTGCCGGATAACCGTTACTTCTGTATGGGAGATCATCGTGCCACTTCTGTGGATTCCCGCAGCACGACAGTTGGCTGTGTCTCCAGAGAACAGATTGTTGGAAGAATTGTATTCCGGGTCTGGCCCCTGCCGGACTTCGGAACGTTGAAATAAGAGGGAAAGTGAACGTACATGAAGCATGATGCGCTGAAAAGCGCTGAGAAATTTACGAAAGCGCACAAAAGGAAGCGGCAATGGACCCGGGTCGTGACCAGTCTTGCCTGCGTGGTGGTATTTTGCACAGTCTACGCGTTGATCCTTCCGGCCATTACGATGGAATGCCAGATACCAGAACACGTCCATTCCATGGCATGCTACACACAGGTGACTTCCGTCACTCAATGGGAGCCGGCCTGCACAACCGAGACTCTGGAGCTCCACCGGCATCAGGATTCCTGCTATGACAGCGAAGGGAACCTAGTCTGCGGCTATGCGGATTTTGTTGTCCATCAGCACGATTCCAACTGCTATGACGAAAACGGAGATTTATGGTGTCCCCTGCCGGAGATCAAGACCCATAAGCATAACGAAAGCTGTTTTGCTGTGATCTCCTCGGAACCCCATGTACATACTGATGCCTGTTACACCATGGAACGCGGGGAACTGATCTGTTCGGAATCCACGGAACCGGCCCATGTGCATACCGATGACTGTTATACAGAGACCTCCCAGCTTATCTGCACAGAGGAACACGAGCATGGCGAAGGCTGCTATGAGACAATTCGGGAACTGACCTGCGGCTGCACCGAGGAGCCTGCCCACCAGCACAGCGACCAGTGCTATGAGCAAATCAAGACGCTGATCTGCGATCTGTCCACGGAACCGGCGGAAGACAATGGTGTTCAAATGCTGGTCTGCGACAAGAACGAAATCATTCTCCATGAACACACCGCAGAGTGCTTTGATGATGCGGGAAATCTGACCTGCGGTAAGATTCAGGTTCTGGAGCATCAGCACGATGATGCATGCTTTGCTCAGGTGACGGTACCGGTTGACACCGAGGCATTGACCTGTACCCTCCCCGAAGATGAAAATCACACCCACACCGCCCTCTGCTACGGCCTTTGGGAGCTGACCTGCGGAATGGAGGAGCATACCCATGATGAGGAATGCAGCAGTGCGGAGGATGCGGAGGAGGACACGGATGCCGACATTGATTTGACTGCGGACGTGGAAACTCAGGAGCAGTGGGAACAGCTTTTTGCCGACCTGAAGCTCACCGGAGAATGGCGGCAGGATGTGATTACCGTCGCCAAAACCCAGCTGGGTTACACCGAAAGCACTAGTAATTACATCGTTCTGGAGGATGGGTCTCATCGCGGATATACCCGTTTTGGTGACTGGTACGGCATCCCCTACGGAGACTGGTGCGCCATGTTTGTATCCTTCTGCCTGAACTACGCGGAGATTCCGCGGGAGGTCATTCCCTACGAGGCCAACTGCCAGTGGTGGATTGAGGCGCTGGAAAAAGAAAAATACAACCTGTATCGCAAAGCGGAAAGCTACGCTCCCGAATCCGGCGACCTGATTTTCTACGACTGGGAACAGGACGGTGTGTCGGATCATGTGGGTCTGGTTGTGGAACGGATTCCGGCCACTGAGAAAACGCCGGAAAGGCTCGTTGCCATTGAAGGCAACTCTTCCGAGCAGGTGCGCCTTGTCACCTATGAATTGGACGATCCTGCGATTAAGGGCTATGGCCGGCTGCCGGAGCAAACCTTCTATTGTGGGAAGCAGGGCCATGTCCACAGTTCGGACTGCGGCGGCGAAGGAGTCTGCCCGCTGGAAGAGCATATCCATACGGATCGTTGTAAGGAGCCCATGGAGGAAGATCTCACAGAGCTGACCTTTGAAGGCACGGACTACACGGTGACGGTGCGCTACGGCGCAGACGCGGAGCTCCCCGAGGGCGTGGAACTGGTGGTCACGGAGATTTCACAGGATTCTCAGGCCTATCAGGACTATTATGCCCAGGCTGCCGCAGCTATGGAAACGAAGGAAACAGAGCAGACGGTAGTCTTTGCCCGATTCTTTGATATTTCCTTCCAGATAGATGGCGTGGAATATGAGCCCGCCGCGCCGGTATCGGTGACAATCACCTACGCCCAGAGCGTGGAAACGGATGAGAATTCCAATTACCAGACGGTTCACTTCTCTGAGGACGGCACCGAGATTCTGAATGTCACAGTGGAACAGCAGGAGGATGGCTCCACCAGCTTCACCCACAATCAGGATGGCTTCTCCGTAGTTGGTACGCTGGTGATGGCTGCCTACGGCATCAACAATACAGATATCGGCCCGGACGTTTTGCCTGTGGACTACTTCGTCCACATTGACGGTCAGTGGGTTTGCGTGGGCTCCACCAAAACGGGATGGTACGGTGACTACACTACAACTAAGTGGGAGAATAACAACCGGGACTGCATCACCGTTGCTCAGGCGAATTCCATCCTTGGGCCCTATGGTTTCAAACCTGATGCCACAAATGCCGCCCTGCAATTTGCCTACCAGCGGAAAGAGACCCATTTAAACGCCAACCTGCACTGTGATACCTTTTCTTATTTGGATACAACCAAAAGCAATTCGACTTTGCTCCCCCTGGCGCGGAACCAGAATCCCAGATCCGGATATAACATCTATTTCCTTCCGGGAAACACGAAAAATGACCTTACCACAACGTTGGAATCGGTTCCTACCACGGGCAGTGACTTTTACACCGTTTCCATCTACAACGCAAATGGCGAACTGCTGAAAAAATCCGATCCGATTCTCACCGGCGGAAGCTTTACTTGGGGAGTAACCGACGATGTAACCACATGGCTTGCCGCTTATGGCGACGGGCACACGGAGACGGTTTCCGTCACTGAGGGTACCCTCACCCTGCCGAACATTACCTCCACGGTTCATGTCTCTCCGGCCAGGGGCGATGTGAACAGCCACAGTGTGACATTCAAGGTTCTGGTAGACGGCCAGTGGAAGACGGTGGGTTCCCTCCCCTACTACTACACAAGCAATAATACCGCCTATATCACCTCTGATATGGCGGCGCAGTTCTTTGGCGACTACGGATATACCGCTGCAACAGACCACCCCGGGTATCACTTCGCCTACAGCTATAATGATCTCTATCAAATCGTCTATTGTGATCAAAATTCTAAGGCTCCAACCAATTTCTGCATGGATGTTGACGGCGCAAACTACACACAGGGAACTGCTATTCAGCTTTATCAGATCAACAATTCGGACGCGCAGCTTTTCCGGATTCGTGATGCTGAAGCAGAGGGGCACGAGGGCTATCACTACATCTCGCCCTTTAAAAGCAGCAGTCTTCTGGTTAACCTGTCCGGAACAGGCGAAAGAAATTTACAGAAGCTTGTCCTGTGGAATTCCCCCGCGACCCACAGCAGCTGGAAGGTGATTTCGGAAACAAACGGCACTGTGAGCTTCCAGTTGAAAGAGAATTCGTCTTTCTACATCGATGTGAACAACAATACGCAGAAGAATTCTGAGCAACTACAGATATATCAGAATGCTGGTGCGAAATTCTGGAAATTAAATCAGCAGTACAAGATTTCCAGCAGCACAAATACCCAGAATCAGGATGACACCTGGAACATCGGCTCGGCGTTGGAGACCAACGGTGACATTGTCTGTTATTACATGCCCGTTGCGGCGTCTGAAACAATGACAAATCTTTCGGAGGCTGCTGCGGCTGCGATGTCCGGCGGCAGCTGGTATTCCGTCACTGTGGTGGATGATACCCACGGGGTCTATTCCGATCTGGAGCTGCAGGAGCTGTCTCAGAACGTCCCAAGCGGCACCGATGTCACGATCACTGTCAACAATGCCGACGGAATTCTCTGGTCCTGCCGGGGCCTTGGAGATACGCCCCTGGATGTGACTACCACCCAGTCCGGCGGCCAGACCACATTTGATATCAAGGCGGTCAACCAACCGGTGGAAATCGTGGCCACTCAGGCCAATCCGGACTTCTCGGTGCAGTATTACTGCAATATTCCCCGGTATGCCACGTCCGGCGATACCAGTCTGAAGGTCATTGATACCACCGGCGGCATTCTGCCAACCAACGGCGGCAACATGGCAACCAAGTCGCTCTATCTGGAGGGAATTGGCCAAAACACCAATCAGAACAACGGCGATTCGACCCCGCTCTACCGGGTCAAGACCGTCACAAAGCTGACAAAGCTATACAGTGAAGGCGTCTTTCAGTTTGAATCCTCTCCCAGTCTGGATTACTTCAACAAGCTCAAGGAAAATGAAAACTATGCGTTGAAGGAAATCTGGATTCTGAAGGACGGAAAGAAAGGTACAAGTCTGAACCGTGATGATTGGGACATATATCCCTACGGGGATAAAATTGCCTTTACCAATGAGGCCGGTCAGGTCACGGAAAATACCATTCTGGTTCAGGACGGAACAGTCATCCGGCTGGTTTCCGACACCTGCAACGGTGCATATCACAACGGCACCACCTTCTATGACTACAACATCTCCAGTGGTCAGAACTCAGACGGCCGCTGGCGGACCGGCATTACGGGAATCAACAGCAAGGATAATTATACAAATGCTGCAATCTGGGAGTCCGGTGCCAATGTTCTGGCCTTTGGTAACGCCAACTGCGGTACAGGTATGGGCGAATATTTGTTTGATGGTAATAATCTGAATAAGTATAACAGCAAGAACAGTAATTACGGTGGTACAACCTTTGGAATCGCTGCCGGTCTGAATGCGAATGGCACCATCCGCTACAACGCAGCCATTGCTGCGCCAAAGCTGTTTAACGAGGGAGATGCCCAGTACAAACAGACCTACTCCGGCAGTTCCCTGACCTTCGATCGGGTTGGAGACACCTACACCCTCAGCGCCGCCACTCTGAACAATTCCAATGGTCAGAGCAACACGCTTAGTGGTCTGCAATACTTCTTCAACCCCTCCCCCTATTCCGGGAAAACACATACCCACATCTTCACCAACAATTTCTGGCCCATGGATCAGGCGGCAGGCAGAACTGACGCTCTCTGGGGTACTTACGGTAACCCCGGAAAATTTCAGGGCTTCAATGAGGGTGGCAATCCTACCAGTGGGTGGTCTAACAATGCAGCCGACTTCCCGTATGGCGACGATGGCCGGGCACACAACTGGTTCTTCGGCATGAACTTTGCCATCAGCTTCAGTCTGACAGCGGACTACGAAGGGCCTCTGGAATACTATTTCTTCGGAGACGATGATCTCTGGGTGTTCCTGGATCAGACGCTGGTCTGCGACATTGGCGGCGTCCACAGCTCCGTGGGTGAATATGTGAATCTGCGGGATTATCTGCCGGTTGGTTCTGAAGGACAGCACACCCTGTCGTTCTTCTACACGGAACGTGGCGACACCGGTTCCACCTGTTACATGAGCTTCACCCTGCCCTCCGTGTCCAGCGCCACCACCTCCCGGGATACCGGCAGTCTGGAAATCGCCAAATCAGTGAGCGACCCGGCAAACGGAGATTTCACCAATGAAGAATATGGGTTCAAGGTTGAACTGCTGACCGACGAAAACGGCACGGCTCTGAAACAGACCTTCAGCTACAAGCTCAGCGACAACACCTATGGCACCATAAAATCCGGGGGAACCATCAAGCTGAAAGCGGGACAAACAGCCACCATCAGCGGTATCCCCGCAGGCACCTACTACCGGGTGACAGAGGCGGAGGAATCCCGCAGGGGCTACAGCACCACAGTCAACAACAGCCAGGGCTATATTGTTTCCGGCAAAATTGAGTCTGGAGCTGTAAAACCCGCTTCCTTCGTCAACACGCCATATTGTGAGCTCCCGCAAACCGGCGGAGCCGGTTCAAAACCGTATACCATTGGAGGCATCCTGCTGATTACAGGCGCAGCGTTCCTCCTGCTGTATAACCATTTCAAGCGAAGGAAGGAGGGGTCTGTATCCTCCTGAATCGCAGCATGCCCCTTATCTCAGAAAACCGAAAAAA
>JAQXMD010000166.1 GCA_029012465.1 Oscillospiraceae bacterium | reverse complement strand
TATCATAGCCATGCTCCTTTGCGTTAGATTCTAACAGCTATTCTAGGGTTTCGCAGGAAATTGTTAGAAAATAACGAAATTCGTTAGAGCATATGCATAAACAGACCATTCATCCATTTGTTCGGATAATGGTCTGTTTGTATTCTTGCTTCGAATAGCATTCCGATTATTAAAAGTGCCATTATTTTGCCATTGTAAATCGTTCCTTTTCGTTCCTTTTTAGGGCATGTTGGTTATCTGAAAAACAACAACGAAAAACCCTGAAACCATTGGAAAATCAACAGTTTCAGGGTCTGGTGGGGGATGGTGGATTCGAACCACCGAAGGCGAAGCCAGCAGATTTACAGTCTGTCCCCTTTGGCCACTCGGGAAATCCCCCATACGAACTTTTGGAAAGGGTGGAGCTGGTAGACGGACTCGAACCCCCGACCTGCTGATTACAAATCAGCTGCTCTACCAACTGAGCTATACCAGCAGCTCTCAAAAGCATGGATATTATACCCCTCTGTTCGGCGTTTGTCAAGGACTTTTTTCAAAAAGTTTGTTGTTTCATTCTTCCACTTTCGTTTTTTTGGATTCCGGGGGAGAAAGATAGAAAAACGATGGCGAATATGATATACTATATGCAGAAAGAAGGGTGAACCTATGATACAGGACGAAGTCCTTCTCCGGCAGGTGCTGGAGGAGTTTTATGGATTGTGTGCCGTTCCTCGCGGGTCTGGGCAGGAGCAGGCGGTCAGTGATTATCTGATGGAGCGGCTCCGGCGTATGGGACTGGAGCCCCAACGGGACTGTATGCTGAACATCCTTTGTGATGTCCCCGGAACGGCAGGAAGGGAGACCGGAGCGCCGCTGGCTTTGCAGGCTCATATGGATATGGTCTGGGTCAGCAGTGACGGACGGAAGCCGGGACCGGTGCGTACGGAGATCCGGGACGGATTCCTTCGTTCTGACGGAACCAGTACGCTGGGCGCGGATTGCGGCATGGGTCTGGCAGCGGCTCTGACGGTTGCGGGAGGACAGTGGAGCCACGGGCCACTGCGGCTGATCTTTACGGTGGATGAGGAGCGGGGACTGGCAGGGGCAAAGGCCATGGATGAACATACACTGGATGGCTGCATGGGCTTCATCAATCTGGACAGCTTCCATTTCGGCGAAATTCTCATTTCCAGTGCCGGAGGTCTGCGCCAGACCTTTACCAAGGAAACAGAGCGCTTTTTCCCCATGATGGATCAGGCGGTTCACATTCGCCTGTACGGATTGTTGGGCGGTCATTCCGGGGACGACATCGGTTCCGGCAGAGCCAACGCCGGAAGATGCCTGGTGTGGCTGCTGCAATCTCTGGAGTTCCCTTATGAACTGGCATCCATTTCCGCAGGCAGCACCCACAACGCCATTCCGGCGGAAGGGGAGACGGTCATTGTCATTGACGGACGGGATATGGACAGGCTTCAGGAGGCCTGCGGGCTGTTTCAGCAGGAGCTGCGGGAGCTTTGCCCGGAGGAGCCGGAGATCACACTGACGGCGGAAAAAACGGAAATGCCCGTGTGGGTACTGACGGTGGATGAACGGGATAACCTCCTGGCGCTGGGAGGTCTCATTCAGTGCGGCGTGGTGGATATGCACCCCCTTTGTTCGGATGTGGTGGGCTTTTCCGGCAGTATGGGGATGCTCTATGGAGACGAAGAACGACTGGAGGTCCGCAGTTTTCTCAGAAGCTGCCGGGAGGAGGATATGTCCCAGCGGGGGGCCTTCTACGCCATGGCGGCTGAGGGCTTCGGCTATGAGGCGGAGGGAAGCTCCTATCCCGCCTGGCCGGGTCAGGAACGGGACCCACTGTCCGAGCTGGTCATGGAGACCGCCGAAAGACTTCTGGGACATACCTTTCGGAAAACCGCGGTCCATGTGGGACTGGAGACTTCCATTTTCCATCACATCGCCCCGAAGATTCCCATGATCTCCATGGGAATGGACATTCTGGACCCACACTCTTTGCAGGAACGGGTGCGCCTTGATACGGTGGCGCCCTTTGTGCGGCTCCTTGGGGCCGTGCTGGAGGCGTGGGGAAACAAGACAGAGTATATAAAATGACACTGACCACAATATATTGTGGTCAGTTTTTGCTCTGGACACAAAATTATGTGAATGAGACGGATTGCCTCTTGACATCTGTATATGAGTGTGTCAAAATATAGTGGCGAGAGAAATGAAAAGTACAAGATATTGTGCTGACGAAAACCAGCGGTTCTTTGACTATTGAGAAAAGAGGGCGTTTAGATGATTAGAAGCATTACAAAGCGCGACGGACGTGTCGTGCTCTACGATCAGAATAAGATTGCGGCAGCGATCCTCAAGGCCATGGAGGCAACCGGTGCCGGTGATGCTTCGGATGCAGCCCGTGTTGCCAATGCTGTCCAGAGTGATCTGGAGCATCGGGGTCCCGATCAGATTCCCAGCATTGAGATGATTCAGGATACTGTGGAGCGGCAGTTGATGAACCATGGCTTTGGCGAAACCGCAAAGGCCTATATTCTCTACCGTGCCAATCGTACCCGTGCCCGTGAAGCCGGCACCTCTCTCATGAAGACCATTGATGAGATCACCAACATTGATGCCCGTATCAGCGATATGAAGCGGGACAATGCCAACATTGACGGCAACACCGCCATGGGCTCCATGCTTCAGATCGGTGCGGCGGGGGCAAAGGCCTATAATGAAATGTATCTGCTCCGTCCCGAGCATGCCAAGGCATACCGGGAGGGGGATATCCACATTCACGACTTCGATTTTTATTCTCTGACCACCACCTGCTGTCAGATTGACATTCTGAAGCTGTTTCACGGAGGCTTCTCCACTGGTCATGGGTTCCTTCGTGAGCCCCAGGGCATTCAGAGCTATGCGGCATTGGCTGCCATTGCCATTCAGTCCAACCAGAACGACCAGCACGGCGGTCAGTCCATTCCCAACTTTGACTACGGTATGGCAGAGGGCGTTGCGAAAACCTACCGCAAGACTCTGATCCGCATGATTACCGAGGCACTGGAGGACAAGCTGGATCGGGACGGCCTGAAGGATCAGGTGAAGGAACTGATTCAGGATGTGGAGCAGACCCTCGGAGTCACGGCCCGGCTTGAAAATGCACCCAATTTTGACAAGGCCGTGATTTCCATGATTTGTGCGGAGTTCCCCATTCAGCCTGAGGCTGCCGGGAAGCTGCTGACCCGGGCCAGAAAGCGCGCCTATGACAGCACGGACCGGGAGACCTATCAGGCCATGGAGGGATTTGTACACAATCTGAACACCATGCACTCCAGAGCAGGCGCTCAGACGCCCTTCTCCTCCATCAACTATGGGACAGACACCTCTCCTGAGGGCCGGATGGTCATTCGCAATATTCTTCTGGCGCTGGATGCGGGTCTGGGTCACGGAGAGACCTGTATTTTCCCCATCCACATTGTCAAGGTGAAGGAGGGGGTCAACTACAATCCCGGAGACCCCAACTATGATCTGTTCCGCCTCAGCTGCAAGGTCAGCGCCCGGAGACTGTTCCCCAACTATGTATTCCTGGATTCTCCCTTCAATCTCCAGTATTACAAGCCCGGACACCCCGAAACGGAGGTTGCTACCATGGGCTGCCGCACCAGAGTCATGGGCAACGTCTACGACCCGGAGCGTCAAATCGCCTATTCCAGAGGAAACCTGTCCTTTACCTCCATCAATCTGCCCAGACTGGCCCTGGAGAGCCAGGGGGATGAGAAGCGTTTCTATCAGAAGCTCACCGAGATGATGGAGCTGGTGGCCCAGCAGCTTCTGGACCGCTTTGAGATCCAGGCTTCCAAGCATGTTTACAACTATCCCTTCCTGATGGGACAGGGGGTGTGGCTGGATTCTGACAAGCTGAATCTTCAGGACAATCTCCGGGAGATCCTGAAGCATGGCACCCTCTCCATTGGCTTTATTGGTCTGGCGGAAACCCTGACTGCCCTCTACGGACACCACCACGGAGAAAGCCCGGAGATGCAGGAAAAGGGACTGCAGCTTGTGGGCTTCATGCGGGACTTCTGTGACAGAAAGTCTCAGGAGATGAAGATGAACTTCACCCTGCTGGCAACCCCTGCGGAGGGCCTTTCAGGCAGGTTTATCCGCATGGATCAGAAGCGTTATGGAAGAATCTCCGGCATTACGGACCGGGAATACTACACTAACAGCTTCCACATTCCCGTGTGGTATCCCATTTCCGCCTACAGCAAGATCCAGCTGGAGGCTCCCTACCACGCTCTGTGCAATGCGGGCCATATCAGCTATGTGGAGCTGGACGGCGACACTGCAAAGAATGTGGAGGCCTTCGAGGCCGTGGTTCGCTGCATGCACGATGCAGGAATCGGCTACGGCAGCATCAACCATCCTGTTGACCGGGACCCTGTCTGCGGCTATGTGGGCGTCATCGGGGACGTGTGCCCCCGCTGCGGCCGCCGTGAGGGTGAAATGATCGACCCCAAGCGTGTTATGGAACTGAAAAAGCAGTATCCTGAAATGCCTGCGTTTCAGGGAATCGAATAAGGAGGAATTGCTATGAGTAATGTAAATGAAAACGTCAATGAGAAGCTGGGCGAGGGCGTAGGCTTTGAGCGCATCCGCCGGATCACCGGCTATCTGGTAGGCACCATGGACAAGTGGAACGACGCAAAGCGCGCCGAGGAGCGTGACCGCGTCAAGCACGGCCTTTCCGACAATGATTAATCTCTCCGGAATTGCCGGGGACAGCATTGTGGATGGCCCCGGAATCCGAACGACCTTTTTCGGGCAGGGGTGTCCCCATCACTGCCCGGGTTGTCACAACCCGGAGACCTGGGACTTTTCCGGGGGAACCCCCTGGGAGGAAGAAGCACTGGTGGAGCTTGTGAAAAAGAATCCCCTGTGCAGAGCCGTCACCTTCTCCGGAGGGGAACCCTTTGCTCAGGCAGAGGGATTTGCGCGGCTGGGAAAGCTTCTGAAGGCGGCGGGCTATGAGGTGGCCTCCTATACCGGATACACCTTTGAACAGCTGCTCTCGGGCACAAAAGCCCAGCGGGAGCTGCTGGAGACCATTGATGTGCTCATCGACGGCCCCTTCCTGATGGAGGAGCGCAGTCTGGAACTGAATTTCCGGGGCAGCCGCAATCAGCGGGTGCTGAATGTACCGGAGAGCCTCCGGCAGGGGAAAGCGGTTCCCGAAACCAGTGCCAGATGGTTGGGCGAATATTGAACACAAAGCCCTCATGCGGCAATTTCTGCTGCATGAGGGCGCTGTATATGATCGAAAACAGGAGGGGCTGATTCCATGTGGCGGATTCTGCTGATACCGGTCTTACTGCTCCTGGCGGGGTACGGTGGACTGGTCGCCTATGGCGCCCAAAACTACCGAAGCACACTTCGACGGCGGTTTGAGGGCGGTGGAGACTATTATCCCTACTTTGTGAAGGAGCATCCGGCGTGGAAGCGCAGGGAGATATCCTTTCTGAATAACAGAGGGCAGAAGCTCAGGGGCTTCCTGTTCTCCTACGAAAAGTGCCCGCCCAGGGCGCTGCTGGTGCTGTACCACGGCTACGGGATGAGCCTTGACGACTACCTGCCGGAGTGTGAATATTTCTCCCGGAGGGGCTATCTGGTGCTGGCCTTCGATGGCAGCGGCACAGGGCACTCTGAGGGCATACTCTACGGCCTTCCGCAGCATATTTTGGACCTGAAAAGCTGCCTGGACTTCGTGAAAGAGGACCCGGAGCTTTCCTGGCTTCCGCTGCTGCTCTATGGACACAGCTGGGGCGGCTACGGAGTGGACTGCGTGGGTGTGCTGGGAGACTGGAACATCCGTGGCATTGTTTCCGCCTCGGCCTTTGCCACCAGCACGGCGGCACTGGTGGAGCATGTGAAGCGCCATTATTCGTTTCTCAGCGGACCCCTTGTCCGGGGACTTCGCATGGAGGAACGCCGAAGTTACGGAAAGCTGGCGGATGTAACTGCCATGGACGGCCTGAAAAAGCAGAACTGTCCGGTGCTGATTACCCAGAGCGATGACGACAGAATCATCCGGTATTCCGATAACTATCAGGTGCTGGAGAAAGCCTTTTCCGGGAATCCGCGGTTCACCTTCCTGCCCCTGTCCGGGAAAAATCACAACATCACCACGCCAACCGAGGTGGACGCGCAAAAGCGAAAGCTGCTGAAGGTGCTTACCGGAGACAATCCGCCTCAGGAGGCCATTGATGAGATCCATCGGCTGAAGCTGTATGTGGATTATGAGCTGCTGGAGAGATTTGGGGATTTTTTGGATGGCTGTCTTGAACAAGAATAAAACGGAAAAATGGAAAGGACTCTGCCTGCAAGCCTCCAAAATCCAAACGGCATCCGAATATTTCCTGCTGAGGGGGCATAGAATCAACCAGTAAATCGGTAGGAGGTGCCTTTTTGCAGGGCAGCATGGAACAGCGGGCCTGTGCGCTGGCTGTATACATGATCGAGAACCGGGCTACCGTTCGGGCCACGGCCCAAAAATTCGGTATATCCAAGTCAACGGTACATATGGGCCTTACCTGGAGAAGCGGTATACTTGGTGGATTGTGCTTAAATAAAACACAATATATAGTGGTGTCCGGCCTGGAATGCGAAAACGACTGCATTCCAGGCCGGAATTCATTATGACTCCATTCTGGCCTATTGTCCGCAAAAGCATGACTTCTGATTGCTCCGGTTTCCCAAAATGCTTCACATGGTTTCAGTGATTTTCCATCCTCCCCCGGACCATTGTTGGATCTGCTTCGTTTGTC
>JAQXMD010000165.1 GCA_029012465.1 Oscillospiraceae bacterium | reverse complement strand
AAAAGGTTTCATTTGGTTTCACTCAAAAAATGAAACTATTAAGCGGGAAGTGAAACTCTCTTTCAGGACTGAAACTATGCTAATCAGTTTGTCAAATTGGAATTTATCTTTGTAATGAGATAAGTCCCGCACAGTTTGACATTTTCTCAAACTTCATTGTTGGGAAATGTGCCCTTAACTCATCATATACAAAATATATCTCATCATCGTCCCACTCATCTCCAGCTTCAGCCATACATTTTTGAAGTTCCACACGTGTTTCAAATGCCACATCTCCGATGTAGATACATCCTCCCTCATTTAATAGCAGAAGCAGATTTTTTAAGAAAGTAATTTTTTGCAAATCTGTCAAGTGGTGCAGAGAATATGTAGCAATGATTGCATCATATTTTTGTTGTAGTAAAGGTTCTACCAATCCATTTGAAAAATCACCTTGAAACAATTTAGCATTCGGCATTTTTTCTTGTGCCAATTCTATCATTCTATCCGAAAAATCTTGTCCATAAACCTCACATCCGTGTTCATAAAGCTTCGTGGTTAAAGTTCCTGTTCCAAATCCAATATCTAAAACCGTCTTAGAAGAAGTACTTAAAACCCGATTATATATTGCATTAAGAATAGTTTTATACCCTGCAAAAGGATATGTTCCATCTTCATCAGATAATCCCACACTCTTATCATAATCATCTGCCCATAAGTCAAAACCTTTATTATTTAGCATATTCCTCACCTCGTCAAATTCCAGTTTGTCGAATAGATTGTATCAAATTGCTGTGTAAATATCAACCAATATAGAAAAAGCACGATGGTTTTGTATCAAAACCATCGTGCTGATTTGGTGCGGGCAACAGGACTTGAACCTGCACGGCTAAGCCATTGGAACCTAAATCCAACGTGTCTGCCAATTCCACCATGCCCGCAAAAAAGAATGCCCCCTGATTTTTACACGGCGGGAGCAGCCGAGACGGAGCATTTCGCTTCATCCGTATTTCTATATTACCACATATATGGGATAATAGCAAGTAATAAAGTGTGTATTTCTGCAAAAATTTTTCATTTTCTCTGCCCTTTGCATGTTTACAGAGAATTCAAAATTACCTATTGACAAAGTGTGATTTCCGAGTTACTATGGGCACAAAGAGAATTAGCACTCAAAGTCAGAGAGTGCTAACACATGTTTCCCTTATGGGAGAGTTTCAGGAAAGGAAGCTGAATTATGAACGTACAGAAGTTTACACAAAAGACCATTGAAGCCGTTCAGCTGGCAACCACCATTGCCGAAGAGCATGATAACCAACAGATTGAACAGTGCCACATTATGCTGGCCCTGCTGATGCAGGATAACGGACTGGTTCCCCAGCTGCTTACGAAAATGGGCAAGACCGTGCCCTCCGTCATTGCCGCCACCAAGGATTTGGTGGCAAAGCTCCCCGCTGTCACCGGCTCCGGTCGGGAAATGGGAAAAACCTATATCAACCGGGATGTTGACAGGGTGTTTACCGAGGCAGAGAAGATCGCAGAGAGCATGCGGGATGATTTCATCTCCGTGGAGCATGTTTTCCTTGGTCTGCTGGTACAGGCCAACAGCGACATGAAAAAGCTCTTTGAGACCTATGACATTACTCAGGAGGGCTGTCTGCAAATCCTCAAGGAGATCCGTGGAAGCGCCCGTGTGACCACCGACAATCCCGAGGGCACCTATGACGCCCTGAACAAGTATGGAACAGACCTGGTGAAGCAGGCCCGCGAAAAGAAAATGGACCCCGTCATTGGCCGTGACGAAGAAATCCGGAATGTGATCCGAATTCTGTCCCGCAAGAGCAAGAACAATCCTGTTCTCATCGGTGAACCCGGCGTGGGTAAAACCGCCATCGCCGAGGGTCTTGCCCAGCGAATCGTTCGGGGCGATGTACCTAAGAATCTGGAGAATAAGTCCATCTTTTCTCTGGATATGGGCGCTCTGGTTGCAGGCGCAAAGTACCGGGGCGAATTTGAGGAACGTCTGAAAGCGGTCCTGAACGAGGTCAAAAACAGCGAAGGGCAGATCATTCTCTTCATTGACGAGCTGCACACCATTGTTGGCGCAGGAAAGACTGAAGGCAGTATGGATGCCGGCAATTTGCTCAAGCCCATGCTGGCCCGTGGCGAACTGCACTGCATCGGTGCAACAACCCTTGACGAGTATCGTCAGTATATTGAAAAAGATCCCGCTCTGGAGCGTCGGTTCCAGACTGTCCTTGTGGCAGAGCCCACCGTGGAGGATACCATCGCCATTCTCCGTGGTCTGGAGGAACGATATGAGGTATTCCATGGCGTAAAGATCACCGACCCTGCCATTGTGGCAGCCGCTACCCTCTCCAACCGCTATATCACTGACCGTTTCCTTCCGGATAAGGCCATTGACCTGATTGATGAAGCCTGCGCCATGATTCGCACCGAAATGGACTCCATGCCCACAGAATTGGATCGGGTCCGCAGAAAGATCATTCAGCTGGAAATTGAAGAAGCAGCTCTCAAAAACGAGAACGACACCCTGTCCACCGCCCGTCTCCAGGAGCTTCGGAAGGAGCTTGCAGAGGAGCGTGAGAGCTTCAGCACCATGCAGGCCAAATGGGAAAACGAAAAGAACTCCATCGGCCGTGTCCAGAAGCTCCGTGAGGACATTGAAAAGCTGGGACGTCAAATCGAAGAGGCCGAGCAGAACTATGATCTGGAGCATGCTGCGGAGCTGAAATACGGCAAGCTCCCCGAGGCAAAGCGTGCCCTTCAGGAGGCCGAGCAAGCTGCACAATCTCAGAAGGAAAGCTCTCTGCTCCGGGACAAGGTCACAGAGAACGAGATCGCAAAAATCATTGAACGCTGGACTGGCATCCCTGTGGCACGTCTGGTGGAGGGTGAGCGTGAAAAGCTCCTGCATCTGGAGGATACCCTTCACAAACGGGTGATTGGTCAGGACGAAGCCGTTCGCTCTGTGTCCGAAGCAATCATGCGTTCCCGGGCAGGCATTCAGGACCCCAACCGTCCCATCGGCAGCTTCCTGTTCCTTGGCCCCACAGGCGTGGGCAAGACAGAGCTTGCCAAGGCTCTGGCAGAGAATCTCTTTGACGACGAAAAGAACATGGTTCGTATCGACATGTCCGAGTATATGGAGAAATACTCCGTATCCCGTCTGATCGGAGCGCCTCCCGGTTATGTGGGCTATGAGGAGGGCGGTCAGCTCACCGAAGCCGTCCGCAGACGGCCCTACAGCGTCATCCTCTTTGACGAGGTGGAAAAAGCACATCCCGATGTATTCAACGTGCTGCTTCAAATTCTGGATGATGGCCGAGTCACCGACTCTCAGGGCAGAACTGTGGACTTCAAGAACACCATTATCATTCTGACCTCCAATCTTGGTTCCCAGTACCTGCTGGACGGCATTGATCAGGATGGTTCCATTACCGAAGAGGCAAAGGATTTGGTAAATGCTCTGCTGAAGAAGAGCTTCCGTCCCGAATTCCTCAACCGTCTGGACGAAATCGTATTCTACAAGCCCCTGACCAAGGAAAACATCACCGGCATCATTGATCTCCAGCTGAAGGATCTGAACCGCCGTCTGGCTGACAAGCAGCTTTCCTGCTCTGTCACAGAGGAAGCAAAGCAGTTCATCATTGACGCCGCATATGATCCCCTGTATGGTGCCCGTCCTCTGCGCCGGTATTTGCAGCATACTGTGGAAACCCTCATTGCCCGGAAGATTCTCACCGGTAATATTCTCCCCGGCACAGAAATGAAGGTTGCAGTGGAGAACGGCGACCTTGTGATTGCATAAATCACCTCAAAACACGCAGACAGATCGACTTCTGTCTGCGTGTTGCTTAATTTCTATGTTTCTTCCGGATAGATGGCATAAAGCTGGATTTCCCACGCTGGAATGCAGGGATTCCTCCGTAAATACATCCGATACCCCGGGCATAGCTCCTCCAGAAGAAGGGGCAGCCGAATGAAATCGTCCGTACGATGGTAGCAGCTGATCAGCAGCTTGGGATGACATCGCTTGATCGTCTCCTGCATACCCAAAAGTGTTTCCCGCTCAGCCCCTTCCACATCCATCTTCACAAATGTGAAATCCTCACTGAGGGAATCCACCGGAATTGCCTCGACTTCGTGAAGATGTTTATATTGACCGGGCAGCTCCGGAACCTTGGCGCACATTCTTCCGCCTTTGCCGGAAAAGGTCAGTACCGCAGGTTCATTCCAGCTGGCAAAGGGATAGAGCAGTAGATTCTCTTTGGAAGCGGCATAGGTCTGGAGCTTCCGGTAGTTTTGAGCATTGGGTTCAAAGGCTGTGATAGAGGCATAGTGCCCCTCAGTGAGATTCAGGAATTCTTCAATGGTATCTCCGTTATAGGCACCCAGGTCCAGATAGGCTTCCTTATCCCCCAGATTCAGGAGCTTCAGATCCTCGCTGCGCGGTGTATCCGCAGACAGATAGTCCTCCAACCTGCCGGAGCATTTTGCCCGCAGCATAGCACCAAAGACGTTGCAGGACCATTCATCAGAGAACAGAGATCTGGCTTTCTGAATGTCCAATTCATTTGCGGCGAGATATTCCCGGGTAAAAATGCTCCCCCCGAACAGCGGAACATCCGGCACAAAAACCGCATGGTTCTGCCCCATCTGTCGAATCCGCTGAACAATCTCCATATCATAGGTTCCGAATGCCACAAGGATTACCCCATCCGGATACCGCTCCATCACCGTATCATAAGTACCTACAGGCAAATCATGAGAGGTCTTTTTCGTTGCATGGTCGTCGCTGGCAAACACAGCGCTGACTTGCAGTCCCCATTCCTGACAGCAGGCAAAGACTTTATCTCCCCCATTTCCGATTCCATAAACGACAATGGGCTTTCCGCAGGCTTTCAGGTATTCCCAAAGAAACAAGGCAATCCCTCCAAAGAAAAAGGACGCTGCCGAAGCAGCGCCCTTTCCGATGTAATGATAATTACAGCAGCTCGTAGATGCCGCAAGCGCCCATGCCGCCGCCGATGCACATGGTGACCATGCCGTACTTGCCGGCAGTCTCGGGATCCTGGAGGTAATCCAGAACCTTGCAGGTCAGGAATGCGCCGGTTGCGCCCATGGGATGACCCAGAGCCATAGCACCGCCGTAGGGGTTGACCTTCTCGTCATCCCACATCTGCTGGAAGCCCTCGAGCATGGGATCATTGACAACGTTCTTCACGCAAGCCATAGCCTGAGAAGCAAATGCCTCGTTGAGCTCGATGACATCCATGTCGGTCAGCTTCATGCCAGCGTGCTTCAGGCACTTGGGAATGGCATAAACAGGGCCCATGCCCATACGGGTAGCGTCGCAGCCAGCAACCTGGAAGTCAACCAGCTTAGCGATGGGCTTAATGCCCAGCTCCTTCGCGTAGTCCTCATCCATGAGCATCACGTAAGCAGCAGCATCGGTGGTCTGGGAGGAGGTAGCAGCAGTAACCTTGCCGCCCTTGTCCTCGGGAACAAAGCAGGTCTTCAGGGAAGCCATCTTCTCCATGGAGGTCTTCAGGGTGCCGTCCATGTTCGCCAGAATGCCGTCATCATAGTCGACAACAGTGCCGTCGGGCTTCACAACGGGGATGATGGAGGGAGCCAGTTTGCCGTTCAGACGAGCCTTGGCAGCACGGGTGTGGGAGGTCAGAGCCATGGTGTCCATCTCCTCACGGGTGAAGCCGTAGTCGTTTGCAACGTTCTCAGCGGTCTGACCCATGGTCATGTAGCCGCCGGGATAGCTCTCGATGATCCAGGGGTTGCCGTACTCCTGAACAGGGAAAGGACCAAAGCACTTGGTCATGCACTCAACGCCGCCGCCGATGCCGATCTTGTACTGACCAGCGGTGATAGCGTTAGCGATGGTGGAAATAGCCTGCAGACCGGAGGAGCAGAAACGGTTGATGGTCTGAGCGGGGATATCGTCCCAAGCGGTGCCGCCTGCACGGTTCACGATCAGACGGGAAGCGTTCAGGTTCAGCTCGTTGATAGCCATTGCGCAGCCGGTGATAACATCGCCGATCTCCTCAACGTGCTCAGCAACATAAGGAACTTTCTCAATTACGCCCTTCAGAGCCTGTGCAGCGTAATCAATAGGATGCATGTCAGCAAGACCGCCCTTACGGGAGCGGCAGCAAGCGGTTCTGCCGTATGCAACAACAACAGGTGTGCCCATAGGAATTACCTCCAAAATAATATTTATTCCAAACGGAATATAGTACGTATAAGTATGGAACTATTCCATACTCTCCTATTATACCATAGAATTTTCAAATTTCCATCATTAATTTTACGCTCAATGCTGAAATTTCATGAAATAGCAGGCTAAAGTTCGTATAAAGTATAAAAAATCCAACGCTTCCAAAACTGCCACTTGCATTTTTCTCCTGTGTAGCTTATAATGATAGAACAATGCCGGTGTGATGGAATTGGTAGACGTAGTGGACTCAAAATCCACCGCCAGCGATGGCGTACCGGTTCGAGCCCGGTCACCGGCACCAACAAATAGTCTCTTTTGTCTACCTGACAAAAGAGACTATTTTTGCGTGATGCGTTCCTTACGGAACGTGATGCGCACTTCGTGCGTGATGCAGCTTTGCCTGTGATGCACGCCTTCGGCGCGTGCGGGCTGCCTTTGCGGATTCCAAAAGGATCTCCCGCTTGAAGAAGTGTTCATGCACCCGCTGCCATCGTCCAAAGATTATTACGGATATTATCAAAACCCGGTAGCTCTTCAACACCCGCTTTCTTCTGTTGAAATTGTTCCTTCCGACAGTTCGTGGATACTAATCATCAGTAAAGATCAATCTATCATTGACAGTTATACGAAAAAGTACCCAAAGTCTGAAGTTTTATCAGAATTCAATCAAAGATAAGCTTTTCGCCAAAACGAAGGCGGTAAAAGGTTTATTTTTGCTTTCTTTTATCCCTGTTCTGCTCCGTTTGGTTACTCTTTGGCATGTAAAAAGCCAGATTTGTCTGCAAGGCAAATCTGGCTTTTTACAATGATATCCGTTCCCTTCGGAAACGGATGATATACCTGACAGTATGATATTATGCTTGCGCAGCAAGTATATCATGCGTCATTCGCCGTATATCATATCGCGTAAGCGATATATCATTCACATATTGTCACAGTTTCTCCTGCAAAGCATCCGTTTTGTCCGCCTCAGCGGCCTTCTCGGCAGCTTTCTTTTCCGCCTTGGCCTTTTTGGCAGCAGCCTTTTCCTTCTTTGGGTCCTCCTCCGGTTCCTTTTCCCGCATGACCGCAAGCAAATGTTCACAGGCTGCTTTAGCCGCGCAGGACGCCAGTGCAAGGTTCAGGGCCGCTTCCGCCAGCTTGCTTTCTTCCAATGTGTCAGAAATCCGCTCATTTACGGTGCAGTAGGCTCCATCCAGCTGAGAAAGGAATTTCTCATAAAACTGTGCTTCCTCCCCTTCCCGGATCTCCTTCTCCAGAAGAAGCTTCATGTCCTTGACCGTCAGGACGTTTTTGAGCAGGCCAATGGCAGTCAGATACACCAGGTGCTCCCGATGGTAGCGCTTTCCGCAGGCCCGGGGCATCAGTCCATCCTTCACATAATTGTTTATCATTGCGGAGGTCATGGAGGATTCATTTCCGCCCGCAGTCTGTCTGGATAGATAGGCCACCACCTGATCCATATAAAGATCAATATCCGGCAGCGCTTCCCATGACACCGGGCGGTCCGTTTCCATCAGATTCTTAATCTTCAAAACTTCATCCATGATTTCATCCTCCCAAATCATCGTTATAGGGATTATATCACGGATTTACGGAAATGTGAATAGGCGAAAGCACATCTCCACCACAAAGACTATTATGTGTCAGCACAGAATCTTCAAGAATCATATATCCGTGGGTGCTGCCCGCCTTGGGAATGGATACGGAACCGGGATTCCCATAATATATCCCCTGTTCCTCCCTCGCAACAGGAATATGGGTATGCCCCGAAAGCACCAGATTGCCCTTCCCAAAGGACAAATCCATATTTTTATGCCCATGGATGGCATACACGGTGACTCCATCCACAAACAGCACCCCGTACTCCGCCAGAACAGGAAAATCCAGTACCATCTGATCCACCTCAGCCTCACAGTTCCCCCGAACACAGAGGAGCTTTTCCTTTACGGCATTCAGCATGGAAATCACCTGCTTGGGCGCATACTCCCGGGGCAGATCATTTCTGGGACCGTGGTATAATAGATCCCCCAGAAGCAGCAGCTTGTCCGGCTGCTCCCGTTCCATGGCTTCCAGAAGTAATCTGGTATAATAAGCCGACCCATGGAGATCGGATGCAATCATCAGTTTCATTGTCATTCCTCCCTGTGAAGAAAACTATATCATTCTCAAAACGCTCCGTCAATATGAGAAATCCCGGCATGGCAAACAATAGACCATGCCGGGAACTGTTATATCGAAGGGAATCCCAAAAATTACACGCTGAGAACTGCGCCCTTGTCGGCAGAAGTGACCATCTTGGCATAACGGGCCAAATAGCCGGTCTTGACCTTGGGCTCAGGCATTACCAGCTTTGCCTTGCGCTCTGCAAGGACTTCGTCGGAAACCTCCAGAGTAATCTGATGGTTGGGAATATCGATGGAAATGATATCCCCCTCTTCCACCAGACCGATATTTCCGCCTGCGGCAGCCTCGGGAGATACATGACCGATGGCAGCGCCGCGGGTCGCGCCGGAGAAACGGCCGTCAGTAATCAGAGCAACACTCTCACCCAGACCCATACCACAGATGGCAGAGGTGGGGTTCAGCATCTCACGCATACCGGGACCGCCCTTGGGGCCTTCGTAGCGAATCACAACCACGTCGCCGGGATGAATTCCACCGGCATAGATTACGGAAATGGCCTCTTCCTCAGAGTTGAACACACGGGCAGGGCCGGAGTGCTTCATCATCTCAGGCGCAACGGCAGACTGCTTGACCACACAGCCGTTGGGGGCCAGATTACCAAAGAGCACGGCAATACCGCCGGTAGCCAGATAGGGATTGTCAATGGGACGGATGGTCTCAGTGTCCAGATTGTTGGCATCGGCAATGTTCTCTGCAACGGTCTTGCCGGTGCAGGTGATCAGATCCGTCTTGATGAGTCCAGCATCCGCCAGCTCCTTCATAACGGCGTAAACGCCGCCTGCACGGTCAAGATCCTCCATAAAGGTGGGGCCTGCGGGAGCCAGATGACACAGGTTGGGTGTGCGGGCGTTGAACTCATTCACATGGTTCAGGTCAATATCAATGCCGCACTCATGGGCGATTGCAGGCAGATGGAGCATGGTATTGGTGGAGCAGCCCAGAGCCATATCCACGATCTCTGCGTTGTTGAAGGCTTCCTCAGTCATAATATCTCTGGGACGGATGTTCTTCTCCAGCAGCTCCATGACCTTCATACCGGCCTGCTTGGCAAGACGAATACGGGCGGAATACACAGCGGGAATGGTGCCGTTGCCGCGAAGGCCCATGCCGATGGCCTCGGTGAGGCAGTTCATGGAGTTGGCAGTATACATACCGGAGCAGGAGCCGCAGGTGGGGCATGCGTTCATCACATACTCCTCCACGCCCTCCTCATCCAGTGTACCGGCATGATATGCGCCCACGCCCTCAAACATATCACTGAGGCAGGTACGGCGGCCATCATTCAGGTGTCCGGCCAGCATTGGGCCGCCGGAGACAAAAATGGTGGGTACATTGATACGGGCTGCAGCCATCAGCAGACCGGGAACGTTCTTGTCACAGTTGGGGATCATAACCAGCGCGTCAAACTGGTGGGCAATGGCCATAGCCTCGGTGGAATCAGCAATCAGGTCACGGGTCACCAGAGAATACTTCATGCCGATATGGCCCATGGCAATGCCGTCGCAGACAGCAATTGCAGGGAATTCAATGGGGGTGCCGCCAGCCATGCGAACACCGGCCTTGACGGCCTCGGCGATCTTGTCCAGATTCATATGGCCAGGCACGATCTCGTTATAGGAGCAAACAATACCAACCAGAGGACGGTCAGTCTCCTCCTTGGTGTAGCCCAGAGCGGCAAACAGGGAGCGGTTCGGTGCGCGATCCACACCCTGGGTGACGTTTTCAGAGAGTCTCACAGGTAAAACCTCCTTTATTTGTAAAAAGGGAGGCGGGGTTCCGCCTCCCATAGAAGCAAATCAGAATCAGTTGGAAGCGGTGTCCAAATCGGAATCGTTCTTCCACAGCATCTGCTCACGGAGCTGCTTGCCGACAATCTCCATGGGATGCTTGGCCAGCATGTCGCGCTTGGAGTTGAAGAAGGTGCGGCCATTCTTGTTCTCGGCGATCCACTTGCCGGCAAAGGTGCCGTCCTGGATGTCCTGAAGGACAGCCTTCATGTTCTTCTTGGTCTCCTCATAGGGCAGAACACGGGGTCCGGAAACATACTCGCCGTACTCAGCGGTATCGGAGATGGAGTAGTTCATAGCAGCTACGCCGCCCTTGTTGATCAGGTCGATGATGAGCTTCATCTCGTGGATGCACTCGAAATATGCGTTCTCGGGCTCGTAACCGGCCTCAACCAGAGTCTCGAAGCCGCACTTCATCAGGTCAACCACACCGCCGCAGAGGACAGCCTGCTCGCCGAACAGGTCGGTCTCGGTCTCGTCGTGCATGGTGGTCTCCATGATGCCGGCACGGGCACCGCCGATGCCAGCGATGTAAGCCAGAGCGATCTGCATGGCGTTGCCGGAAGCATCCTGCTCAACAGCCACCAGACAGGGAACGCCCTTGCCAGCAACGTACTGGCTGCGGACCGTGTGGCCGGGGCCCTTGGGAGCAGCCATGAATACGTCCACATCAGCGGGAGGCACGATCTGCTTGTAGCGGATGTTGAAGCCGTGGGCGAAGGCGATTGCCTTACCGGCGGTCAGGTTGGGAGCAATGCTCTCCTTGTACAGGTCAGCAGCACGCTCGTCATTGACCAGGATCATGATGATATCAGCAGCCTTGGCAGCATCAGCAACGGTCATGACTGTGAAGCCATCCTCAGTTGCCTTGTTCCAGGACTTGCCGGGACGCAGGCCGATAATCACGTCGCAGCCGGAATCTCTGAGGTTCTGTGCATGGGCGTGGCCCTGAGAGCCGTAGCCAACCACAGCGATCTTCTTGCCATTGAGGACGGAGATGTCACAGTCCTTCTCATAATACATTTTTGCCATAATTATATTCCTCCTTGAGTTTATTCTGGTCGTATATAGTGTTCTGTCCTCTTTCGAGGGCAACCATGCCGGTACGGGCAGTCTCAAGGATACCATAGTCATCCAGAAGTTTCAAGATGGCCTTGATTTTTTCGGCTGCACCTACGACGGCAATGATTAACGTATTGGAACCAAAGTCCACGATGTTGCCGCGGAACACATTGGTGATCTGAATGATGTCCTCCCGGGCATCTCTGGTTTCGGCCTTCACCTTTACCAGCACCAGCTCACGCTGGATGGACTCCTCCCCTTCCAGCACGTCCACAGAGATGGTAAGAAGCTGCTTGGAGACCTGGGTTGCAATCTGATGAATCTGCTCCTCATCTCCAATGGTGACAATGGAGATTCTGGTGGTTCCGGGTTCCAGTCCGGCACCGCAGCAGATGGATTCAATATTGTAGCCCTTTCTGGAGAACAGCCGGGCCACCTGACTAAGCACACCGGGGGTGTCCTCAACCAGAACAGACAGTGTATAGGCTTTCTTTTCCGTATTCATGAACACACCTCCCCATTAAGTCAGCATAAAGTTGGTAATGGGCTGACCTCCGCCGACCATGGGACGAACCATCTCGTCGGTGTCGATCATGCAGTCCACCACATAGCCATGGCCCCATTCAAGGGCCTCATGAATGGCCTCTTTCAGCTCCTGAACGTTGGTGACACGCCGGCCCTTCAGGCCGTAGGCCTCGGCCAGCTTTACAAAGTCAGGGGCAAAGCCCAGATCGGTCTGAGAAAAGCGCTTGTTATATATCAGATTCTGCCACTGACGAACCATGCCCAGAGTACGGTTGTCAAAGACGAATGTGATGACGGGAATATCATAGTGAGACTCTGTGGCCATTTCCTGTCCATTCATACGGAAGCAGCCATCGCCGGTGATATGGATCACGGTTTTATCGGGATTGCCGATCTTCGCGCCCAGAGCCGCACCAAGGCCAAAGCCCATGGTGCCAAAGCCGCCGGAGGTGAGAAGCTGGCCGGGATAATCAAAGTGGAAATGCTGAATGGTCCACATCTGATGCTGGCCCACATCTGTTGCCACGATGGAGTCACCGGGAACGATCTGACGAATGGTCTCCAGAACCTGCTGGGGCGTCAGCTCACCGGGCTTGTCGTCGTACTCGGTTCTGGTGGCGTGGGAGAAAACAAATTCCTTCCATTCGGGATTCTTCTTCTCCTCCACGACGCTGTTGAGAAGCTCGAGCACACGCTTGGCATCGCCGATAATATGATGGGCAGTTTTCACATTCTTTCCGATCTCAGCCCGGTCGATGTCAATATGGACGATTTTCGCATTGGCAGCGAAGGTATCCGGGTCCAGCGCAACACGGTCAGAGAACCGGCAGCCCACTGCAATCAGAAGATCACAGTTGTCACAGGCAATATTGGAAGCCTGGGTGCCATGCATGCCGATCATGCCTGTGGTCAGAGGATGCCCCCCGGGAAATCCTCCGCCGCCCATAACCGTAATGGCAACGGGGGTGTCAATTTTCTCCGCAAAGGCACGGAACACCTCATGGGCACGGCTCCGAACCACACCGCCGCCGCAAATCAGCAGGGGCTTTTTGGATTCCGCGATCATCTGGCAGAGGGTACGGACGTCATCGTGGTTGGGCTCCGGGGTCTTGATGTCCCAGCCGATCCGGTGGGTCAGGGCCTGAAGTCTGCCGTGATGGATGTGCTCCTTCCGCTCCATGGGCTCGTAGTCGATCATGACGCTGGGGGCGGTGACATTCTTCAGGAAGTCAATGAGCACCGGGCCGGGACGGCCTGTGGCCGCCACAGCGAAGGCCTCACGGATCACATCAGGAATGGTCTGGGGATCACGGACAAGATAGGTGGCCTTGGTGATGGGCATGGCAATACCGGTGATGTCCACCTCCTGAAAAGCATCTTTTCCCAAGGTGTTTTCCGTCACGTTGCAGGTGATAAACACCACGGGGGAGGAATCGTAATAGGCAGTTGCAATGCCGGTGGTCAGGTTGGTGGCGCCGGGGCCGGAGGTGGCGAAGCACACGCCCACCTTTCCGGTGGAACGGGCATAGCCGTCTGCCGCATGGGCAGCACCCTGCTCATGGGCAGTCAATATGTGGCGAATCTTATCCTGATAGCTGTAAAGTTCATCATAGATATTCAGAATGGTTCCGCCGGGATAGCCGAAGATGGTATCCACTCCCTGCTCCAGCAGACATTCCAGAATTGCCACGGTGGATTTTACTTTCATAGTGTCACTCCTCAGAGGTACTTAAATTTTGCCGCTGCCCTTTTGCACGGCGATCAGCCCGGTACGGGCTACCTCCAGAATGGAGAAGGGCCTGAGAAGACTCTGGAACAGTTCCAGACGCTCTGTGGTATCGCTAAGCTCCAGGGTCATGGTGGTGGGGGATACATCAGCAATCTTCGCCCCCATGATCTGGCACAGATTCATAATATCAACACGGGTTTTGGTGGTGCAGGAAACCTTTGCGATCATCAGCTCCCGGCCGATCATCCGGTCATCCTCCAGTGTCCGCACCTTAATCACGTCAACCAGCTTGTTAAGCTGCTTTTCCACCTGCTCCACAACGCTGTTGCCGCTGTCCACGATAATGGTGATCCGGGAAATGGAGGGATCATCCGTGACACCCACCGCCAGAGACTCAATATTGAAGGCTCGGCGGGAGAACAGTCCCGTAATCTTATTCAAAACACCTGCCTGGTTTTCAACCAGAATGGAAATTGTCTGTTTCATGTGCATTCCCCTCCCTTAGTCGCCTGTACGGGCATCCGGGTCTACCCGACAGATCAGGAGATACGGACCCTTGTGGCTGAGCATGGTGTCAATGGCAGCGGGAATATCTCTGTCCTGGGACACATAGCCCCAGTCAACGCCGTAGGCCTCCGAGAGCTTGCAGAAATCCGGGGAATGCTCCAGCGCCACACCGAAGGGACCGCTGTAGCTGGAGTGCTGAATCTCGTTGACAAGACCGAGCACATCGTTCTGCATCATGACAATCTTCACATCGGCATTCAGGTTTCTCAGGGTGCTCAGCTCATTCATAAACATCTGGAAGCTGCCGTCGCCGCAGACCACAACAGTCTGACGGTCCGGATCAGCCACCTTTGCCCCCAGTGCCGCAGGCAGGGAATAACCCATGGTGCCAAGGCCACCGGTGGTTAGGAATCTGCCGTGCTTGTGGATCATATGCTTGCAGGTCCAGATCTGGTTCTGGCCCACATCTGCAACAATACAGGCGTTGTCATCGAGCTTTTCACCCAGAGTGCGGATCACTCTGGCGGGATGTGCAAATCCGGCCTTGGCGGGAAGCTCCCGGACAAGCTCTTCCCTTCTGCTCTTCTGCAAAAGCTCCAGATCCTGAGTCTGCGCGGTGGCATCATGCTCCATGAGCTGAAGGAGCACCTGCTTCACATCGCCCACCACAGGAATGGTGGTGCTGACGTTTTTGCCGATCTCGGCGGGGTCCACGTCAATGTGAATGGTCTTCATTCTCCGGCCAATTTCGCCGGGAGACAAAATGGCGCGGTTGGCAACCCGGGCGCCCACCAGAATCAGCAGATCCGAATGAGCCAGCGTCCGGTTGGCAGTCTCCGTGCCAAAGGAGCCGATCATACCCATATAAAGGGGATGATCCGTGGGAACGATTCCAAGGCCCATCATGGTGGTAACAATGGGCAGAGAGCTGCGCTCAGCAAACTCCAGGGCCTCCTTTTGTGCCCCGGCAAGGACAACACCGCCGCCCAGACAAAGGACGGGCTTTTTCGCGTTGCGGATGGCTTCCGCCGCCCGCTGAATCTGTTTGATGTTGCCCTTCACAGAGGGCTTATAGCCCCGGATATCCACCGTATCCGGATATTCCGGTTCAAATTCCGCCTGCTGCACATCAATGGGAATGTCGATGAGCACAGGACCGGGACGGCCGGTGGAGGCAATGTGAAAGGCCTCCTTGACAATTCTGGGGATGTCCTTTACATTCTTCACCAGATAGCTGTGCTTGATAAAGGGCGCAACGGCGCCGGTCATGTCCACTTCCTGAAAAATATCTCTGCCAAGGAGATAGGACTGAACCTGTCCGGTGATGGCCACCATGGGAATGGAATCCATATAGGCCGTCGCAATGCCGGTCACAAGATTGGTAGCGCCCGGGCCGGAAGTGACCATGCATACGCCGGTCTTTCCGCTCATTCTGGAGTAGCCGGAAGCCATATGTCCGGCGTTCTGCTCCGTTCTCACCAAAGTATAATGAATATCGGAATTCTTGACTGCATCCACCGCGGGGCAGATGGTTGCTCCGGCATAGCCGAAGATCTCAGTCACATGTTCCCGTTTCAGGCTTTCAATCAAAGCCTCTGCGCCAGTAACCAAATCACTGCGCCTCCTTTACAAAGGGATTCATATAAAAAGAAGCCCCGTCCCAAACCATAGGACGAAGCTGACTCCGCGTTACCACCTAAATTCCTGCTTTCACAGGCACTCAGTCTGCATCAAATGCAGATCATCCGGTAACGGGGGACACCGTTGCAGCCTACTGCCAATGGGTTCGGTGCAAAGCTCAGAGGTGAGATTTCATCCGGGATTTGGCAGACCCTTTCACCAGCCGGGTCCTCTCTGAAGCATCCTCCGGGACTACTTTCCTCGTCATCGCTGTTTCAATATTTTAGTTCATCATACTAAAGTGTTTTCCCTTTGTCAATGGTATTTTCCCGGGGAACAGCATTTTTAGCATTGTGCTCAGTTTTTTTCAGGAAACCCCACTTTTTTTGGATGGTTTATGCCACGGTATTTAGCCGGAAAAGCCGGTGATTTGAGAAAAAACGAAAAAAGACGGCACTTTATCTATAAAATTCATTTTTTTGCTTTACAAACAGAAAATTCGTGGTATAATCTTAAAGGTATGCCCTATCGCTCAGTCCCGGGATACAAGCCGCCATGCGGTATTCACCCGCCCGGCACTTAGCCTTTGGGTAAAACTTTTGAAAGGTGGAATTTATCATGATTCGCAAGGAAGTTAAGGACCAGATCATCGCCGAGTACGCTACCCACGAGGGTGACACCGGTTCCCCCGAGGTACAGGTCGCTGTTCTGACCTACCGCATCAACGAGCTCACCGAGCATCTCCGCACTCACATCCATGACGACCACAGCCGTCGTGGCCTGCTGAAGATGGTTGGTAAGCGCCGCAACCTGCTGGACTACCTGGCAAAGAAGGACATCAACCGTTATCGTGCCCTCATTGCCAAGCTGGGTCTGCGTAAGTAATTACGGCCCAGAGGTCCGTGCGCATCACGGTGCTCAAAGGGCGGCTCTGCTGAGCCGCCCTTTATAGCAGTGAAAACATGGACACAGGAATTGTTTTAGCAGTTGAAAGAGCATCCGAATCCCCGGATCCTGTTTCAAGTGCTAAACTTCCTGTGTCACACAAAACAAATACAGGAGGTATTTTAAATGGTAACCAAAAAAGAGTTCCCCAATCAGCATGTATTTCAGACTGAAATCGGCGGCCGTCCCTTTACCGTCATCACCGGTAAGGTTGCTGAGCTCTGCAACGCAGAGTGTATCTGCCGCTACGGCGACACTGTGGTTCTGACCACTGTGGTCGCTTCTTCCGCTCCCAAGTCCGGCATTGAGTATTTCCCTCTCACCATCGACTTTGAGGAGCGTATGTATTCCGTGGGCCGTATCCCCGGCGCTTATCTCCGCCGTGAGGGCCGTCCCTCCGAGAAGGGCGTTCTGGTCAGCCGTCTGATCGACCGTCCCATGCGTCCCTTCTTTGATGATGACCTCCGCAACGATGTGGTCATCACCTGCACCGCCCTGTCCAACGATCAGGACAACTCCATTGAGGTCGTTGCATCTCTGGGCGCATTCATCGCCACCGCTTATTCCGATGTGCCCTGGAACGGCCCCATGGCCACCACCCAGGTTGCTTATGTGGACGGCGAGTATGTTGTGAACCCCTCCTATGATCAGCATCAGAGAGCTAAAATGTTCATTACCATCGCCTCCACTGCTGAGAAGGTGGTCATGATCGAGACTGAGGCTGACGAGATTCCCGAGGACATCCTCCTGGGCGGCATCAAGCTGGCCCATGAGACCAACCAGAAGATCGTTGCGTTTATCAACGACATTGTCGCTGAGATTGGCAAGCCCAAGTTCACCTTTGAAAAGGCTTCCGTCAACCACGAGATGCTGGACGATCTCATTGCCTACGGCCTTGACCAGATCGAGTACGCTCTGGACACAAATGATAAGAATGTCCGTGAAGAGCGTCTGGCTGCCATCCGTCTGGACTTTGCCGAGAAGTTCGCTGACAAGTACGAAGATTACGATCAGCACATTGAGGTCTGCCTCTACAAAATGCAGAAGAAGGTCGTTAAGAAGTGGCTCATGGAGGGCAAGCGTGTGGACGGTCGTCAGCACGACGAGATTCGTCCTCTGGCAGCTGAGGTTGGCGTGCTTCCCCGTGTGCACGGCTCCGGCCTGTTCACCCGTGGTCAGACTCAGGTTCTGTCCGTTTGTACCCTTGGCTCTCTGTCCATGATGCAGAAGCTGGACACCATCTTCCCCGAGGAAAGCAAGCGCTGGATGCATCATTACAACATGCCCGCCTTCTCCACCGGTGAGGCAAGAGGCAGCCGCTCCACCTCCCGTCGTGAATATGGCCATGGTGCTCTGGTTGAGAAGGCTCTTGCTCCCGTTCTCCCCTCTGTTGAGGAGTTTCCCTATGCCATCCGCGTGGTCTCTGATGTGCTGTCCTCCAACGGTTCCACCTCTCAGGGTTCCATCTGCGGCACTACTCTGGCACTGATGGATGCCGGTGTTCCCATTAAGCGTCCCGTTGCAGGCATTTCCTGCGGGCTGATCTCCGAGGGCGACAACTTCCGTACCTTCATCGACATTCAGGGTGTTGAGGACTTCCACGGCGAGATGGACTTCAAGGTTGCCGGTACCACCGAGGGTGTCACCGCCATTCAGATGGACCTGAAGAACGACGGTCTGACCATGGAGATCATTGAGAACGCTCTGGAAATCTGCCGCAAGGCTCGTCTGGAGATTCTGGATGAAATCATGCTCCCCTGCATCTCCGAGCCCAGAAAGGAAGTCAGCGAGTACGCTCCCAAGATGATTTCCATGAAGATTCCCGTTGACAAAATCCGTGAGGTTATCGGCTCCGGCGGCAAGACCATTCAGAAGATCACCGCTGAGTCCGGTGCCAAGATCGACATCGACGACGATGGTTCCATCTTTATCTCCGCTGTTGATGCCGCCGCCTGCAAGGCTGCAAAGGCCGCCATTGACAACATTTGCTTCGTTCCCGAGGTTGGCAAGCTGTACTACGGCAAGGTCGTCCGCATCATCCAGATCGGCGCATTTGTGGAGCTGGTTCCCGGTAAGGACGGCATGATCCACATCTCCAAGCTGGAAAACCACCGTGTGGAAAAGGTTGAGGATGTGCTCAACGTTGGCGATATGACCTGGGTCAAGGTCACTGACATCGACGAGAAGGGCCGTGTAAACCTGTCCCGCCGGGATGCACTCAAGGAGCTGGCCAAGAAAAACCAGCAGTAATTCCGAAAGCAACCGGGGCTCCGAATTTCGGAGCCCCTTTTTCACGCCATATGCAGAAAGGACCCCCAACCTGAGCTTCAGATTGGGGGCAGTTCATTCAAAAAATACGAGATCAATCCTCTTCATCCAGCCAGACAAAGGTATCATAATAGCCAAAGCAATCCTCCAGATTCTCCCGGGCCTCCTCCCGGGTCATGCCGGGCATCACGTCGGAATCATCCTCATTGCTCATAACAATTTCAAAGCCGGACTCTCCGCCGACAATGGCCAGATAAATCTCATCTCCGAAGGAGCTGTCCCCTTCGTTAATCTTAGCAATCCACTTCATGTAAATCACCCCTGATAATGTGGTTCAATCAGGATCATTCTACTATATCCTGTATCGATGGATATTATACGCACATATCCGCGTGTTGTAAAGGGGGAAAACGTATAGACAGAATAAAATTTTTAGAATATAATATCACATCATATAAAGTCAGAATATTTGGAGGAGAATTCATGGCAAAGTGTAAAATCACAGTTCTGAAATGTCTGTTCGACACCGAACTGAAGGAAACGTACATCCATGACAGCAGCTACGGTCCCTGCCCCTACTTTCAGCCGGGTCAGGTTTTTTGGACAGACGGAAAGCGGCAGCCCGAAGGCTTCCAGTGTAAAATCGGTTGGAAATCCATCCGGGATGAGGCTGCCGGAATGTGCTCTGAGCACCCATTTTTCACGGAACAGGTGGTTTGCTGCAACGACGGTGTGCGGCCAGTGGTGTTTCTCATTGAAAGTGTTTCCGAATAAAGAATGCGGGTACTGTACAGCTACAGTACCCGTTATATTATTTTTGCCCTTCAATTTGCTCTGCAAGATCATTGAGATACACCCAACGCTCCATCTTTTCGTCCAGCTTTGCAGAAAGCTCCTCCCGCAGCTCTGTCAGCCGCTGAAGCTCTGTATAGACCGTTGCTTTCTCCGCCATTTCAGCATCCACAGCGGCGATCTGGGCTTCCAGACCTGCAATGTCCCCGTCAATGGTCTCATATTCCCGCTGCTCCTTGTAGGAGAACCGGAGCTTTTGCTGTCGTTCCGGTTTTTGAGCGTGCTGTTTTTTCTCTTTCTTTTCCACCAGTTCAGATTCCCCGGCAGGCCGCTTTTCCAGATATTCCGAATAACAGCCGGTATAGCGTACAACCTCCCCGGAGTCCGTCACCTCAAAAATCTGGCTGACCACCTTATCCAGAAAATAGCGGTCATGGGATACGGTGATGATAATGCCGTCGAAATCTGCCAGATAATCCTCCAGAATGGTCAGTGTCTCAATGTCCAGATCATTGGTGGGCTCGTCCAGCAGCAGCACGTTGGGAGCTGCCATGAGAACGCCGAGCAGGTACAGCCTTCTCCGCTCTCCGCCGCTGAGGGCGCCGATGGTGGAATACTGAAGATCCCCGTCAAACAGAAACCGCTCCAGCATCTGCGTGGCTGTAAAGGTGCCCTCGGAAGTATGAACAGATGTGGCAATTTCCCGGATATAGTCATAGGGACGCTGAGAAAGGTCCAGCTCCTTGCCCTCCTGAGAAAAGTACCCGAACCGAACCGTATCGCCCACCTCCACCGTTCCCGAGGTGGGATTCTGATTCCCGGAGATCAACTCCAGAAGGGTGGATTTGCCCGCCCCATTTCTTCCAACGATCCCGATCCGGTCATCCCGCAGGAACCGGTAAGAGAAGGGCCGCAGCACTTCCCTGCCCTCATAGGACTTGGATACATCGTGAAGCTCCACCGTCTTTTTTCCAAGGCGAGAGCTGATGGAGGCCATCTGGGTGACGGCCTGAGCTTCCGGTGCATCCTGGGCCTTCAGCTCCGCATACCGGCGGATTCGGTCCTTTGCTTTGGTTCCCCGGGCCTGTGGTCCCCGGATGATCCACTGATACTCCCGTCGGAGAATGGTCTGCCGCTTCCGTTCCGCAGCCTGCGCATAATCATAACGCTGCTGCCGCAGCTCGAGATACCGGGAATAATTGGCCTCATAGAAATACAGCTTTCCCCGCTCCACCTGACAGATGCGGTTGCAAACTCGCTCCAGAAAGTACCGGTCATGGGTCACCATGATGATGCCGCCCCGAAACCGGATCAGCCACTGCTCCAGCCACTCCACCATATAGGCATCCAGATGGTTGGTAGGTTCGTCCAAAATCAGAACGTCTGCCGGGTGGATCAGCGCCGTAGCCAACGCCACGCGCTTCCTTTGTCCTCCGGAAAGGGTGCCGATTTTCCGGTCAAAATCCTGAAAGCCCAATTTGGACAGCATGGTTTTGGCCTCAAATTCCTTCAGTTCCCGGAAGTCGGAGGGGAATCCCAGAAAGACCTGTTCCAAAACCGTGGCATCGTCCTTCATATCCGGGTTCTGACGTAGAAAGCTCACCTGAACATTGGGGTCCATGGTCACAACACCGGCATCGGCAGGCTCCTGCCCGGAGAGCACCCGAAGCAGGGTGCTTTTTCCGGTGCCGTTGATGCCAATGACGCCGATCTTTTCTCCGGCATTCAAAAATATGCTGACATCATCCAGCAGAGTTTTCATCCCGTAATTCTTTTCAATATGCTGTGCGGAAAGGAGCATCTTTGTTTCCTCTTTCGTTATCTTGCAGTCAGTAGTTTTTCCCGGAACAGGTCATAGAAATCCCTGCCGCCATTCAGAAGAATCATCTTCCCGGTCTTGTGATGCTTCCGAACGGTAATCAGATCGTCCTTCTCCAGCCATATGCCGTTGCTGCGGCCATCGCAGGTCACAAGTCCCTCCCGGGGGTTTTCATATTTGCCGCCATAAAGACGAACCGTCACTGTGGAGGTCTCCGGAACAATGATGCTCCGAAGTCCGGGCATATGGGGCGCCATGGGCATCACCACAAACACAGGGGTTCCCGGAGGAACCACAGGGCCTCCAAGGGATACATTGTAGGCGGTGGAGCCAAGAGCCGTAGAGATCAGAATGCCGTCACAGCGGGCCTGATAGGCAAACACACCGTCAATGCATACGTCCAAGGTCATGACCCGTGCAAAGCCCTCTCGGCCGATGACCACATCGTTGAAGGCCTGCTCACAATAGCTGACACGATCGTTTTCAACGGAAGCCGACAGCAGCGGATAATTCGCCAGGGTGTATTCCCCGGTTAAGATTTGATCTATGGCCGAGACAGCGCCTTCCCGTTCCACCTGGGTCAGGAAGCCAAGCGTTCCAAGGTTTACGCCAAGGATGGGATAGTCCTCTCCAATCAGATTCAGGTCATTGACGCACTGGAGAAACGTGCCGTCTCCTCCAAGAGCAATCACCACACCGGGCTTCCCGGCTGGGATTCCAAAATGGTAGTTCCCATACTGATCCTTATAAGAGGTCAGAATGACCGCATCCGCGCCGCGGCTTTGGATGTAGTCCGCCAGTACATCGGTAAAGGCAAGACCCGAGTCCTTCATGGCATTTACCGCCAGATAAAAGATCATGTTCATCACCTCACAGAATCAGGACAATCTGCCCTCAGGCTTTTTCCCCAGCTTACGATAGGCAGTGAGCATAAAGGTGGTAAAGCAGGTGACAGCGGAAATCGTATCCGCCACAGGCTCCGCAGCAAAGACGCCGGTAATTCCAAATCCCACTCTGGGAAGAATCAGAATCAGCGGAATCAAAAGAATCACCTTCCGGTACAGGGCAAAGAAGGTTGCTTTTTTTGCCTCTCCCATAGCCACAAAGGTGTTTTGCGGCGCAATCTGCATACAGAAAATAAAATTCATGCAGAAGAATACCCGGAACATGGGAACCGCAACCCGAATCAACTCCGGATCACTGTTGAAAATGCGAATCAGCTGCGCCGGGAAAACCATCAGCACCGCCCATGCAAGCACCGCATAGCAGGCGCAGCATCCAAACAGGAACCAAAAGCACTTCTTGACTCTTGCATACTCCCCTGCCCCATAATTAAAGCCCGTAACAGGCTGTGCCCCTTGGGAGAAGCCATTCATGGGCATAAACACAAGCTGGCTCACCGAGCTGGCAACGGTCATGACCGTCACATAGATGTCGCCGCCGAAACGGGCCAGACTGGAGTTAAATACTGCGGAGATAGCAGCCTCGGTGATGTTCATGATAAAGGTGGAAACGCCGAGTCCGGTAATTCGGGCAACGGTTTTGCGCTCCAGGCGGAGATTTTTCTTCCGGACAGGGATCAGATTTTTCTTACCCAGCAGGAACGCAATCACCCAAATTGCAGAAATGGTCTGAGAAATCACCGTGGCAAGGGCTGCTCCTGCCACATCCATATGAAACAGGAAGATAAACACAGGGTCCAGAATAATGTTGCAAACAGCGCCAATCATCACTGTCATCATACCGGTACGGGAAAACCCCTGTGCCGTAAGGAAGGGATTCATGCCCAGCGTAAGCATCACGGAAAGGGAACCCAGCAGATAAATCGTAATGTAGGAATTGGCATAGGGATAGGTAACATCACTGGCGCCAAACAGGTAGAGCACCGGCTTCTTCACGATCAGACAGAGCACCGGCACAAGAATTCCCAGAAGCACCAGCAGGGTAATGCTGTTTCCAAGAACCTTTTCTGCCTGTTCCTGATTTTTGCTGCCGCGAAGGATTGAGGTAAGGGGCCCTCCGCCATTACCGATCAGATAGGAAAAGGCCGCAACGGACATGGTGATGGGATAACAGAGGCCGATTCCCGTCAACGCGCTTTGACCGATTCCCTCCAGATGACCAATGTAAATTCGGTCAATCACAGAATACAGCGCGTTGACCAGCATGGCAAGAATCATGGGAATTGCCAGTCTGGTTATGGTAAGGGGAATGCTTCCCTTTGAGAAATCATTTTTTTGCTGCATGTAAAGTCACTCCATTAGTGAAATATCTAATAAATAATTATAGCACATGAATTCCGGGATGTCATCGTTTTTCTTTCTCGCCGTGCAAAATATCGTATCGAAAATTACGATACGGAATAGTTCATATTTTATGTGTAATTCTGAAAAAAAGCCGTGGTTTTTTTACAGAATAATTCAAAATACATGATATAATCCACAAAAAATGATTGGCACCGCCCAATGACTTGTGATATAATTGCGTGGGAGTAAAAGAGAAAGGAACATCCATATGAAAGGAAAGAAAATTGGAGACCGCCGTGATGGCCGCAGAATCCGGGATGTGGACGGCCTTCATGTGATTATGATGCACCTGATGCCCAGACGCACAGAGGCAGAGGTGTATTTGCAGTATACCGTGGACGTGACCGAGCTTTTGAAATACATTGAACGGAAAAACCTCGATCACCCGGAGTATAAAACCACTGTTTTCCACTGTATTATCGCAGCAGTGGCCCGCACCGTAAAAATACGTCCCCTGCTCAACCGCTTTATCTGCGGCAGACACCTCTACGAGCGGGACGACATCACCCTGAGCTTCGTGGCAAAGCGGAAGTTTGCTGACCATTCCGAAGAATCCCTGATGGTTCTCACTGCCAAAGATGAGATGAATCTGGACTATGTTTCCCATAAGATCGTAGGAGACGTGAAGGAAATGCGTGCCCGGGACAAGTCCGCCGGAATCGACGGCACAGTCGATCTGGTGGCCAAGCTCCCCCATCCCATTGCCAAGGCATTTTTCGGACTACTCCAGTGGCTCAGTTCCCATGGCAAGGTTCCCAGAGTGCTCACCGATGGCGACACCAATCACACCAGCATTCTCCTGAGCAACCTAGGCTCCATCGGCTGCGATTGCTGTTATCATCATTTGAACCGATATGGCACCAACAGCATTCTAATTACTGTGGGCGTGATTCACAAGGTTCCCCGTGTCAACGAAAACGGGGAGATTGAAATGCGTGATGTGGTCAATCTGGGCCTCACCGCTGATGAGCGTATCGCCGACGGCTTCTATTTTGCTCGCTCCATGAAAATCGCTGACCACATACTCACCCATCCCGAGCTTTTGGAAGTACCCCTGAAGGAGGAAATAAACTATGCCTGCTGAAACGCTTACAGTAAAAACACCCTGGTATGACCACTCCGAGGGTGTCCCGGTCCATCTTACCTACCCGGATATTTCCATGGTGGAGATGGTAGATGAAACCGCGAAAAAGCATCCCGATGTTCTGGCCTATACCTTCTACAGCACAAAAGTCACCTATGCAGAGTTTGTGAAGCAAATTGATCTCTGTGCCAAGTCTCTTTGTGCCATGGGTATTAAGCCCGGGGATAAGGTCACGATCTGTATGCCGAACACCCCTCAGGCGGTTATCATGTTCTACGCCGTCAACCGTATTGGCGCCATCTCCAACATGATTCATCCCCTGTCCGGCGAAGAGGAAATCGCCTTTTATCTCAACTCCAGCGAATCTGTCATCGCTCTGACCCTACGTCAGTTTTACCCCAAGTTCGACGCCATCCGTGAGAAGATCAACATCAAAAAGCTCATTATCACCGGCATCGAGGACGCCCTATCCGGCCCCATGAAGCTGGGCTACAGCCTGACCCAGGGCAGAAAGATCGCCAAGGTCCCCGCAGATGACACTCTGGTACTTGGCTGGAAGGAATTTCTCAAAGGCGGAGGCTCCTACACCGGTTCCTACGCCGTTCCAAAGAGCGGCAGCGATACTGCCACCATTCTCTATTCCGGCGGCACCACCGGCACCACCAAGGGCATTTTGCTGAGCAACCTGAACTTCAATGCTCTGGGCCTTCAGACCGCTGCCGCAGGCAACTGTCTGGTTGTGGGGCACAAAATGCTTTCCATTATGCCCATTTTCCATGGATTTGGTCTGGGAGTCTGCATCCATACCGTCCTGATCTATGGCGGAACCTGTATTCTGGTTCCCCAATTCACCGTGGAATCCTATGCGGAGCTTCTGAAAAAGCACAAGCCCAACTACATTGCCGGCGTTCCCACTCTCTATGAGGCGCTGCTCCGGCTGAAGCAGGTGGAGAATCTGGACATGAGCCAGTTGGAGGGTGTTTTCTCCGGCGGCGACTCCCTGTCCATTGAGCTGAAGCACAAGGTGGATGCATTCCTGAAATCCCACGGCTCCAAAGAGCAGATTCGTGAGGGCTACGGCACCACCGAGTGCGTCACCGCCAGCTGTCTGACCCCCAAGGATTCCTACAAGGAAGGCAGTATCGGCATTCCCTTCCCGGATACATATTATAAAATCGTCATTCCCTCCACCCATGATGAGGTGCCCTATGGTCAGGTGGGTGAGATCTGCATCTCCGGTCCCACCGTCATGCAGGGCTATAACAATCAGCCTAAGGAGACCGCCCAGACCCTCCAGCTTCATGAGGATGGTTTGGTATGGCTCCACACCGGCGATTTGGGCAGCATGGACGAGGAAGGCTTTATCTACTTCAAGCAGCGCCTCAAGAGAATGATTATTACCAGCGGCTACAATGTCTATCCCTCTCAGGTGGAGAATGTCATTGATGCCCACGAGTCCGTTCTCATGAGCACGGTCATTGGTGTCCATGATGATTACAAAATGCAGCGGGTCAAGGCCTTTGTGGTGCTGAAGCCCGGTATCGAGCCTTCCAAAGAGCTGGAGGACTCTATCCGTGAGCACTGTAAAAAGCACATTGCCAGATATGCCATTCCCAAGGAAATCGAATTCCGGGATTCTCTGCCCAAGACTCTGGTAGGCAAGATTGCCTACACGGTTCTGGAGCGGGAAGAGGCAGAAAAGCAGGCAAAGGAGTAACCATGCAATACATTGGTTGTCATTTAACCATTTCCAAGGGCTTCCTGGCCCTTGGAAAGGAAGCCCTGTCTCTGGGCGGCAATACCGCACAATTCTTTACCCGGAATCCCCGGGGCGGTAAAGCAAAGGAACTGGATATGGCCGATGTGGAAGCCTATCTTCGCTTTGCTGAAGAACATGAAATCGGTCCTCTGGTGGCCCACGCCCCGTATACCATCAATCCCTGTGCCGCCAATGAAAAAACGCTGGAATTTGCCTATATGGCCATGGAGGAGGACCTCCAGAGGCTTCAGTACATTCCCGGCACCTTTTATAATTTTCATCCCGGCTCCCATGTGGGTCAGGGTGTGGAAGCCGCTGTGGAAAAAATCGCGGATACCCTTAACTCCGTGATGTTCCCCGGCATGAAAACCACTGTCCTGCTGGAAACCATGGCTGGAAAGGGCACGGAAATGGGCAGCCGGTTTGAGGAGCTTCGGGCTATCATAGACCGCGTGGAACTGTCCGAAAGCATCGGCGTCTGCCTGGACACCTGTCATGTATCCGACGGAGGCTATGACATCATCGGAGATCTGGAGGGTGTTCTTTCGGAATTTGACCGAATCATCGGCCTCCACCGTCTGAAAGCTTTGCATCTCAACGACAGCATGAATCCTCCCGGTTCCCACAAGGACCGGCATCAAAAGCTTGGAGAAGGAACTCTGGGGCTGGAGGTTTTCAGGAGGATCATCAACCATCCCCTGCTGAAGCCTCTTCCCAAGATTCTCGAGACCCCCAACGACAACAGCGGCTACGCAAGGGAAATTGCCCTGCTCCGCAGTATGGGAGCATAAAAAGAACACAATGGTGTAAGCGCATTGCTCATACCATTGTGTTTTTTTCATCAGTCTACATTGGGACTTTCCTGCATGGCCTTCAGGGTCCTTTCCATAAGAACGCCCAAATCCCACCCAAGGCGGTCAGCCCCCAGCTGAATCACCTCTCTGGAGCAGCCGGCGGCAAACTTCTTGTCCTTAAATTTCTTCTTGATGGATTTTACCTCCATGTCGCTGACACTTTTGGAGGGGCGCATCAGGGCGGCGGCTCCGATCAGGCCGGTAAGCTCATCGGCTGCAAAGAGCACCTTTTCCATTTCATGCTCAGGGCAGATGTCCACGGTGATACCGTAGCCATGGCTGGCCGTTGCATGGATGATCCGCTCATCAATGCCCTTTTCGCGCATCAGCTCCTGACTTTTGATACAGTGCTCTTCGGGCCACTGTTCAAAATCCAAATCATGGAGAATGCCCACAGTCTGCCAGAAATCAGCCTCATCGCCATAGCCGAGTTCCTCCGCAAACCAGCGCATTACATCACCCACGATGATGCCATGCTGAATATGAAATTCGCCGCTGTTGTATTCTTTCAAAAGGCACAGTGCCTCTTCCGGTGTAGGGATCATTTCAAAAACCTCCGTTTTCTTTTTGCCGTATTGTATCACGCACTTGGAATGGAAGTCAATCATATTCGTGCGTTCCATGCAACACCAATCTCTTACCGAAATATTCCCCATTTCGGCAGGATCTTATCAGTTTCCCAGAAATATTACAGAAATTCATCCAGAGAAATGTAACAATCCTGTTGCTTTTTCCGAAAAAATAACGTAGAATAGTACAGAATAGAAGGTTTATGCGCTCCCGGCTTTGGGATTCTCCAGGAAGCGTAAATTTCCTCTAACAGGAGGTATAGCCTTGATAGATCCTAGACAAATTATTCCGCTTCTCAGCAACATGACTGTGGATCGTCCCGTTGGTCAGGGCCCCAGCGGCAGCGTGTATCAGGTTACACGGAAGATCGACAACAAGAAGCTGGCTTTGAAGCATGTTTCAATTCCCACCAGGGAAACTGAAACACAGGCCCTGATTTACTCCGGCGCTGTCAAGAGCGAAGCGGAAGCTCAGAAATACTATCATTCTCAGGTGAAAGACCTGAAAAATGAGCTTCTCATGCTGAACAACGTCAATAATCCCGCAAACCTGCTCCGCTTCCGGGGCTATCAGGTTGACCAGAAATTCGTTGGACTTGGTTATGATGTATACCTGCTGTCCGATTTTTGCAAAAACCTGCCCGATTACCTGCAGTCCCACCGGATCACCAAGCTGGAGGCTGTGAATCTGGCCATTGATCTGTGCTCTGCGCTGGATCAGCTCCGCTCTGCCGGTTTGATCCACAAGAATGTACATCCCAGAAATGTCTTTATGGGAAGCGGCGAACACTTCCTGTTGGGTGACTTTGGTGTTGTTGCCATTTCCGAGCTGTCCTACAGCGCAATGCCGGACAAGCTCATCACTGCATACACCGCCCCTGAGGTAACAGCTGGCAATGCCTCCCTCAGCGAAACCATGGACATTTACAGCGTTGGTATCATTCTCTATGAGATCTACAACGGTGGTCTGCCCCTTGACGAAAACGGCCGCTTCACCAGAAAGAAGAAAAAGCCCCTTGCCCAGCCCCAGTATGCGGATCTGGCCATTTCCGAGATCATACTCCGCGCCTGTTCGCTGGACCCTGCCGAGCGATATCAAACCCCCGATGAAATGAAGCAGGCTTTGATTCTGTATATGCAGCGGGGCGACGTATCCGGCGACTATCTCATTCCCCCTCCCCCGGAGCCGGAGCCTGAGCCGGAACCCGAGCCTGTTCCCGAGCCGGAGGCTGCAAAAGAAACCGAAGCAAAGCCCGAGGCCGTTTCCGCAGAGTCTGCCAAGGCTCAGGACGAGAACGACGCTTCTGTGAATATTGCAGAGATCGCGGCAGCCATTGAGGCCGGACAGGAAGCCGAAGGTATCCACAACAATGTGCCCTATTCTTCCGACTCTGAAAACCAGCAGCCCACCGAAGATCCCGAGGAGGTTCCCGCCGAACCGCCAGCGCCCAAGCACACGCTCAATGATCTGAAGGACGATGACCTGATTATGCCTGCCGCGGGCGAGATTACACTGGAGGCATTTATGGCCTCTCTCAGGAAATCCGGTCTTGAAGTTCTTTCCATGGACAGTGAGGGCAATATGTCCTCTGTGCCCGGCTATGAAACCGAGGAAACCCTTCCCGAAGACACAGAGTTTGTGGAATCTGCCGACAACTTTGCCGTGATTCAGAACCTTGATGCGGATGGTCCTGAAGCGTCCGCAGCGACTGACGATGGTCTTGACATCACCGTGGATGATATTCCCGACGACTATGTGATGCCCGAAAACGTGGATTTGCCCGAAGATATTCTCAACGAAATTGAAGAGTCCCAGTCCACTGAGCCTTCTGGCGAGCAGCCCCCCCAGCAGGAGGAGCAGCCCCGTCCCAAGCGCCGTCCTGACCGTACAGATGCCGCTCCCCAGCAGCGTCATAACCGCCGTCCAAAGTCCCATGAGGATATCAACTACTACGAGGGCGGTGCAGAAGACGTATCCGAGTATGATGAGGATGAATTTGAAGAATCCAGAGGGAGCACCTGGAAGAAGATTCTGATTACAGTGATTGTTCTCCTTGTGCTTGCAGGCGGAAGCTTTGCACTGTACACCTTCAAATCTGACACCATCAATTCCGTGGAGCCGGTTGTCCTTTCCTCCACCTCTGTTCAGATTCTGGCGGAGACCAAGAATCACAGCGGGATGGAAGTCATCTGCTCCAACGCCACGGAAGAAGTCGCACGTCTCCCCTACACCTCAGACGGCGCCACCTTTACCGATCTGAACCCCAACACCACCTATACCTTTACCCTGTCCTCCAGTGAAGGCAAGATCCTTCTGGGCAGCAAGACTGTTGAGGCAAAAACCAATCAGATGACCCAGCTCAACAGCTTCGCCGCCTCCAGCATTTCCTCTGTCAGCGCAACGCTTGCGTTGGGCGGAACCGGCCCTCAGCCCGAAAAGTGGGTGGTTACAGTCACCTCCGATTCCGGCGAAAACATTGTCGCTGAAAGCGAAACCTACGAAATTTTCGTAGATGGTCTGACTCCGGAAACCAACTATACCGCAACCGTGGCCAAGTCTGATGGCGATGTTCTGGGCGGCACCACCACCTGTACCTTTACCACCCAGGCCTACACCACCCTGTCCCGCTTTGAAGCATCCGATGTGGACACCGGTTCCGTTACCGTGGAGTGGGATTACTCCGGCACCGTTCCCGACAGCTGGACCGTCACCTGTGACGGCACAGACGGCACCTCCACCTCTCAGGAGGTAACCGGCAGCAGCTGTGTTCTGGACGGTCTCGTTCCCGGCGAAAGCTACACGCTGAAGCTCTCCTGTCCCTCTCTGAAGGAAACTGAGCTTTCCACCATTATTGTGGCTGTTCCCTCCGTGAACATCACCGATATGACCACCAAGGCCACCAGCGGTAATGAGATCGAAGTTTCCTGGGAATATGAGGGCGATGTGGACCCCGCGTCCTGGAAGATTTCCTATGCGTACATTCTCTCCACCGGTGAGACCTCCACACCTGTGGTGGTTTCCTCCGACGAAACCAGTGTCACGCTTACCGATCTGGTTCCCAACACCGACTACGAAATCTCTATTGTGGGTGCTGACGACCTGAGCGTTGGCGGCGTTTCCGAAACCACCTGTGAAACCGGCTCTGCCGCCAAATTCACAGACTATGGCTGCTCCGATGCAGAACTGAGCCTGTATGTTCTGGAGGATAACGCCGATGGTCTCGTGAATGAAACCACGGAGTTCTCCACCTCGGAGCACATTGCATTTGCAATTCAGGTCAGCTACGACGAAACTGAGGAAGAAAAGAGTGTTTCCGCCACCTATGTAATCCGTGATTCCTCCGGAAATCTTGTTCGGATGTACAGAAGTGACACCGACCGTCACTGGGACGGCTCTTGGACCACCGCAAGACATACCGGCGATCTGCCCGACTGTGTGGAAACTCCCGGTTCCTACACACTGGAGGTTTACTTCAACGGTCAGCTGCTGGCTGAAAAGGACTTCACCGTTTCCTGAACAAAGAAAAAGCTCCGAAGGGATTCATTTCCCTTCGGAGTTTCATTTACTTTTTCTCGAAGCTCATGCAGTCGGTGCACTGATCCACAGTGGGGTTGGTTTCATGGGTGCCCACATGAATCTGGTTCAGAGAACAGTAGTTCTCAGTGTCGCAATGATGCATGCACTGCTTTACAGTACAGGCAATGGCATGGTTGGGATTACAATTGCAGCTCATACTATGATCCTCCTCTGTTAGAATGGTCATAGGATGCCCGAAATTTGATTCTTTATTCTGTTACACAAAGGCAAAATGCCCCTCTGCCAGACTAGGCAGAGGGGCAAGCTGTAATCTTCAGGAATTACTGCTCCCAGTTGTGGTAGACATTCTGAACGTCGTCGTCATCCTCCATGGCGTCCAGCATCTTCTGCATGTTCTTGATGTCCTCTTCCTTCTCCAGGGTCTGATAGTTCTGGGGTACCATCTCGATCTGTGCGGAGGCAAAGGAGTATTTGCCTTCAAGTGCAGCAGTCACCGCATTGAAATCATCGGGATCGGTGTAGATCACATGAACGTCGTCATCCTTGTTGTAGTCAGAAGCACCGGCGTCCAGAGCATCCATCATGACCTCATCCTCATCCAGCTCCTCATCCTCGTCCTCGATGACAATAACACCCTTCTTGTCAAAGCTCCAGCTGACACAGCCGGAAGCGCCCAGATTGCCGCCGAACTTGTCAAAGTAGTGACGCATATTGGAAGCAGTACGGTTGCGGCTGTCGGTCATGGTCTCAACGATCACAGCAACACCGCTGGGGCCGTAGCCCTCATAGGTGATGGACTCGTAGTTGTCGGCATTGCCGGAACCGAGGGCCTTATCAATGGTACGCTTAATGTTGTCGTTGGGCATATTTGCAGCCTTTGCCTTTACGATAACAGCCGCCAGACGGGAGTTGTTGGCAGGATCGCCGTTACCGCCCTCTTTTACAGCAACGATGATTTCACGGGCAATCTTGGTGAACGCAGCGGAACGCTTTGCGTCAGCAGCGCCCTTGGTCTTCTGAATATTATGCCATTTGGAATGTCCAGACATTATGTTTCAATCCCTTCATGAGAAATAATGATAAAAAATTCAATCTATTATATCACAATTATCAAATGGATACAAGTATTTTTCCTGAAAACAGGTGTATTGGGCAATAATCCCCCGTCATCCAACAAAGAACTGGTCCGGTTGAGAAATGGTGTGCGCAGTCTCCACGATTAGCTCCGGAAAATGCTCCCGAAGCTTACCGGCCAGCTTCTCGACAACTGGGTTTTCTGTTGAAAAATGTCCCGCATCAATGAGATTCACACCACAGCCCAAAGCATCCAGAAAGGTGCTGTATTTCACATCGCCGGTCACAAAGGTATCACAGCCGGCCTTCACCGCATCCATCAGATAGCTGCCGCAGGAGCCACAGCCCGTTGCGATCCGTTTGACAGGCTTTCCCGCATCACAGTATCGAAGGCCGTTTGCTCCCAGCTTCGCCTTTACGGCGGAAAGGAAATCCTTCAGCGGAACTTCCTCCTTCAGCTCACACACATGGCCAATGCCATCCTCCCCAAGATGCCGAAGCGGGTTCAGCTCAAGAGCCTCCACAAGAGTATCATCCACACCATCCTCAGCCAAGTCCAGATTGGTATGCATGCAGATGGCGGCAATACCCTTTTCCGCCAAAGAAAGCACCTTTTCCTGCTGAAAAACCGTATCATTGACAAATTTATAGGTGTCCCAGATCAGCGGATGATGGGATACAATCAGCTGTGCTCCCTTTTCATCTGCCTCCGCAATCACCTGTGGGGTAATGTCAAGAGCACAGAGAATTCTGGTCACCAGACGATCCCGCCTGCCCACAAGAAGCCCAACGTTGTCCCAGCTTTCTGCCGTGTCCACGGGGGCAAGCTCGTTCATAAACCCATATACATCATTCACAGATACCATTGGAACGCTCCTCTCTTACAAGCGCCAGGGCGGATTCAAAGTGGTGCAGTTTATCCTGATCCACATTCCTGCCCCGATGCATATTGTCAACGGTTTTCACAAGAACCTCCTCCACACGCTGAAGAAAGCCTGCGTAAAGAGGGTCATTTCGCCGAATATCCCCCTGTGGAAGGTACTCCTCTCCATTCAGGAAGGGCTTTGCACGGCCTGTATACCGCACATCCATGATCGCATACACAAACCTGCCGTCCTGTGCAAAGGTCTCCCTGAGAATCTCAAACCCGTTACGGGACAGATACAGACGCAGCTCCGGGGTTGCGGACTGGGGCTGCAAAATAAACTGACGGCCTTCTGTGAAGCACTGCGGGCAGTTTTTGAGAATCTCCGCAATGCAGTCACCGCCCATACCGGCACAGACAATGGTTTGCAGCTCTTCCACAGGCAAATTTTCAAGGCCGTCGGACAAACAGAAGGTAATTTTATCACCAATGCCATAACGCTCGGCATTTGCCCTTGCAGATGCAAGTGGCTTTTCCCGAAGGTCGGCGGCATACACCCTGGGAGCTATGCCATTTTTATAAAGGTAAATAGGCAGATAGCCATGATCCGTACCGATATCCGCAACGGTGTTGCCACGGATCACGAAATCCGCACAGGCCTGAAGTCTGCTGGATAATTTCATAGTACCTCCAAAGACAATTTCGCCCGGGCAGATGGCTCTGTCCGGGCAGATTGTTTTTACTCAGCGCATGCAGCAATATAAGCGTTCAGCGCACTGAGGAACTCGTCACAGTCAACACCGTGAACCATGCAGGCCTCCTCAACGGTCTCGCCTCTGGAAGAGGGGCAGCCCAGGCAGTGCATGCCAATGGAAAGGAACATGGGAGCGGCCTCAGGATTGGTGTCCAGAATGGTGCCGATAATGGTTTCCTTGGTAATCATAGCCAGATATACCTCCTGTAGAATTATGCGGCAGTCGCCGCATGAATAAACCGCAAAACAGTTATTCATTGCATACTATTATACCCTGAAATCAGACACATTGCAACAGGAAATGCACAGAAAAAAGCTGCCGCGCTTTGCGCGGCAGCCAAAAAATCCAATTAGCCCTTCAGAGCAGCTGCAACCTCGGCAGCCAGATCGGAAACGACCTTCTCGATGCCCTCGCCTCTTACATAGTGAACAGCATCCACAAACTTGACGGAACCGCCCAGCTTCTTGGCAGCGTCAGCAATGTAGCCGGCAACGTCGCCCTTGAACAGGTCGGAACGGACGAACTCCTGCTGCAGCAGACAGTTATCCTTGTAGAATGCGCCGATCTTACCGGCAGCAATCTTCTCCTTAACCTGAGCAGGCTTGTTGGCGGTCTTGGGATCGTTGTTCATCAGCTCAACCTGAATGGCCATCTCGTGGTCAATGGCCTCCTGAGGAACCAGAGCCTTATCCCAGTAGGTGGGGTTCATAGCTGCAATCTGCATTGCAACATTCTTGCCGATCTCGGTAACATCAATGTCACCCTCAACAGCAAGGTTGACCAGAACGCCGTGGGAGCCGCCTGCATGAACATAGCAAACGCTGGTGTTCTCGGGGAAGCGGACAAAACGGCGGATCTGGAGATTCTCACCGATGGACATAACGCGGTCCTGCATGACCTCAGTAATGGTCAGGTCAGTGCCGGGATACTTGCAGGCCTTGAGAGCCTCAACATCAGCGGGATCATTTACAGCAACAGCCTCTGCCAGAGCCTTAACAGTGTTCTTGAATACCTCAGTACCGGCAGCAAAGTCGGTCTCGCAGTTTACTTCGATGACTACGCCAACACCGTCGAATACATCAGCATATGCCATGCCTTCTGCGGCAACGCGGTCAGCCTTCTTTGCAGCCTTTGCAAGACCCTTCTCACGAAGGTAATCGACTGCCTTATCCATATCGCCGTCGGTGGCGGCAAGAGCCTTCTTGCAGTCCATCATGCCGACGCCGGTCATTTCACGAAGCTTCTTAACATCACTTGCGGAAAAAGCCATGATTATAACCTCCTATATCAATACAATCCTTATGATTTTGATTATTCAGCAGCGGGTGCAGCTTCCTCAGCGGGAGCAGCCTCAGCGGTATCCTCACCCTGCTTGCCCTCCTGCACAGCGTTTGCCATGGTAGCGGAGATCAGCTTGATGGCGCGGATAGCGTCGTCGTTGCCGGGAATTACATAGTCGATCTCATCGGGATCGCAGTTGGTGTCGACGATAGCGACAATGGGAATGTGCAGCTTGCGGGCCTCAGCAATGGCGTTGCGCTCCTTGCGGGGGTCAACAATGAACAGAGCGCCGGGGAGCTTCTTCATGTTCTTCACGCCGCCCAGGTACTTCTCCAGCTTCTCGATCTCCAGGTTCAGCTTGGCAACTTCCTTCTTGGGGAGCATTGCAAAGGTGCCGTCCTCCTGCATCTTGTGGAGCTGATTCAGACGCTCAACGCGGGTGCGCATGGTCTTGAAGTTGGTGAGCATGCCGCCCAGCCAACGTGCATTGACCTAATACATGCCGACGCGCTCAGCCTCTTCCTTGATTGCGTCCTGAGCCTGCTTCTTGGTACCGACAAAGAGCAGGGTCTCGCCGTTGGCGGCCAGATCACGGACGAAGGAGTAAGCCTCCTCCAGCTTCTTTACGGTCTTCTGGAGATCAATGATGTAGATACCATTTCTCTCGGTGTAGATGTAGGAAGCCATCTTGGGGTTCCATCTTCTGGTCTGATGACCAAAGTGAACGCCTGCTTCCAACAGCTGCTTCATAGATACGACTGCCATGTTTTATTTCCTCCTTAAAGTTATACCGCCACCCCAATCATCTCCTTGCCGGACCAAATGGCACTTCGGCAAAAATCCTTGGGTGTGTGTGGTCCTCTGTCTATGCAGAGCCTTATTATTCTACAATATATTGTGCCCAATTGCAAGGGAAAAAACTACGATTTTTTAAAAAAACTTTTTCGTTTACAGGGCTCCCGGACTTTTGACAGGTCCACATCCACCAGAAGGATGTCCGGTCCCACCCTTACCACACACTTCAGCGGGATAATGAAATCATGATCCCTGCCCAGCAGTCCAAAAAATCGGCATTTCCCCGGGACCACCAACGCCTCAAGCCTGCACTCGTCAAGATCCAGCTCCAGATCAGCCACACCTCCTACCCTGCACCCATCTTTTATATTAACCACTTCGCGGCAACGCAGCTCTGAAAATCTCACCGAGATCACACTCCTTTGGTGCATCCTATGCGAATACCCAAAAATTCATGTAAATATTTCCGATCGCGTTGCAATGGATTTCAGACAAATGCGTCATACATAGTGACCACATATACAAAAACTTCCGAAAGGGGAACCATTATGAAAAAGAAACTCTTTGTTCTTTCCTCAATCATTTGTCTGATCCTGTCCTTTGCCGCCTGCGGCGGGGCATCGGCAGATACGGCAAACGCTGCCGCAGCAGAATCACCGGAAGAAGAAATCCTGTACATGGATGAAGCCGAGGAATACGATGACGCCGTCTATACAGAAGCAGCTACAGAAGCCGTGGAAGCTCCCGCTGCCGCAAGCGGCTCCACATCTGTAGCTTCTGGCGAGCAGCGTGCAGATGCAAAGCTCATCTACACCGGGAATCTGAACGTGGAAGCTACAGACTTCCACAAAGCCGTTCAGGAGCTTTCCGATCTGGTTTCCTCCTACGGCGGCTACTTTGAAAACAGCGAAGCCTATGCCAACAGTTATGAAAATTATGCAAACTACACCATTCGGGTAAGCAGCGAGCATTTTCACGAATTTATGAACGCTGTATCAGACAATTCAAATTGCAAAGTCACCTACCAGAACACCTCCGTGGAGGATGTGGGTCAGATTTACTACGATCTGGAGAGCCATCTGGAGATGCTGAATGGGAAGCTGGAACGGCTGAATCAGCTGTGGGAGCAGGCAGAGAACATGGAGGACATTATCAGTCTGGAAAGTGCCATCTCCGAGCTGGAATATGAGATCAGCTCCTATTCCTCCCAGAAAAACCGGTACGACAGCCTCATCAACTACTCCACCATCTATTTGACCATCACCGAGGTGCAGGTATACAGCGAACCGGTGGAGCCAACTTTTGGAGAAAAACTGTCCCATCGGTTCCAGAGCGGCATTCAGAGCTTCAAATCCGGCTGTGAAGATCTGCTGCTGTTCTTCATCGGAAATCTGATTCAAATCATTGTTTTCTTCGTAATCTGTGGTGGAATCGTCCTGATGATCGTCAGGGCAGTACGCAGACGCAGAAGAAAGGCTCATCAGGAAACCACACTGGAAGATAACGTGTAATCGACAATCCGTGCAATACCGGAATCTCCCGTTTTTCGCCAGAATGAAATAGCCCCTCCCGGGAAAAAATGTACCATGTGCTTGAACATGGGAATTTTTCCGGGAGGGTTTTCAAATGTACGGGAAGGTTGAAATATGCGGCGTCAATACCGCGAAACTGAAGGTACTGAAAAACGAGGAAATGATGAATTTGATCCACCGGGCAAAAAACGGCGACCGAAGCGCCAGAAACGCTCTGGTGGAGGGAAATCTCCGGCTGGTACTCAGCGTCATTCAGCGTTTCTCCGGAAGCGGAGAAAATCCGGACGATCTGTTTCAGGTGGGCTGTATCGGACTTCTGAAGGCCATTGAGAATTTTGACCCCTCATTGAACGTTCGTTTTTCCACATACGGCGTACCAATGATCGCCGGCGAGGTTCGCAGATACCTCCGGGACAACAGCGCCATTCGGGTCAGCAGAAGTCTCCGGGATACGGCCTATCGGGTCCTCCAGGCCAGAGAGGCCATCACCAATGCCCAGCAGAAGGAGCCAACCATGGAGGAGATCGCCAAGGCTCTTGATCTGCCCATTGAGGAGGTCAATTTTGCCATGGATGCCATTGCCTCCCCCATGAGCCTTTACGATCCGGTATATACAGACGGCGGTGATCCCTTGACGGTGATGGATCAGATACGGGATACCAAAAACACCGACGAGCGATGGATCGAACACATTGCACTCAGAGAAGCCATGAAGCATCTCAGTGACAGAGAGAAGCACATTCTGGCTCTGCGTTTTTTTGACGGACGCACGCAAATGGAGGTCGCAAAGGAAATCGGCATCTCTCAGGCTCAGGTTTCCCGTCTGGAGAAAAACGCCATCTCGCAAATCCGGGAGGAAATCTCCGTCAAATGATATGGAAGCCAGCCGGACCATACAAGGTTCCGGCTGGCTGATTCTTTGCAGTTCAGGAAAAGGAATTCATCATTTCAGCGAAATCATCTGCCGACATATCCGCTGTAACCTCAACACGGTTGAGCAGATACAGGCAGTCAGGATCCCCATGGGTAATGACATTCGTTCCGGTACGGGTCGTAACCGTCACACGGTAGCCCACTTCCTTGGCCACCGCTTCCGCCTGAGACGTGAAAATGCCAAAGGGGTAGGTCAGCGCCTGGGGCGGATTCAGTACAGAAGCGATCCTGTCGTAGGACGCCTGAAAATCCGTCCGAAGCCGGGCAATATATTCCGCTTCCGTTTCAGTCACCCGCTTGGCAACGCCGCGGCGCCCAAGCTCCAGGTCCGAATAGTCATAGGGCATGTGCATACGGTCTGTATGGCTCTGAATGTTGATGACGCCATCCTCCAGCTCCAGCACGTCCTCCAGATTAAAATGAGGAATCACAGAGAAATCATCATATTGGTCCATCACGCCAATAAAACTGCAAATCACAGAGATTTCCGCGCAGAAACCGTAGCGTTTCAGAATGTCATAGCCCAGATCCAGATTGTTCTGGTAGCCGTCATCAAAGGTAATCACAATGGGATTCTCAGGAAGAGATGTGCCGTTATCCACAAAGTCCACCAGCTGATTGTAGGAAACCGCATGATAGCCGGTCTCTGACAGCATGGAGATCACAGCCTCAAAATCCTCGGAAGAAATGGTGCTGGCATTCTGCACCGTATCATCGATACTGTGATAAATCAGGATCGGCACCTCCACACTGCTGGGATGCATGACCGATTCATTCTCAAGAATTCGGGTATTCAGATTCATCAGAATCTGTGCAAGCTCACATCTGGTCAACGTGTCCTTTGGCACAATGGTGGTTTCCGTACGTCCCTTCACAAGATGCACTGCCGTCGCCCATTTCACAGCCTTGACCGCGTAATCGGAAATGCTGTACCGATCATAGTACCCGTTCAGATTATGCCGCTGAAGGGTTTCACCACCCTTATAGTTCACATAACGATAGATAAATGACAGTATCTGTTCCCGGGTAACATAGCTGTTCGGGGAAAAATGCTGCTGATCAACACCGTATACGATGCCCTCAGCCGCCGCCCAGCTGACAGCGCTCTCATACCAGCTGCCCGCGGGCACATCCACAAAGGGATTATCTCCGGTTTCCGGACGTCCCTCCATGCGGTAAAGGACGGCAACCGCCATTGCCCGGGTCACGTTCTTTCCCGGTTCGAACAACGTGTCCGTATTGCCGACCATCAAGCCCCTCTCATAGACATAGCGCACCGCAGAATAGTACCAGCTGTTACTTGGAACATCTGTAAAGGGCAGCTCTCCCAGCTCAGGGGCAGGACTTGGCTCCGGGTTGGGTTCGGGACTGGGCTCCGGGCTGGGTTCGGGACTAGGTTCCGAACAGGGTTCAGCACTTGGCTCCGGGCTGGCCTCAGCGCTGGGTTCAGCGCTTGGCTGCGGGCTGGCCTCCGGAGTTGGTTCGGGACTCGCTTGGGGATTTGACTCCGGCTCCTCGTCTCCGAAATTATGCTCAGACGCCATCGTATTTTGTTTGGGGTTTGCAGAGTCAGCCACCGCAGGATTCAAAGCGACTACATTTACAATCAAAACCGAAAAAACAAGAAAAAGCAGCAGCAATCGCTTAAATGATTTCATAACTTCCTCCTTGGGGACAGGCTGGCAATAGGAATCCCGCCGCAGACACCGCTCAGCACGCCGGATCCTCCATATGGTTTTGCAGACGGCAGGCAGTGAGCGTGTTTTCCAGCAGCATCACACGGGTCATGGGGCCTACGCCGCCGGGAACGGGCGTAATCAGGCTGGCTTTTGGTTCCACCTCTTCATAGACCACGTCGCCGCAGAGCTTACCCTCGCTGTTCCGGTTCATGGCCACATCAATAACCACAGCACCCTCCTTGACCATATCGCCGGTGACAAACCCGGTCTTGCCAACGGCAGAGATCAGGATATCCGCCCGGAGACACTGCTCCTTCAGGTCAGGGGTTTTGGAATGGCAGATGGTAACGGTGCCGTTCTTCTGGAGCAGCAGCAGGGCCATGGGCTTACCCACAATATTGCTGCGTCCAATGACCACGCAGTGTTTACCTGCGGGATCCACCCCATATTCCTCCATAAGCTTTACGATGCCTGCGGGGGTGCAGGGGGCAAACCGGGGCATTCCGGTGGTCAGATAGCCTACATTTGTGGGATGGAATGCATCCACATCCTTAATGGGTGCGATTGCCTCAATGACCTTCTGGGAGTCAATATGCTTGGGTACGGGCAGCTGCACCAGAATACCATTGATCTTATCATCGTGATTGAGCACATCCAGAAGCTCCAACAGCTGTTCCTCGGAGGTCTCCTCCGGCAGGGTGTACATGGCACTGTAAATGCCGCACTCCCGGCAGTCCTTGTCCTTGTTGCGGACATAGACCTGAGAAGCGGGGTTTTCGCCCACCAAAACCACCGCAAGACCGGGCTGATGCCCCATCTCCGTGAGGCGGGCTGCTTCTTCGCGGATTTGATTCTTACATTTTGCGGCAAATGCCTTCCCATCCATAATCTTTGCCATTATGATTCCTCCAAACAAAGGGTCTGTGATCCGTCACCATTGGGCGGATCAAAATATGTTCAGCGTCTGAGCATTTCCTCTGCGCTTTTCATGGTGTTTTCCGTAATTCTGGCGCCGCCAATGAGCCTTGCAAGCTCGGCCTTCCTGCCTTCCAGCTCCAGCGGCGTGACACTGGTGTAGGTCCTTCCATCCCTTTCTCCCTTGGAGATCAGGAAATGGGTATCGGCCATGGCGGCGATTTGCGGAAGATGGGTCACACAGAGCACCTGTTTGCCCCGGGACACACTGCTGAGCTTTTCCGCAACCTTTTGGGCCGCACGGCCGCTGACGCCGGTATCCACCTCGTCAAAAATCAGCGTGGGAATATGGTCTTTTTCCGAGAGCACATTCTTCATAGCCAGCATGATTCTCGCGAACTCACCGCCGGAGGCCACCCGGTTCATCTGTCTCAGCTCTTCGCCCACGTTGGCGGACATCAGAAATACACAGCCGTCTCCGCCGGATTCCTCCAGGTGCTTCAGGGGTGTCAGCTGCACCTGAAACCGAACTCTGGGCATGTCCAGCTGCCGAAGCTCAGAAACAAGCCGTATCTGCATTTCCTCCGCCGCTTTCTTTCGGGATTCGGTGAGCCTTGCAGCCAGCTCCTTGGCTCGCTTCGCCTTTTCCCGGAATTGAAGCTGAAGCTTTGCGATGGTGTCGTCAGACAGCTGAATTTGCTCCAGCTCTGTCCGGCATTGTTCACAGTAGTCCAGAATATCGTCCACCGTGGCGCCGTATTTCCGGCGGAGCCTGTGGATCACATCCAGCCGGCTTTCCACCGCCTCCAGCTCTCTGGGGGAGAAATCGAGACTGTCCCGGAGATCCATTACCCGCTCGGCGGCATCCATAACGCTGTAGGTCAGTTCCTCCAGCTGTTTCAGGGTTTCCTCCGCCTGGGGAAGCAATCCCGCAACGGCTCCAAAGCTGTAGTGGGCCTGAGAAATCAGATTCTTGGCGCCCTCCTGCTCTCCGTTTCCGTACAGGGCATCCACGGCGGTGTTCAGGGCCGTCATAAGATTTTCTCCGCTGCGCATAAGCTTTCGCTTTTCCTCAAGCTCCTGATCCTCCCCGGGCTTCAGCTCCGCACGGGTGATCTCCTGTATCTGAAAATTCAGGGTTTCGATCCGGCGGGCTTTTTCCGCCTCATCCATGTGGAGGCTGCGGATCTTTCTGCGGATCTCATCCATCTCCAGAAATGCTGTGCGGTACTCCTCCAGCAGGGCTCCGTGATCCGCAAAAGCGTCCAGCATACCAAGATGATTGGCTTCATCCATCAGCTGCTGAGAATCATGCTGACCGTGAATCTGGATCAGCTGCTGCCCAAGGCCCCGGAGGCTTGTGACCGTCACAGGAATTCCATTGACCCGGCAAACATTTCTGCCGTCGGTGTAGATCTCCCGCTGGATCATGACCTCGCCCGATTCCACGGTCACACCGTTTTCCCCGAACCATGGATACTCCGGCACATCCCGGAATACGGCGCTGATAAAGGCCCGTTTGGCTCCCGTTCGGATGGAATCCCGATAGGCTCTCTGACCCAGAATTGCGGAAATCGCGTCGATCACAATGGATTTACCTGCACCGGTTTCGCCGGTCAGAGCATTAAAGCCCGGCCGAAATGTAATATCTGCCTGTTCAATGACCGCAATGTTTTCAATATGCAGCAGCTCAAGCATGGAAATTACCTCGCTTCTTTAATGATTCCCCGCAATTCCTCGCAGAATTCCTTTGCGTAATCGGAATCCCGCATGACAAGAAGGCCCGTATCATCTCCCGCAATGGTGCCAACCAAATAGGCAATATCCATGCTGTCTATGGCAGAGCAGGCCGCAGACGCAAGCCCCGGCATGGTCTTGATGACAACAATGTTCTGGGCGTGGTCCAGCTTGACCACACATTCCCGGAAAATGTTGTTCAGGCGGGAAAAGAACCGGTCAGATTCATTGGTCTGAACGGTATAGCGATAGGCGCCGGTGGAGGAAAGCTCCTTGACGATCCGAAGCTCCTTAATATCCCGGGAAATGGTGGCTTGGGTGCTGCGGAACCCGGCCTGTTCCAGCGCGTTCAAAAGCTGTTCCTGAGTTTCAATGTCCTGCTGGGCGATCAGTTCGAGAATTTTTGATTGACGTTGACTTTTCATACCGCTTACCCCTGAAATTTATGATTGAGAACACCGTAAAAGCTGATATTTTTCACTTTGAGCAGACGAACTGTGCGCTTTGCGCCGGTGACAACCACCTCATCATCCGCGCTGAGCCGAAATGCCCGTCCCCCATCCACAGACAGATAGGCATTTCTTCTTCCGATCCGACCAATCCGGGCAGAAACCGTCCGCTCATGGGACACCACCAGAGAACGGGAGTTGATGGTATGGGCACAGATGGGTGTCACGATAATATTCCTTGCATAGGGTTCCACAATGGGGCCCCCGGCGGACATGGAATAGGCCGTGGTGCCGGTGGGCGTGCAGAGGATCAAACCATCTCCGTCGAACCGCATGGCCTCCTGACCATCGCAAAACACCGTGGTCTGAAGGACCCGAGCAACCGCTCCCTTGGTAATGACCGCATCATTGAGGGCATGATCTTCAAAAATAGTACGTTCTCCCCTGCGGACCTTCACCTTCAGCAGCATACGCTCCTCTTCGGTAAAGTTGCCGTCGATCAGCGCGGGCAGAAGCTCCAGTTCATCACTTTCCAGCTCCGCAAGAAACCCCATGGTGCCGGTATTGACTCCAAGGAGAGCAATATCCCTGTTTCCCACCAGCCGTGCGGCATGGAGAATGGTGCCGTCTCCTCCGAAGCATACAAGGGCCTCGCAGTCCGTAAGGCCCTCCTCCAATCCGGCAAAATGGATATCCGAGGGCAGCTCATAATTCCGGTCCACATGGAAGGGAAGACAGATCTGCACCTGAGCGCCGTGTTCCGTCAGGATTCTTTCCGCACTGCGGGTAATCTGAAATCCACGATCCCGATAGGGATTGGGCAACAGCGTTATTTTATTCATTCTATCACCCTTTCAGTGCGGCATGGGCATCCGCAGCCACCTGCTGAGCCGAAAATTCCTTCGCCTCCACTGGCTGCATATGAAGATGTCCCAAAAACTCAATATTCCCCTCCGGGCCTTTTACGGGAGAGTAGGTCAGATTCACCACAGTAAAGCCAAGCTCCCGGGCAAGAGCCAGGAAGTTCTCCAGAACCTCAATGTGGGTGGAAAGCTCCCGGACAACACCCTTCTTTCCCACCTTTTCTTTCCCGGCCTCAAACTGAGGCTTAATGAGGCAAAGAACCTGTCCGGTGGGCTTTAAGAGCTTCTGAATCACCGGAAGGACGATTTTCAGAGAAATAAAGGATACGTCAATCACCGAAAGATCCAGCGGCTCCCCCAGCTGTTCCGGGGTCACATTTCGGATGTTGGTCCGCTCCATGACCACCACTCTGGGGTCATTCCGCACAGACCATGCCAGCTGACCATAGCCCACATCAATGGCAAAGACCTTCCTTGCGCCCTTTTGAAGCAGGCAGTCCGTAAAGCCGCCGGTGGATGCGCCGGAATCGCTGCAAACATAGTCCACAGGCTCCACACCAAAGAAGTTCAGGGCTTTTTCCAGCTTCAGACCGCCCCGGCTCACATAGGGACAGAGCTTCCCCCGCACTTCAATCTCTGCATCGACGGCAATCGCAGTGCCGGGTTTATCCACACGCTGTCCGGCAACAAACACCAGGCCCTCCATAATGATGGCCTGCGCCTTGGCACGGCTTTCAGCCAGTCCCTTCTCGCAGAGAAGGAGATCAAGTCGTTCCTTTTTCAAATTCCAGCAACTCCTTCGCTGTTTGATACACACCTTCGGCATCGATCCCGCAGGCATGCCGCAGCTGAGGCACCTTGCCATGGGTCACAAATTCCGTTCCAAGGTTCATCAGCTTCATTTTTGCAGGCAAGGTCCCATCCTGCGCCATGCAGGAAAGCAGCTCCTGACCCACGCAGCCCCGATGGAAACACTCCTCCAGCACAATCATGCAGCCGGTTTTTTTCGTAGACTCCGCAACAATATCACAGTTCAGCGGAGCGATCTGCCAGAGCTTCACGATTTCCGCGGAGATGCCGTCTTTCTTCAGAAGCGCCGCGGCACGAAGGGCCTCCCCCACCATATTCCCATAGGTAACGATGGTGATATCCGTGCCCTCTCTCAGTACCGTATCCTCCAGAATGCAGTCCCGATATCCATCGTCGCCACCCCGGGGATAGCGAACGGCCACAGGACCATCCACCCCGTACACCGCATGATGCAGGGTCTTCCGAAGCTCCTCAGTAGAAGCAGGCGAGAACACCTTCATGTAGGGTACTGTGCGCAAATAGCAAACATCAAATGCTCCGTGATGGGTCTCACCATCAGCACCCACAAGTCCTGCACGGTCCAGCGCAAAGACCACATGGAGCTTTGCGATGGCCGTATCATGGATCATCATATCATAAGCCCGCTGGAGGAAGGTGGAATAGACCGCCACCACGGGGATCATTCCCTGCTTGGCAAGTCCGCTTGCCATGGTAACGGCATGCCCCTCGGCAATGCCCACGTCAAAAAAGCGTTTGGGAAAGCTGGAAGCAAAATCCGCCAGGCCCGTCCCCTGCTCCATGGCAGCAGTAATGGCACAGATTCTATGGTCCTCTGAGGCCATGGCACACATGGTTTTGCCAAAAGCCGAGGAGAAGGTTTCCCCACCGGAACCCCCTGACGCGCCGGATTCAATATCAAAGGCAGAAACGCCATGGTATTCGTCGGGATTCTCCTCCGCGTAGCAGTAGCCCCGGCCCTTGGTGGTGGATACATGAATCAGAACCGGCCGGGCAAGGTTTCTGGCCTGCTTCAGAAGATAGGTGAGCCGCTCCACATCATGGCCGTCAACGGGACCAAGATAGATAAAGCCCATCTCATCAAACATATTGCTGCCGATCAGGGCATTTTTCATCCAGGTTTTTACCCGGTGACTGAACCGGTCCACGGCACGTCCTCCGGGAATCTTTCCTGTGATTGTATGGTACAGCCGTTTGAAGCTGAAGTAAGAGGGTTTCAGACGCTGACGGGCAAGAAACTTTGCCATTCCGCCCACGTTGGGCTGAATGGACATGCCGTTGTCATTGAGCACAATAATCAGCGGCTCCCTGCTCTGTCCGGCATCATTGAGGCCCTCGTAAGCAAGGCCCCCGGTCAGGGCACCGTCACCGATCACAGCGATCACACTGTATTTCTCCCCTGCCAGTGTTCTGGCCCGGGCCATACCCAGAGCTGCAGAAACAGAATTTGACGCATGTCCGCCCACAAATGCATCTGCATCCGACTCATTGGGTCTTGGGAAGCCTGCCATGCCGCCATACTGACGGAGAGTCGCAAAGCCCTCCCGGCGTCCGGTGAGGAGCTTATGTACATAGGACTGGTGTCCCACGTCAAACACGATCCGGTCATAGTAGGGATCAAATACTTTATGCAGGGCAACCGTCAGCTCCACAGCCCCCAGATTGGAGGCCAGATGTCCGCCGGTTTTGGAGACGCTTTCAACAAGAAACTCTCTGATCTCAGCGCAGAGCGCTTCATCCTCCTGCGGGGTCAGTTCCAGCAGCGCCTGCCGGTTGTCTACCCGATCCAAAAGGTTCACATTTACACGACCTGTCTTTTTGATTTTTGAAAAAGCTCAGAAAAAGCATCCAGGGGCAAAAGCTCCCGGCTGGACAAATTCAGCGCTTTTGAAACAGTCTGCGCAGATTTGCAGGTGCAGACTTGATATAGTACACCACCAGAGCGGTGGCATGAAGAATCTCGGTGGATTTGGAAATTGCCATGGCCTTGCCGATGGCCTTACCGCCCACGGTCAGGCCGGAGACAACAGCCGCCATAGCGATTTCCAGGCCCCGGCTCAAGCCGGGAATGTCTCCGTACCCCGTGACCAACAGCAGCACAATGGATGCTGAGGCCGTACCGGAAATAACGCCGCAGATATCGCCCACCACGTCATTACAGAACGAGGACACCTTGTCGGCGCTGCCGATCATTTTCAAGGCTTCCTTTGCGCCACGGACCCGGTGGGCAGCCATGGCATGGAAGGGCTTCGGATCTGCTGCCGTCACCGCAACGCCGATGACGTCAAACAGAATACCGATCAGAATGATAATCAGAAGAATGATAAACGCCGCAAGGATGTTTGCACCGCTGAGCAGCGTTGTGGAAACCAGTGAAAATACCGCGGAAATCACAATGGTCATGCAAAAAATAATCAGGATCCATCCCATATGGACAGATTTTTTATCCTTGTGTTTCTCTTTCCGCTGTTTGTCTCCGGATATGTCAGGTTTCAAAGGGATTTCCTCCAAATATGAAGCGAAAATGATATTTTAAAAGACGGCAGCAGACGGGGTTAATCTTACGGCTTAGGTCTGGCTTGTTTTCCCCATGGCCTACTTCCCGTTGCCGTAGAAGCGGTTTCCCTTGAAAGGCCAAGCCGGCAGGTTACCCACACCGGTGCCCGATTGCCACTTAGTCCGTACTGCAATCCCCCGTCTGCCCCAAAATTGACAGTCTAGGTGATTTCCACCACGGTCGAATTGATTCTTTAGCCTCTTTTGCAGATGCAGTTTCAAGAGAATATCACCATTGCCTGCGGCCGGCAGGCATGCGTGCGTAGCTCCTCTTTCCTCTGTAGCCACTCAAGGCAGGCTACACTGTACACAGCACGTTTATTTCGCACCGCATTACAGGTTTAATCCTGTTCCGTACGCAGTCCTATGGTACACTGGATACGCCAGCTGTCGCACAATAACAGGTCTCCACGGAAGCCGGGTCGTCAGTCTCATGCCATTGAAACCCGCCCGAAATCCTTAACCCCCAGCACCCACCCTAAACTGGGCGTAAAAAGCAGGCACAAGGGACTTCATCGATATGCCCTTCAGAGGATTTTTAGGCCCTCCCTAAGAATCAAAAGATCCGACTAGAATACTGCGCCGTCAAGTCAGATAGCAAATTTATTTGGTTCTGCCGGTGAGCATTTTGGAAAGCTCCGTCAGAAATTCCACATGGTCAAAGCCCCCATGGTCAAGGGCACGAAGCGCCTGATCGGTTTCCTGTTCCACAAGCCGCTGGCAGGCATCCAGTCCCAGCAGGGTCACAAAGGTGCTCTTTTCGTTGCCCGCATCGGAGCCGATGGGCTTGCCAAGCTCCTCCTGGGTGCCAATCTCATCGAGCATGTCGTCCCGAATCTGGAACGCCATTCCAAGGGACAGGGCAAAGTCTCTGGCAGCGGCAAGCTGCTGTTCCGTTCCGCCGCCGAGGATGACACCCATCTCACAGGCTGCGGCAATCAAGGCGCCGGTTTTCCGGCGATGGATGCCCCGAAGGGCTTCTTCTCCAAGGTGCTGGTGCTCCCCGAGCAGGTCGAGGACCTGTCCGGCCACCATGCCATGCTCCCCCGCCCCGGCGGAAAGAACCTCCACACAGCGGATACGCTTTACCGCATCCGCATCCATGGCAGCAATCTGATGAAACGCGGCGGTCAGAAGGCCGTCTCCTGCCAGCATGGCCATATCATAGCCATAGACCTTATGACAGGTGGGCTTTCCCCGGCGGTAGTCGTCGTTGTCCATACAGGGAAGGTCATCATGGATCAGCGAGTAGGTGTGTACCATTTCAATGGCACAGGCTCCGGGGAGAATTCTGTCAGGGTCGCCCCCCACCGCTTTGCAAAAGGCAAGACACAGAACCGGGCGAAGCCGCTTCCCACCCGCCAGAAGGCTGTAGCGCATGGCATCGGTGAGAACCTGATAATCATACTTGCCGGTAAAGCAGGTGTCAAGATAGGCTTCTACCTGTTGGGTATAGGCCCCAAGTTGTTCAGGAAAGCTGTTCATGGACAAACTCCTCTTCCACCGGCTGGCCGTCGGGGCCTTTGAGCAGCACCGTGACCTTCTGCTCGGCGTTTTTCAGCAGCTGATCGCACTTTGCAGCCAGCTTGGTTCCCTCTTCAAACAATTTCATGGATTCCTCCAAAGAGACCTCGCCGCTCTCAAGGCTCCTCACAATCTCCTCAAGGCGCACCATGGACTCTTCAAAGGTCTGGGATTTCTTGCTCATTTCGTTTCCTCCTTGATACGTTCCACCAATGCGTCCGCTGCGCCGCTGTGGAACCGAAGGGTAATATGATCACCGGGCTTTAATTCCCCTGCGTTGCGCACAGGAGCCCCGGATTCATGCATGGTAATGCTGTAGCCTCTGGACAGGACCTTCAAAGGACTGAGGGCATCCATACGTCCGCAGAGATACTGCATTTTGCTTTTCTTTGCAGCAATGCCGCCGGTTACTGCTCCGGGAAGCCGCTGGGTGCGGCGCTCCAGCTGATTTCTGGCAGTCAACAGCCGCCGTTCCATACCGGAGGCAAGGCTGCCGGTCAGGTGATCCAGCTGTATCTGACGGTCTGCCAGATACTCCATGGGAGAGGACAGTACTCTGGAACGGCTGGCATGCTCCAGCCGCTGACGGCTGAGCTTCAGTCGTCTGTCCAGATTCTTCCCCATGCGAATTTTCAGACCGTCCAGCTTTTCAAACAGTTCCTCTTTGTCCGGTACTGCCAGCTCCGCACCATTGGAGGGGGTTGCGGCCCGGAGATCCGCCACATAGTCGGCGATGGTCACATCCGGCTCGTGACCCACGGCAGAGATCACAGGAATTTCGGAGCGGTAAATGGCCCGTGCAACGATTTCCTCATTGAAGGCCCAAAGGTCCTCCATAGAGCCGCCGCCCCGGCCTGTGATAATCAAATCTGCGGCCCGAGTGGCATTACAGTAGTCGATGGCCCCGGCGATTTCCGCACCGGCTCCCTCTCCCTGTACCCGGACAGGCAGCAGCTTCACCTCGGAAAGCGGATACCGCTTCCGGAGAATGCGAAGCATGTCATGGATCGCCGCTCCGGCAGATGAGGTGATGATCGCAATGCGATGGGGATAGGCCGGGATCGGTTTTTTGTGGGCAGGATCGAATAAGCCCTCAGAGGAGAGCTTTTTCTTCAGCTGCTCAAAGGCAACGCTCAAGTCCCCTGCCCCCTCCGGAGACATGGAGACACAGTAGAGCTGATACACGCCGTCCCGGGGATAGACCGTAATGCGTCCGGCAGCCAGCACCATCATGCCGTTTTCCGGCCGAAACCGAAGCCGCATGGCATTGGAGCGGAACATCACGCATTTGAGAGAGGATTCCCCATCCTTCAGTGTAAAATAATGATGCCCGGAGGGATACTTTTTATAATTGGAGAGTTCGCCGCGAATGCAGAGGCTCCCAAGAAGCGCATCCGCCTCCATCATTTCACGGATATAGGCATTGACCTGCCCAACTCCCAGAATCAATTTGTCCATTGGTGATTCTCCGCTAAGAAACATAGTACCGCAACGCCCATGGCGTTGTCGGTGGAAAACCGGGGCAGTCCGAAAAGTCCGCCCTCTGGAATCATGGCTTTCCGCAGCTGGCTGTTGGAGGAGACGCCGCCGGTGAACACCACCGGAAGCTCTCCGTATTGTTTTTTTGCCTGCTGTGTGGCCTTTTTGACCGCATAAGCACAGGAAGTAAGGCTGAACGCCGCGATCTCCTCTTTGGGTGTATCCTTCGCAAGCCGATCCTGCACCTGATTCTGCATGCCCGAAAGGGAAAAATACATGTCCTGTACCTTCACCGGGAAGGGCTTTACCGTCACATCCGCCGCAAGGGCATCCAGTGCCTTTCCCGCAGGGAAATCAAGCTGCAAAAGCTGTCCCGTCCGGTCAATGAGCTGCCCGGCGGACAGATCTCTGGTGCCGCCGATGATCTCCGTTTTCAGCCCCGGGGTCACATGCAAAAGCTCTGTTGTCCCTCCGGAAAGATGCCAGGCAAGAAACTCCCCTTCCAGCAGCTCCATCCGTCCGGCGCTCCAGAGCACCGCCGCAAGATGCCCCTGCTGATGGGAAACCTCATAAAATGGGATTCCCAACGTATGGGCAAGCACCTGTGCCTGACTCTGTCCCGCCAGAAAACAGGGCATATAACTGCCCTCCACGGCCCGGGGTCTGGTGCTTGCAGCAACAGCACTGGGCGTTTCCGGCATAGGCAGAGCCTCCAGAATTTCCGGAAGCCGTTTTACATGCTGAAACAGGGCATCACTCTGTCGCAGGCCCAGCTCCCCGGACTTCACAGAAAGAAGTCTGCCGGAGTTTTCCCCACCTGTTCCGTCAAACCAGGCAGCGGAGGTGGTATAGTTGCTGGTGTCAAAGCCCAGAACGATCATGCTCTGGAACGGGCAAAGGAACCCAGGACTCCATTGATAAAGGAGACCTTATCCTCTTCCTCATAGCGGCGGGCAATCTCCACAGCCTCATTGATAACGGCGCCGGTGGGCGCATCCTCCACATAGAGAATTTCATAAACCGCCAGCCGGAGCACCGCCAGAGACACCTTTGCGATGCGGTTGACCTTCCAGCCCACCGCATAGGTCTCAATGATCTCGTCCAGCTCCTTCTGCTTCACATAGACGCCGCGAACGCAGTCCTCAATGTATTTCATCTGTCTTTCGTTGGGTTTTTCGGCATAGAGCTCAGACTCCTCCCCCAGACGGGGATAATAGTCCTCTGTAAACACCCGCTGAAACAGTTCCTCAGGAAGATCCTCGTGGAACTCCAGCTCATAGATCAGATGCATAGCGATCTCTCTGGCGTTTGATCTTGTCATATCATTTCCTCCAATTATCATTCGTACAAATCCGTAAAACTGCAATCAACTGAATATGCATATAATCCTGTATATTATAAACGGTTTTATTCAAAAAAGAAAGCATAATTTTTAACCAATCCCATCCTTTTTCATTGACTCCACTGCCCCTCTTACATAAAAGGACTGTTTCAAGACAACATGAGGCTGCCCCGCAAAAGTACATCGGCCGGCACTGTGAAAGCGTCGGCCGACGGTGGATGATACATCTTTTTGAAACGCCGAAATCATATTCCACTGTTTTCAACGAGAAACAGGTATAAACGCAACGATTCTGAAGGGATGCAGGGCCTTTCTGAATCGCTGCGTTCATATTTCATATGATTTCGCTGTGTTTCCGTCATTTTCATGCGTGCAGCAGCATCAATCTGCTTTCGTATTTTGAGCACGTCCCTTTTGATTATTTTCTTTTCGGTTTATAGGTCGTGCCATCGGGATTCACCACTGTAATTCCTTCCAGCTGACTGCAAAGATTCCTCTTGAATGCGGCGATATACTCTTTTCTCAGCACATCCCGCTCTGCAATTTCCTCCGGGGTCAGGCCCTCAGCTTTTGCCTTACGGGCAAGTGCATTGATGCGCGCAATTTTCTCTTGTTCCATCGTTGGTCTCCTTTTCCATGATAATCAGCTCCCGGTCAAACCGGCTGACCGTTTCTCCCGTTGCAAGGTATCCAATCCGCATATAAAACGGTTCCAGCTCCTTCACGGTCTCCACCCGGGACACCTTCATTCCCATTTGGGAGGCTTTGTAGTCAAGCACCTTCACAAGGCCGTCTCCGATGCCCTGCCGGCGATATTTTTTGAGCACACAGATCCGGCTGAGGAGTGCCTTGCCAACCCCGGCATAGGTAATTCTGCCGGTAGCCACAGGTACATCTCCCATCACCAGTACCAGATGAAAGCCGTAGGGGTCCATAAGATCCTGCTGGCCTGTGATTCCAAACTCCTGTTCAAATACCTGCCGCCGGATGTTCATGGCAGGCTCCAGGTCTTCGCCGGGACGAATCCAGATAGAAGTAATCATTGTCATTCCTCACTTACAGATAACGCTCCAGCACAATGGCTGTGCGTCCTTTTTTCGTCAGTCCAAGTATTTCGGCAACACGCATTTTTCCAAGGCCTCTGGCGGAGATCACATCTCCCTCGGAGACCTCCTTATCCGCCTTGGTTACAAGCAGATGATTCAGCTCTGTTTTCCCAGCGGAAATCAGTCCCTGTGCCTTGCTGCGGCCCATCTGAAAGCCGGAGGCCATAATGCTGTCCAGCCGCAGGGATGCAACCGTGTCCCGGATGACCTTGACACGCTGCTGCGGTACCTCCAGCTCAGAAAGAGCAATCTCACTGAGCTGAATTCTGGCCCGTCCCACATTGGTCAAGTGCTGCAAAAGATAGGGTGCCATTTCCCGAAGCACCAGAAAATCGCAATGGTCCTCCGAAACAAAAATATCCCCGAGAATCTCCCGCTTGATACCCTGTCCCAGAATTCCGCCGAGAAAATCCCGATGATTGAGGGTGTCATAGGAGGAGATCGACGCCCGAAGAGCCGCCACAGGGCTTTCAGGGCTGTAGAGATAATCCCGGGCCTCATAGTATTCCGGCACATATACGCAGACCTTCCGCTCCGCGGAGTCTGTGCCCCCAAAAAAGGACACCCCCTCCGGGCTGATTCTGTCCAAAAGCCGCTGGGCAAGGATCTGCTCCCTTCCTGTGAGAAAGCTAGTGTTTGCCGGGATGTTCCTGCGCTGTCCGGCAGTGATCTTGTCATGGATTTTTGCCAGAAGCATCTGATCCTCAGAGGTTTCAGCAATGGAGGCAATGATTATCTGTTTATCCACAGGAGGCTCCTTTCAGAATGCTGAGAATCCCGCACCGGCTGATGAAACCCCTCAGCAGGTACGGGATTTGTTTCTGCAAAAAACGAATTACTCGTCGTCGTTTTTGACCTCAATGGGCTTTGCGTCCCGATTCTCGTCATAGATCATCCGGAGGCCGTCCATGGTCAGGCTGCTGTCCACAATGGCTATGAGGTCTGTCTCCTGGGCGATCAAACGGCTGAGACCGCCGGTGGCAATAACCTTCACATCCTCGCAGCCCAGCTCCCGAATGGCGCGGCGGATCAGATACTCCATATCGCCCACATAACCGCCTACCACACCCGCCTGAATCTGCTCAACGGTATTTCTGCCCAGAATGGTTTCCGGCATCTGCAATTCCACCCGGGGCAGCATGGCTGTCTTGGAAACCAGCGCGTCCAGGCTCACCCGAAGGCCGGGTCCAATGGTGCCGCCAACATAGATATTTTCCGCATTGACAGCGTCCAATGTGGTGGCAGTACCGAAATCCAGAATGATAAATGGTGCACCGTACTTCTTAATGGCAGCGATGCAGTTCACCGCACGATCAACACCAAGGCGTCCCGTCTCATAGCATCTGGGGTCAAACTGGAGCCCTGCATCCACATCCGTGCCCACCACCAGAGGCTCCACGCCAAAATACTTAATGATCGCGCTGGTGATGGAGTACATGACCTGAGGAACCACGGAGGCGATGATGCAAGCCTTCACATCCTCGGTCTTATAGCCAAAGCGTTCAAAATAAGCCACGGCAAGAATGCCGATCTCATCGGAAGTGGCAGTGGATTTTGTGGAGAGCCGGAAGGACCCAACCATCTTTTCTTCCTGAAAAATACCGAACACCATGTTGGTATTTCCAATGTCAATGGTAAGCAGCATAAGCGTAGCTTCCTTTCACTTGAGGTTTTTAAGTTGACAGTGCGCCTGCCCCTGCTCCAGCGTCACAATGCCGTAGCTTCCGTTCAGGGCAGCACCGGGATTCATGCAGACAAGCCCCGGCTCCTGAAGGATCACCGGGCTGTGGGTATGGCCAAACAGCAGCAGGTCCGCATGTTCCTCTCTGGCCGCATAGATTGCAGACAGGAGCGTCTGTTTTACGCGATATCTGTGGCCATGGGTCATAAAAATCCTGACTCCCTCCAGCTCCAGCAACCGGTTATCCCCAAGAATGGGATAATCGCAGTTTCCGGCCACATGCTCCATGGGAAGAGCCGGAAAAAGCCTTTGGAGGGCTTCATAATCCCGGACATAGTCCCCCAGATGGAGCACAAGATCCGGCCGCTCCGCCTCAGCGGCAGCCTTCATTGGGTCAATTCGACCATGGGAATCTGAAAAAACAAGCAGCTTCAAGACGTGCACCTTTCCTGCCCCTCCGCATAGAATAGTAAAGAGAAAGGAGGGGAAGCATATGAACAGCAATTCCCAGGATCTGCAGAAAACCATGGAAACTGTGCTGAATTCCCCGGAGGGGAAACAACTTCTGAAAATACTCCGCTCAGATGGCGGAACCGCAATGGCAGAGGCCACAGCCGCCATAAAAAAGGGACTGGAACAGGAGGCCGTGAACGCCATGACTCCCATGCTGGACAATCCGGAGGTACGTTCCCTGCTGCAATCTCTGAACAAAAATCTGAATCATGGATGAACTCACCAGTCAGCTCAGCAGCATTCTGTCCGATCCGGAGGCCATGAATCAGCTGCAGGCCGTGGCCCAGCAGCTGGGGCTTGGCCCGGAGCAGCCCGAAGCACAGCAGGCAGAACCTGACGCTGTTTCCGAAAGCATCCCTCCGGAGGCGCTGAAAATGCTCACAGGCTTCTTTTCCGCAAAGCCGGACAATGTCACAAGGCTGCTGGACGCTCTGGGGCCCATTCTGGGAGAAAAGAGCAGCCTGAAAATCAGCCGGGCAAAAAAAGCCGTGATGCTGTCAAAAGCCGCCGAATCCGTCCTTGAAAGCATCGGGTGACGCTGTATGTACAATCCCTATTTATCTCCCATCGAAACCGCAGTAAGGCCGCTTCCGCAAAGGGAACGGAAACAGTCCCATTCCCTGCAGAACCGGATTGCCGGACGGCTCAGGAGTCTGGACAATGACGATCTTCTCATCATGCTGATTCTGTATCTGCTGCTCCGGAGAAGCTGTCAGGATCGAACGATCCCGATTTTAGCAGTCCTTCTTTACTGTATGTTGTGATCCGGCAGAGGCCCAGCCTCTGCCGGAATTCTTGTTTATTTATTTACAGTATCTTCTTCTCTGGCCGCTTCTTCCTTCTTCTGGTTCCGCGACAGCAGCCACAAGGCCAGAATACCGATAATCACCACAGCCAAAAGGATCATCAGAGACTTCCTGCCGCCGGTTTTGGAGGTCATCACCGCCAACACACCAAATATGCAGCTGACAAGATACAGGATGGATACGCTCTGTCTCTGATTGAAGCCTGAATCGATCAGACGATGATGGATATGGCTTCTGTCCGAATGCATGGGCGAAACATGATGCCACATACGGCGAATGCACGCAAAGCAAATGTCAAACAGGGGCACCCCCAGCACCAGAATCGGCACCACAAAGGAAATGGCCGTATAGACCTTGAACAGGCCGGACACGGACATACAGCCCAGCATAAAGCCCAGGAAGGTTGCGCCCGTATCCCCCATAAAGATCTTTGCAGGATTGAAATTGTAGGGCAGGAACCCAAGACATGCGCCCAGCAGCGCCCCGAGAATCAGCGCTTCAGCGCTCTGACCGTAAATCAGCGCGATCACTGCCATGGACAGGCAGCTGATGGCGCAGACACCCACAGACAGACCGTCAAGGCCGTCGATGAAATTCACCGCGTTGATCAGCGCAACGATCCAGATAATGGTCAGCGGGATGCCCAGAACCCCAAGGGTCAAATAATTGTTTCCAAATGGATTGGAGATATAGTGCACCACGCAGCCCTGAGAAACAGGAATGGCAGCTGCAAAGATCTGAACAACGAATTTCAGCTTGGCATTCAGGTCATACTTATCATCGATCACACCCAGAGTCACAATGACCAGACTGCCCAGAAGCATTCCAATGAGCTGCCGGGAAATATTGGACATGACCAGCGTAACAATCAGAAAAGAACCAAAAATGGCCAAACCACCGATGGTGGGAATGGGCTTATGGTGCATTCTCCGCTCATCCTTGGGAACATCCACGAAGCCGAGCTTGACTGCCATACGTTTTACAAGGGGAGTGAGTACCAAAGAGATAGCCGCAGCGGCAACGACTGCGATAATCACAGTCAGAACCTGCTGAAACGTAGCCATGGAATCATCCTTTCTCAGCGCTGAACAAAGCCGATCTTCTTATAGACCTTGCGAAGCGTCTTGTTTGCAATATAAGCGGCCTTCTCCGCGCCGGCGTGATAGACACCCTCAAGATAAGCCTTATCCTTCAGAATCCGCTGTGCCTCGTCCCGGATGGGTCCGATAGCGGAAATCACAGCCTCGCCAACGGCGGTTTTGAAGTCTCCGTAGCCCTTGCCGTCGAAGTCCTTCTGAATTTCCTCAAAGGACTTGCCGGTGCAGGCGGAATAAATCTCCATCAAGTTGGAGACGCCGGGCTTGTTTTCACGGTCAAAGCGCACCTCTGCATCACAGTCCGTGACGGCACGCCTGAATTTCCGCATGATGGTGTCGTTGTCGTCCTTGAGGTACACGCAGCCGTTGGGGTCCGTATCGGACTTGGACATCTTGCTGGTGGGCGAAGCAAGGCTCATGACTCTTGCGCCGACCTTGGGAATATAGGGCTCAGGAACCTTGAACACATTGCCGTAAATGCTGTTGAAGCGGTTTGCAACGTCTCTGGTAAGCTCCACATGCTGCTTCTGATCCTGACCAACAGGAACAAAGTCAGGCTGATACAGCAAAATGTCCGCAGCCATCAGCGAAGGGTATGCAAACAGACCGCCGTTGATATTGTCGGCATTTTTCGCGCTTTTATCCTTGAACTGCGTCATACGGCTCAGTTCACCAAACATTGTATAACACTGGAGCACCCATCCAAGCTCCGCGTGCTGATGCACATGGCTCTGAATAAACAGGGTGTTCTTCTCCGGATCAAGGCCGCAGGCAATGTACTGGGCCAGCTGCTCCAGCGTATGGCGGCGAAGATCCGCAGGGTTCTGCCGAACCGTAATGGTGTGCATATCTGCCATAAAGTAATAGCAGTCAAACTGATCTGCCAGCTCCGCCCAATTCTTGATGGCCCCCAGATATGAGCCTAATGTCAAATCGCCGCTGGGCTGAATACCGGAGAGCAGTACTTTCTTTTCGTCCATGAGAATACCTTCTTCAAAATGAGAGATATGCCTGCAGGAAGCTACAAGCTAAGGTATTTTATCACAACAGCATCTATTTTTCAATGAATAAAATCTGATTTCTCTATTATTCCAAGATTATTTTCTCTTTTCACCGATAAGGACGTTTTTTTCTTGACATCCGTTTCCCACAATTTTAATATAGTGTCATAGAAAATTCAGGAGGATTCAACCTATGAGTTATTTTGACGATATGGAAGCCAGGATTCCAAAGGGCCGTGTCCGTACCCGGTTTGCCCCCAGCCCCACAGGCTATATGCATGTGGGCAATCTGCGTACCGCCCTTTACACATATTTTATCGCCCGTCATGCCGGCGGCGACTTTATTCTGCGAATTGAGGATACCGACCAGAAGCGCAAGGTGGAGGATGCCGTTGCGGTCATTAAGCGCACCATGGCAGGCTGCGGCCTGGACTATGACGAGGGCCCCGATGTGGGCGGCCCCGTCGGTCCCTATGTCCAGACCGAACGCCGGGACATCTATCGGAAATACGCCGAGCTGCTGGTGGAAAAGGGCGCAGCCTATCGCTGCTTCTGCACCGAGGAACGGCTAGCGGAGCTTCACAGGGATGACCCCAACGCCAAGTATGACGGTCACTGCCGCCACCTTACCGAGGCGGAAATTCAGGAGAAGCTGGACGCAGGTGTTCCCTATGTGATCCGTCAGATCATCCCCGAGGGCACCACCACCTTCCACGACGCGGTTTACGGAGACATTTCCGTGGATAACGCCGAACTGGACGATCAGGTTTTGCTGAAGTCCGACGGACTCCCCACCTACAACTTCGCAAACGTGGTGGACGATCATCTCATGGGCATTACCCACGTTGTCCGGGGCAGCGAGTATCTGTCCTCCGCCCCCAAGTACAATCTGCTCTACGAGGCCTTCGGCTGGGAGATTCCCACCTACGTCCACTGCGCCTCCGTCATGATTACCGACCCGGAGACCGGCAATGTCCGGAAAATGTCCAAGCGTCACGGAGACCCCTCCTATGAGGACCTTCTGGGCATGGGCTATCTGTCCGAGGCCATCAAAAACTATGTATCCTTGCTGGGCTGGAGCCCCAGAGGGGAGCTGGCTGAGCAGGAGTTCTTTGACATGGAGGGTCTGTGCAATGCCTTTGACATTGCAGGCATCTCCAAGTCTCCCTCTGCCTTCGATATGGAAAAGCTCCGCTATTTCAACAGCGCCTATCTGAAGGAAATGGCTCCCGAGACCTTTGTTGAGGCAGCAATGCCATGGATTGACCGGGCAATCTCCGCCGAAAATGTGGACAAGTCCCTGATTCCGCCCCTGCTGCAAACCCGTCTCAGCTGCCTCAGCGAGATTCCCGAGATGATTTCCTTCTTCGAGGCCCTTCCCGAGTATGACCTCTCTCTGTACACCAACAAGAAGAATAAGCTTACAAATGAAAGCTCTCTGGCGCTACTGGAAAAGGAATACGCCATGCTCACAGAGCTGCCTCAGTGGACCTATGACGCCATCCATGACGCCCTCTATGCTCTCACCGAGGCAGAGGGTATCAAGATCGGCAAGGTCATGTGGCCCCTGCGGATTGCCGCTGCGGGAAAGTCCGTTACCCCCGGCGGGGCCATTGAGATCGCGCTGATTCTGGGACGGGATGAGACCCTCCGCCGTCTGAAGATCGGTCTTGACCGTCTTTCTGCCGAATGATGGCCGTCATTCGCAAGGCAAGAAAAGCCGATCTGGCCGCCGTAGCCGGGATATATGAAAAGATTCTCAGAAAGCAGGATCAGGGAGAAGCTTCCACCGGTTGGGTCCGGGGCGTTTATCCCACGCTTTCCACTGCGGAAACAGCCCTTGCCGCCGACGACCTGTTTGTCATGGAGGCAGACGGCAAAATCGTTGGCTCCTGCCGCATCAACCGGGAGCAGGTCAGAGAATATGCAAACTGTACCTGGTCTGTGGATGCTCCCGAAAATCAGGTCATGGTGCTCCACACCCTGACCATTGATCCGGAGCAGTCCGGAAAGGGCTACGGGAAGCAATTTGTTGCCTATTATGAGCAGTATGCCCGCGCTGAGGGCTGTCCCTTCCTGCGCATGGATACCAACGTCATCAATCTTGCCGCCCGGGCCATGTACAAAAAGCTGGGCTTCCAGGAGGCGGGGGTTGTGGACACCTTCTTCAACGGAATTCCCAACGTCAAACTGGTTTGTATGGAGAAAACTCTGGAGGACGAACATGCTTGAGGTTGTGGCCGCTCTGATCTGGCAGGATGACCGGTTTCTCATCTGTCAACGTCCCGAAAACAAGTCCCGTCCCCTGCTGTGGGAATTCCCCGGGGGCAAGGTGGAGCCGGGTGAAACCAAGGAAGAAGCCATCCTCCGGGAATGCCGGGAGGAGCTGGACTGTGACCTCACTTTGGGAGAGGTATTCTATGATGTGGTTCATGCCTATCCGGAGCGTTCCATTCATCTGACCCTGTTCCACTGCTTTCTCCGCAATAAACTGCCAAGAGCACTGGAGCACCACGATCTCCGGTGGGTACAGGAAGCAGACCTGAAGGACTTTCCCTTCTGTCCCGCTGACCAGGAAATAATTGATGCCAAACGGGGCAAATTCATCCGTCCATAAAATCTGCACCCCGAAGGAATTGGATTCCTTCGGGGTGCTTTGTATTGGCCTATTATTCCATCGGGTTTCTCACAACGCCCATAAACAGCGGCGAGCCGTCATTGGACGTCACCATATACAGGAACGGACGATTCAGATTCATCTCCACAACCGGGTGTTCCTCCGGCTCCGCCGCCTCTTCCAGCCCTGCAAGGGTAAAGCTGGCAGCTTCAACCCCCTCTTCATTCAGAGAGAATCGTGTGCCCTGCCGAATGGCAGACAGATACAGGGGCGTGTCAGCAATTCGGGAGAAGTCCGCATTTTGCGTAAACACCTCAGAAACACCGAGGGAATTGAGAGATGCTTTCAGATCATAGTTCACTGTGGTTTCAAACTTGGGAATGCTCCAGGCAATCTGTGCATTGGTATTCCGCTCCGCCTCAAACATCTCCGCAAGGGTCTGGGCAGAGATCAGTTCCTCTACACTGACCCCTTCCCGGGGCAGCACAAAGGTAATTTTCCCCTGTGCAAGGGCAATCGAAGCGACAGTATAGTCCTCCCCCTCAAACACCATGCCGCTGTCGTCGGTACGGTGCATAAAGGAAGCGGTGATCTCATCCCCTTGTTCTGTGGTGAAGGCGTCCTCAAGCGTGGCGGATTCATCAAAGGCCTTCGCCCAGGGGGCGCTGTACCAGATGGTATTCAGAACCGCCATATCTGTATCCCCGCGAATGCCCAGTTCATCGGCACTGGGATTCAGCATCCCGCCGGTGTGGTCGGCGATCCAGCTGCCCAGAGCACCGGGTGTTTCCTCCGAGGAAAAATCAGCGGCATACACATCCGCATAGAAGGCATTGGATGCCTCCATGACCCAGTCCGAGTGATAGCCAATGGCAGAACCATCTCCGGCTTCATCATCCAGCCACAGGGAGTTTGAGATTACCAGCCGGGTGGCCTCGTTGTTTTCATAGTTGACCCGATAGAGCTTTCCAACCTGCTCCATCAGGGTTTCCCGATCCTCTATACCGAGAAGGTTCAACAGCTCCGAAGCGGTTTCGTTTTCCCCGCCGGAAGCCAGAATGGCAAGGGTCTGATACAGGCTCATGGGGGAATAGCAGTCCGAAGCGGTATTGCCCCTTAAAATCTCAGCTGCCGTTTCATAGGAAAAGGCACTCAGGGCAGTTTTCATCTCATGGGATGTCTGGTTTTCTGTCCAGATGGCGCTTCTTTGCTCGGAATCCTCCCATGCAGGCGCATTCGGGTAAACAGCGCCGGCTAGCAGACTGACCCCGCTGAATACGTATGCCTCATCGGCATCCATTTCCCACTCAGGAGCTTCCGCGGCAGCCTCCGCAGGCGCCTCCGCCACAACGGCTTCCTCTTCACAGGCATCCTCCGCAACGCCCTCTTCCATCTCTGTACCGGCAGCCCGGGCGCCTAGGTCTGCGGCTTCCTCAGCCACAGCGGAAGCTGCATCTGTGGTGGATGCGCCCATGAAACCGGAGCGGAAAAATACGGCGGTTCCGCTGCCGATCAGCACCAGCGCCAACAGGGCCGCAAGAACTCTGGGTACAATTTTCCGGGAATGCTTCTGTTTCCCGGCGGGGATCACATATTGTTCATCGGCCTCCCCGATGAGCCGAAGCAGGTCAAAGGGTGTCAAAGCTCGATTCCCTCCTGTTCCAAAACGGATTTCAGCTGCTTTCTCTGCCGGAAAAGCAGCGAGGTCACACGGCTTTCCGTCATCCGGTAATCCCGGGCAATCTCCCGGATGGATTCCATGTGGAAATACCGCCGCATGAAAATGTCCCGATTGATCTGGGACTGATCGGCCAGAAAACGGTTGATGGCGGAAACAATGGCACGACTGTCCATTTCCGAATCAATGGTCTCTCTGCCGGAAACGCAGAATTCCAGCTCCTCCAGAGCCAGATCCAGCTGTCCCCCGCCCCGCTTTTCCGCGTGGAGCTTCCGATAACGGGAAAGGGCCAGATTCCGGGTGATCTTTCCCAACCATGCCTGAAAGATATTGGGCCGTTCCGGGGGAATCTTGTTCCAGGCGGTCATATAGGTGTCCGAAACGCACTCCTCCGTCTCCTCCTGAATCATCAGAATTCTATGGGCAATGGTGCGGCACCAGGAGCCGTATTTCTGATGGGTGGCGGCAATGGCCTGTTCATTTCTGGCCCAGTAAAGATCAAGAATGGCCTGATCGTCCATGTTCCTACCTCCTCTTCCTAAGCAGCTACTATATAGACGCGATCCGAATGGGAATCTTTCAGCTTTTTTCATTTTTATGATACCTTTTCTCCGGGATTCTGTAAAGTATCATTTCCCGCCGTACAGGCGTTTCCCAAAAAACACCCGCAAAACGCAACAGAACCGCCCAAAAGGACGGTTCTGCAGCTTGTTTGGAATGCGCGATGGATCAGAGTCTCTCCTTGACCTTTGCAGCCTTGCCAACGCGATCACGCAGGTAGTACAGCTTCGCTCTGCGAACCTTACCACGGCGGATAGTCTCAACATTGACAATGTTGGGAGAGTGAACAGGGAACACCTTTTCCACGCCGACGCCATAGCTCAGACGGCGAACGGTGATGGTCTGCTCCACACCGCCGTGCTTCTTGGCGATGATGGTGCCCTCGAAGACCTGAATTCTCTCGCGGGAGCCTTCCTTGATCTTTACATGAACACGAACGGTGTCGCCGACGTTCATGGAAGGAAGCTCAGGCTTCATGTTTTCCTGATCGAGCTTTTCAATGAGATTCATAACGGAATCCTCCTTATTATTCAGACGTTCTTAGCGCAAAGTATGATGCCATTCGCTTATGCGTGGCGCGTCAGCGGACCGTCCATAGTTAGCCTGACTATTTTAGCACAGCTAAGGAAAAATTGCAAGAACATTTTTCTATTATTTTCTCCTGTTTTTTCCGAAGAAAAAGCAGGTACCCTATTGACAAAATATCACATATTCAATATAATGGGATTGTAAATATAAATTACACAAAGGAGTGACTATTATGCCCACAGGTAGTGATTTTAACAACCAACAGCTGAAACAAAACGCCCAGTATCTCCAAATGCGGGGCGCGCAGATCGCCCAGCAGCGGGCCGGTCAGGAAACAGAGCTGTCCCCTGCTCCCAAGGCTACCGGCTCCAAAAAGCAGCTCATTGGCACCATTTCCATCTTTGTGGGAATCGCGGCGCTTCTGTTCCTCCTGTCTCTGCTGGATTTGATTTAACAAAATGCAACGAACCCTGGGGAAAACACGTCTTTATTGGTAGAAGAACAAACATTTTCCTTGACAATGCCCTTAGGGCATATGTTACCGTACCCATGAGGTGAAAACCATGCAGATAAAAGACGTGTGCATCCGAACAAACCTGAGCAAAAAGACCATACGTTACTATGAAGAAGAAGGGCTGATCCACCCGGAAAAGGAATACCGGGACGGACGGTATGACCGGACCTATTCCGAGAAGGATATTTACGAGCTTCAGATCATTGCCTCCCTAAGGAGAGCCTGGTTTACCATAGATGAAATCCGCACCATGCAGCAGCAGCCGGAAAAGATCGCGGAAATTCTGCCCCGTTATGTCCAATGGCTTCAGGTGCAGCAGCAGGCCCTCCGGGGTCTGATCTCCGCCGCGGAGCAGCTGCGGCCGGAACGAATCACCTCTGTGGAACAGCTTTACCGGCTTCTCTCCACGGAAGCGGACCTGCTGCCCCTCCCCGCCGGAGATCTGGAGCCCCATTTCAAGTACATGGATGAGCTGGAGCCTCCACCGGAGGAGCCGGAGCTACAGGAGCAGGCCGATGACCCCTACGGTCATTTGGAACTAACCCAAAAAGCCTCCCTGCATCATCTGAAGGAGAATTTTGAAGCCTCCCAATCCCTTTGCACCGGACAGGACAAGGAAAAAACCGCCCTCACTGGCTGTTTGACCGCCATTCTGGAAATCACCGTGGTGGTTCTGCTGGTGATAAGTGCCCTCTGCCCATCTGTTGCCCTCCAGCTTCTTGCCATCGCAATGGGTGTGCTGGTCGTTGCCTTTCTCCTGAAATGGTCCGGTCGCAGACACAGCAATCAAACGGAAGGTTGGTAACTGAGGAGGGATGATTCCATGAAACACAAGTTTATATTTTGGATGATGCTGGCGGCACTGCTCCTCACCGCAGGCTGCGGAGACGACAAAAGCAGCCCTTCGGAGGAACCATCCACCCCGGAAGGCAGCCTTGTGGAGTTTTCCGGCTTCACCTTTGACACAGGCACCCGCACCATCACAAAATACTCCGGAACGGATTCCGTTGTTTTGATTCCATGGAGCATCGGGGATACCCCTGTGGAGCACATTGCCGCCTATGCCTTTGAGGAGGCGGATACCGTAAGGGAAATCACCCTGTCCGTTTCTCTCCAGTCCATAGAGCCCATGGCCTTTGCGGACTGTGAAAGCCTGACGGCCCTTCACGTTCCCGAGGGCAGTGAGTATTTCGCGGAAGAGGACGGCGTTCTTCTCAGCAAAGACCGGGATACGCTGATCGCTTACCCAGCCGCCAGACCCGCTGACAGCTTTAACGAACCGAATTCCTATCGGCTGCCCGTAAATGTAAGCGCCGTAGGGGACGGAGCCTTTTACGGCTGCAATCTGGAAAAGGTCTATCTGCGGAACATCAGCTCCACCATCGGCAACTACGCCTTTGCCGAATCCCCCAACCTCATCAGTGTTTCCAACGGAGGTCTGGTAACGGAGGTGGGAGATTACGCCTTTCTGAACTGTTCCCAGCTGCAAAACGCATGGCTGGGCGAGAGTCTTACCGCCATGGGTGTGGGCTGCTATCAGGGCTGTACCGGCCTGTCCTTCGGCGGAACGGGACTGGTTACCCATATCCCGGAGCGTGCCTTTCAGGGCTGCTCCAGCCTTGAGCAAATTAACTTTGACGCGCCGGTAACATCCATGGGAAAGGATGCCCTTTCCGGCTGTGACGCCCTGGTGGGCGTGTTTTGCCGGTATGGACTTGACCAGTGGGATATCCGGTGCGAATCTCCCGAGGATCAGGAACGCCTCGATTCCCTGCCGGTGATTTTCAGTATTTCGCCATCTCCCAACGACCCTGCATCATCTGCTTATGGGCTGGAAAACGGAGAGATCACTCTGATTGTCTACGAAAACGATGATCCCATTTACGAAGTCCCCGAGAAAATTGGCGGCTACCCGGTCACAAAGCTTGGGGGTGGTACTCTGATCACCAACGCGGAGCAGGTCATTCTTCCGAAAACCATTACGGAAATCGCCAGCAATTATTTTGCCGGGGAATCCTGCAAGGAAATCACCGTAGATGAACAGAACGCGTATTTCACCAGTGTTGACGGCGTATTATACACAAAGGACATGACCGAGCTTGTAGCCTATCCCGCCGCCAAGTCGGCGACCTCCTTTACGCTGCCGGATACGATCAAAACGATTCGCATGCACGCATTTCTCGACTGTCAGACCCTTGAGGAGGTCATTCTCCCCGATTCTCTCGACACAATCGGCACCTCTGCCTTTGCGGACTGCCAGGCCCTGAGCCGAATCCACATTCCCGAGGGAGTGACGGCCATTTGCTCCGACGCCTTTTGGGGCTGTAAAAGTCTTTCCGAAATCACCCTGCCCAGCACCCTCATTGGTCTTGACCCCAGCATGTTCAATGGCTGCGAAAGCCTTGAGACCATCTGGTTTGGCGGCACCGAGGAGCAATGGCATGATCTTCGGGCAAATCCCATTCAGGTATCTGAGATCACAGACAGCATCATCCCCGTTTCCGAACCCTTGGTAGAACGAATTCTGAACAAATGTACCGTTTATTACGGTCAGTCATAAATAAGCGTTCATTCCGTCCCGAAGGGACACATAAACCGCCCCACAGGGGCGATTTCACCTGGCCGAAGGCCGGATTTCACACGCTGCGGGCGTATTTCACTAGGCTGGAAGCCGAATTTCACTGGGGCTGTTGCATTTTTGCAACAGCCCCCTTTGTATCTTCCCCGAAAAATTCCCGGATTTTTTCCCCGGCTGTTTCCAGATCATAGGTGTAGTACCAGACCCCGTCCTCCAAAACGCCCTCCTCAGCGAGCACCACGTCCCCGGGTACGGACATGGCGCTGATATGCAGCTGATTCCGGTTCCGAATTGCCCCCGACACCAGCCGAAGGGCCGTGGGCAGGCTCAAATCAGACCGGCAGTGGGAAAAGCATTCAATGGCTGCGGCAGGCATAGCCTCCTCCCTGCCGGAGAGAAAGGCAGACAGAAGTCCCTCCATAACCTTCCGCTGCCGTTCCATGCGGAAGCTGTCATTGTCCAGAGCCCGGAGGCGGCAGTATGCCAGAGCCTCCGCTCCGCTGAGTTTCCTCTGACCCAAATACGGCTCGGGAAGCCCAAGGGCCTTCCACTCTCCCCGGGTCAGGGACACGGTAACACCGCCCAGCTCATCCGTGATCTCACTGAGGCCTTCAAAATCCACCGTCACATAGCCGTCAATATGAAGGCCGTAATTTTCCTCCAGGGTTTTCACCGCCAGCTTTGGTCCCCCGTAGGCATAGGCATGGCAGAGCTTTGTTTTCTCCCCGGTTTCAGGAATGGAAATCAGAGAATCCCGGGCAATGGAGCACAGGCGAATGCAGCCTTGTTCATCCAGAGCCGCCAGCATAATGCAGTCAGACCGTCCCCCTTCGCCAAGTTCCCCATCAATTCCAAATACCGCGATGATTTCAGGCGCTTTTTGTTCTGACGAAGCGGATACCCCGTCAGGCATTTCCGTTTCCTGAGACTGGGCCATGGTCTGGGCAATTCTTCGCTCCACAAACAGATGCTCCATCACAAGCTGGATTCCAAACAGTGCCGCCACTGCGGCCATAGAGAGATATACAATGGCACGTTTCATAGGTTTTCTCCCGGATACTCTTTTCCCCAGTATGTCCGGATTCTGCGTTTCCATGCAGCGTTTTCTTACATCGGTCCCGGAGAACTGTGAAATTGCTCAAGATTTCCGTTGAAAGCCCGGGGAGTTTATACTATAATGTATACATTCCATATGAAATCAGGCAGTCTGAATCATTCGGATTGGACTGCAAGTTACCTTTAAAGGAGGCGTTTCCTGTGGCTTTAGTATACTCTCCCAACGAAGAATTTCATCTGAAAATCAAGCCCGGCGATGTGGGCAGATATGTGTTCTTACCCGGCGACCCGGGCCGCTGTGAGAAGATTGCAAAGCATTTTGACGACTATCATTTTGTGGCCTTCAATCGGGAATATAAAATTTACACGGGCACCATTGAGGGTGTTCCCGTCAGTGTCTGCTCCACCGGTATCGGCGGCCCCTCCGCATCCATCGCCATGGAGGAGCTGGCTCACTGCGGCGCGGATACCTTCATCCGCATCGGCTCCAGCGGCGGCATGGACCCGGAGGTACTGGGGGGCGATGTGGTCATCGCCACCGGCGCCATCCGCATGGAGGGCACCAGCCGGGAATACGCCCCCATGGAGTATCCGGCAGTGGCGGACTTTGAAGTCACCTCTGCCCTCCGGGATGCCGCAAAGGCCCGGGGAAACCGCCATCATCTGGGTGTTGTCCAGTGCAAGGACGCCTTTTACGGCCAGCACGATCCGGATTCCATGGCAGTTGGTTATGAACTCAACAATAAGTGGTCCGCGTGGGTCAAGGCCGGCGCAAAATGCAGCGAGATGGAATCCGCCGCCTTGTTCATCGTGGGTGCGGTTCGCCGTCTTCGTGTAGGCGCAATCCTGATGGTATTTGCCAATCAGACCCGCCGGGAAATGGGTCTGGAGGACCCCAAGTGCTATGATACGGAGGAAGCCATCGCAACGGCAGTGGACGCTGTTCGGCTTCTGATCCAGCGGGATAAGGAAGCATGATGCAGTACAGAACCGACCGACAGGGCACTGCCCTTTCCATTCTGGGCTATGGCTGTATGCGCTTTACCCGGAAGGGCGGCAGCATTGATCTGGACAAAACCGAGCAGGAGATCATGGCCGCCATCCGGGCAGGCGTCAACTACTTTGACACCGCCTATATCTATCCGGGCAGTGAGGCCGCCTTGGGCAAAATCCTCGCAAAGAACCGGTGCCGGGAGCAGGTCTACATTGCCACCAAGCTGCCCCATTACCTGATGCGTTCTGTGGAGGCCGCTGAAAAATGTTTTCAGGAGCAGCTCAGGCGACTTGACACCGACTATGTGGACTACTATCTGATGCATATGCTCACCGACGCGGATACATGGAAGCAGCTTGTGGACATGGGCATCGACAAGTGGCTGCGGGAGAAACAAGCTTCCGGACAGATCCGCCAGATTGGCTTCTCTTATCACGGCAACAGCGATATGTTCTGCCGTCTGGTGGACGCATGGGACTGGGATTTCTGCCAGATTCAGTACAACTATCTGGACGAAACCTCTCAGGCCGGTGTGACTGGGCTTCGGTACGCCCATGAAAAGGGACTCCCTGTCATCATTATGGAGCCTCTCCGGGGCGGCAGGCTCACAAACGATCTGCCACCCAAGGCCTTGGAGCTGTTCAGGGAAACCGGAAAGACTCCCGCCCACTGGGCCTTTACATGGCTGTGGAATCAGCCGGAGGTCACGGTGGTGCTGTCCGGCATGAATTCACTGGAAATGCTCCGTGAAAATGTGGACTCCGCCTGTGCGGCACAGGTGGGTTGTCTCAGCGATGCGCAAATGACACTGTTCCGAGATGTCCGGGAGGCCATCGGCGCTTCTCTCCGGGTGGGCTGTACCGGTTGCCGGTACTGTATGCCCTGCCCCTTCGGGGTGGATATTCCCGGTTCCTTCCACGCCCTGAATATGAAGGCCAGTGAGGGCTGGTTTTCCGGCATGAAGCAGTACGTTATGTGCACTGTGCTCCGAAGCACACCCAGCAACGCTTCCCTGTGCAAAAAATGCGGCAAATGTGAACAGCACTGCCCTCAGGGCATTCCCATCCGGGACAAACTCACGGAGGTTGCTAAAGAAATGGAAGGCATTCCCTTCAAATTTGTCCGCTGGGCAAACAAGGCTTTCAAGCTGTGGAGGTAGCGTATGAATAAGAAAACCATCTGTATCATTATTGCCGTGGTTGTGAGCATCTGCGCCCTTGTTTCCACTGTTTCCACCCTTCGTCTTGTGTTTCTGGCAAGAGCATATGGAGGCTCCCTACCAACAGGCATGATCCTGATGGCTCTGGTCACGGTATTCTGTGCCGCCAAGATCTGGAAGGGCGTTTGGGATTTAAAAAAATAACCGTTCTCCCTCCGCTTAGCCGGGTATCCGTAAAGCAGTTTGACCGAAAGTTCCAACAGAAGGCGTCTGCCGCACAGGATTGGCTTACTGTTTTCGGAGACATCGAATGAAATAGCACTGACCCTGACCGGGAGCATCTTGACGGTGCTTCCGGTCTTTTTTTGTGTCCACAGCAAAGCATTGGATTTATTGCGGTACATCGTGTATAATCAGTCTCAGCAAGAAGTTTCCGACTGAAAACTGAAAAAAGCAAATAACTTTTCTCGTATTGGAAAAAAACGACCTTCCTTGTGCCCA
>JAQXMD010000164.1 GCA_029012465.1 Oscillospiraceae bacterium | reverse complement strand
CAGGACGTCTCCGTTCACCTTGACGGCGCTGTCAGAGCAGGAATAGGTATAGCTGCACATGCCGCCGAACATGTCGCTGAAGCCATCGCCCAGATATTCGTCAATGAGCCGTGCGGAATCCGGCAAAGTGATGCTGGAGTTCGGCTCCACATCCATCTTGCTGTCCTTCATGGCACGGCTAACGGTGCCCGCGGGTCCCGCATAGCTGACGGGGAGGTTTTCCACGGAGCAGAAGTGACGATTCAGGTCACAGAAAACGTGGCTGGTCGTGCTGGCAAAGTTGTTCAGAGCATTTTTGGCAAGCTGCTCGATCTGTGTGGTGTTCAGAACTGTGCCAAAATCTGTTGTGTAATTGTCCAGATGGTTGTCCCCGATGTAGGTGTCCTGGAACAGCGCAACGGAGTAATAATAGTAATTGGCCAGACAATAGGTATAGAAGGTTTGCGCAACGAATTCCTTAACAGCCGCAGCGGTTTGGGTTTCGTTGTAGCCGGCCAGCATGTAATACTCGCACAGAATATCCACAACAGAGCCCGGGTCTGTGGTCATGTATTCACCGCGCAAATATTTCCCCAGACGATCAATTGCGGAATAGAAGCCGCCGGTATAGGAGACATTCTTCAGCTCATAGAACTGATCGAAGGTGTTTTTGATGTTGTTCTGGGTGGGACTGCTGGAATAGAGCGTGCTCAACGCCTGATCGTAGTAGCTGACCGCTTCATAGAATTCGTTGTAGAAGCTGAAGTAATTGGTCAGGTACGTATAATACTGCTGCTGCTTGGTTTTGTCTTCAATCTGAGAGGAAAGACTGGAGAGCTGGGTGGAGATGGTCTGCATGTTGGAATTCATGTCGTTCTTGATCTGCGAAAGCGTGAGACTCTGACCCTTCAGAGTGTTCTGGATGTTTTTCAGCTCCAGCTCAACTTCGCTCAAATCCACCTGGTTGACCACCACGGTGGTGCCCGGGGCATCGTCGTCCATGCCGAGCAGTTCCTTGCCGATGGACTTGAACGTGCCAACAAAGGCTTGACCAAAATTCCAGTTGTTTTGCTTTGCCTGCTCTGCTGCGTTCATGGAGCCGCGAACGATACTGCCCGCAGAATCAAAGATGGACAGCAGATCAAGTGCTTGTGCCTGAGGTGTAACCGTGGGAACCAGCGCAACCAGCATGCACAGCACCAGCAGGAAGCTGATGATACGTTTCTTCATTTGTTTCTCCTTTTGATGGTTTGGGTTTGAATAGGCAACGAATGGTTTATCATGCTCAATATGCTGCTGCCCACCTCCTTATTGGTCATTCGAGGTTTACTTGTCCTGGCGCCGATACAGGAAGGTCACGATCTGTGCGCGGGTGCAGTTCTGGGTGGGACTGAAGGCGGCGGCACTGGTGCCCCCGGCGGTTCCGGTTCCCACAGTCCACAGGACTGCTTCAGTCGCCGTTTGGCGGTCTGTTCGCAGGTTCTTCCGCGCTCCCTGTACGGTTTGCCGATCTGTTTTTCAGTCGGATACAGAGTATGGTCACAGTCTCGCCAATGACAAAGGCGACGATGCCAATAACCACATACGCTCCTGCGCCGTCCCGCAGCATCACAGCGCCGTAGCCCTTCGCTACCGACACAATGCCCGGTGCCTGTACGCTTCTGAAAAGCACGCCGATACCGGCCAGAAGAAACAGGCTGCACAATGTCAGACAGGAAAACAGCCGGGCTTCATACCGCTTTCGGTACTGACGCGTCCTGCAACGTATTTCCCGCATCCGGGTTTCCGTCTTACCGGTCATCCAATATCCTCCCTCCGAATCGTTTTTGGGGAATAAACCCCTCTACTTATGAAAAGACATGAAATCAGAAAAACTTCCACCCAAACCGAGAATTTCTTCAAAAAAACTGAGCCGCCCCGGAAAAGGGGCGGCTCACTGCGCAAAGCGGTTATGCAGCTATGATTTTGAGCTTGGGTAGCAGCAGCTTTCCCACAAAAAAGAACGCGATCAGAATAGAGGGAAACAGATAGCCCGCAATTCGCCATGGGCCGTCTCCGGAAATCAGCAGATTATAGATGGCATGGAACTCAATGCAGGCACCCAGCAGACCCACCGTACCGGTAAAGGCCAGCCATCGGCGGCGGAACACATAAGACAGCCCGAACCCGATCAAAATCCCGCAGAGGATATGCAGCGCCCCGGCGGAAAGCCCGCGAATCAGCAGGAACATGAAGTTTTCCGCGCCGTTCTCCGTCAGGTAGCACACATTCTCAAAGGTGGCAAAGCCTACGGCAAGGGCGATGGCGGCCTCGGGCAGATTCCGGACCTTTGGCTCAAAAACCAGAACGTAGAAAAGCAGCGGCAGCAGCTTCATCGCTTCCTCGCACACCGGCGTGATCTCAACGACTGTATCGGTGGCGCTGACATGATAGTATCCCATAAAAAAGCTGTTGACATAGGCGGACAGCAGGCATACGCTCATTCCGGCCATCATAAACAGCATGAATAACCGGGTTCTTCCCCCGACAAACAGCATACAGAGCGCCAGCGGGATCGCCAGGCAAACGAAGATATTCTCAATATAGATCATTTCTCCGGCACCTCCCGAAGGGCCAGCGGCAGCAGCGCCGCAAAAGAAAGCGTCAGCGTAATGTCTACAGCGAAGTAGAGATTAAAGCGGGTAAAGTCCCGCATAAAAACGGACACCACAAACAGGAGAAGCTGTAGTCCCACGCAGAGCAGCAGCCAGCAGTCCATCAGCCCTCCGCCGCCTCCGGGCCGGAGCCGCCATACTGCGAGATATACGATTGCGGACATTACTCCGGCAAATGCCGCAGAAACAAAATAGGATGGGCCGAACATCCGAACCGTCAGAACAACCGCCGCCGTAAGCAGCGCGCAGAACAGGGACGGCAGGAAAAACGACGGCCTTTCCTGATCTGCCCGTAGGATTTGGAAGGACAGCAGAAACAGATACGCCGCCAGCCATGAAAACTCCGAAACATAGAAAACCTGAGGCACATTGCCGAAAATGAACAGGTGCAGCACCCAATAGAGTGTGCCCATGGAAACGCAGGTGAAAAACAGGGACAGGATCAGGAAACGGCGGCATTTGTGCCGGAGCGCCGCAGCGATGGCTGCCAATGCCGCACACAATAGCACGGCTACCTGAAAGCAGTTGTCAATCAGTTCAAAGTTCATCGATCGAGTTCTCCTGATGCGTTCTTTCGTTCCTGTGGTGCAGACGGTACAAAAGTACCGTCACAAATACGCCAAGCAAAAAGGCCATAAGTCCCATCAGAATATAGCCCAATGCCGCGTGGCTTCCAACAAGGCTTGCCGCGCCGGAAGTGAGGTGTGCTTCACCGCCGGGAATGCCCGTTGCCAATTCAGGCATATACAAGCCAAGCCCGATTACGAGGATCAGGCAGGCGGTGATGCAGACCGTATCCAATGCGCGCTGTTTTTTCTTTTGCCGTTCCCGTTTGATTTCTGCCGCCCGCTTATGAACCAAATCGGCGCGTTCTTTATTCGTCCGCATAGGTAAATCCCTCCTGTTCCAGGATCGCTTTCAGGCTTTGCTTACCACGGTAGACCAGCTTTGTGATCTGTCCCTCACTCTTGTTCATAACCGTTGCCGCGTTGCGGTAACTCATTTCCTCAAAGTAGACCAGATAAAGCGCTTCCCGATATTCCGCCTTGAGTTTTTCGAGGGCGTTATAGAGCTGGCGGTTGCGCTCTTTGCGGGCAAGCTCCGTGTCAGAGAGCTCATTGCTCTGGGGCTCAAAGTCCAACTCCTCAAAGCACAGAAAACAGAGCCTGTGCTTTTTCCTGTGGCGGATGGCGAGATTTCGTGCCGTTTTATACAGATACGCCTGAAACGCTCCCTCACCTGAAATGGGACGCTCTTTTGCAAAAATCTGTGAAAATGCTTCGATCATCAAGTCCTCAGCTTCGTAAATATCTTTGATATAGCCGTTTATGTACAGGGTCAATGGGTCGCCGTATTTTTCAACCAGCAGCTCGGCGGCTTTTTGCTCTCCGTCAAGATACCGCCGGTATGCGGTTTCATCTGAAATCATGCTTGCCGCCTCCCTCCGTGTAGTTTCCTGTGTGGGTCTGCGGGCTTTTCTGCGCCCTCCGGAAGTGCACCGGGGGATACGTCCCTATGCCGCAGGTTGATGGACACGACAGGCTGAGATACTCCGCTTGCGGGAAGCTCCCCCATGGAGAGATAATCTTTCGTTTGCCGTCGCGTTCCCTTTGTTACAATCGTGCATAATGCATTATATACAAATATCAAACGCTTTGCAAGCGTAGAAGTCAAGGCAGGAATCCCTCCATTGTAACGCTCCGGGCCAGAGCGAGAATACGCTGTCACTTCACTGTCAATTTGGACGGAGAAGTACGCCTCAGACCACCAAAATGGAGCGCTTTGGGAACGATGCCCGCAGCCTGTATATGCTGAACAGCAAACCGGCTGTCCGGACCTTCACGGCGCCTTCTCTGGTACTGTGATCCATTTCAAGCAGACGATCACCGTCAAGCGCCTGCTTTTGAACGATACATCGTGCTTCATATCAGAGCGTTTTCGGTCTGGTGGAAAGCGGCTGGGAAAAGAAAGAGAACCGCTGCACACTCACTGTCCGCATTCCCCGCAACACCACTGCGGAGTTGATGTTACCCGGCGGAGAGCGTAATATGGTTTCGGCTGGGATTCATCAATTCGCTTGGGAGGCACCCCCTGCGGCAGAAAACTATACTATCTGGGAAACAAGCAAACCTTGAAGAAAAAGAGGAGCCAGAGCCCCCTCCCGGAGATTTTTGCCCCTTCCTGACAGAGCCTTCAGTGGCTCAGTCTGGTCAAAGGCGCCTTAAAGCTGAGCTTTCTTGGGGTGGGCAGGTCGTCAAACTGTATGAGATATGCGGCCTTTCGGAGGTCCACTTCTTTGACGGTGCCATTTCCCATAATCATGTGGCTGACCCGATCTCCCGGGGAAAGGTGCAGGTTGCCGCCGCTTTGCTCCATGGTGTGCTCGCTGGCGGTGATGAACCGCCGGGAATCCTCCACCAGCAGTGGGTCCAGCTCCGTGGTATAGCGAAGCAGGGAACGGTCAATGTTGAAGAGGAACCGGGAGGGATACCGATAGGAGCCGTCCAGGTTTTTGCCCTCCGGCTCTGTCAGATACAGACCCTTTTCCGCCCGGGTGAGTGCCACAAAGGCCAGCCGCCGTTCCTCCTCCATGCCTTCCACATTTGCGGTCTTTTTGGAGGGGAAAATGCCCTCGTTCATGCCCACCACAAATACATAGGGGAACTCCAGCCCCTTGGCGGTGTGGACGGTCATAAGCTTTACGGCGTTTTTGGAGTCCGGAAGATCGTTGTTCGTCATCAGCGCCACCCGATCCAGATAATCCTCCGGACGGCATTCCTCGCCGCAGGAATCCTCGTAGTTTATGATGGCCTGCTTCAGCTCTGCCAGATTGTCCAGCCGCTCCTGACTGCCCTCCAGCCGGAGCTGGGCCTCATAGCCGCTGCGGTCCAGAAGCAGCGTGAGCATTTCCGACAGAAGCATGTACTCGCAGTCCTGAGAGAAGCCCTCGACGAGCTTTACAAACTGCTTTGCCTTGGTGCCCCGGAAAATCTCATGGTCCAGATTGGCCAGCAGTGCCTGATAGAGGGTGCAGCCCTGTCTGACGGCGCATTCCTTCAAAAATGTCATCCGCCGCTGACCGATGTTCCGCTTGGGCACATTGGCAATCCGCAGAAAACTCAAGTCGTCCTTGTAGATGACCATGCGAAGGTAGCTGAGGGCATCCTTGACCTCCATCCGCTGAAAGAACTGGACACCGCTGTAGATGGTGTAGGGGATCTCCCGATTGAGAAACACGTCCTCCAGCTCCCGGGACAGATAGTGGGCCCGGTAGAGGATGGCGATTTCGCTGAAGGAAACTCCATGATCGGTGAGATCACGAATCTCATTGGCGATCCACTCGGCCTCCAGATGATTGGTGGCGGCGTGGTGATAGACGGGCAGAGGGCCGCCGGGGCTTTGGGCAAGAAGCTTCTTCTTTACACGGGCCTTGTTTTTGGCGATCAGATCGTTGGCCACAGCCAGAATCTCCGGGGTGGAGCGGTAGTTTTCATTCATCATGATGGTGCGGACATTGGGGAAATCCTGATCAAAATTCAGGATAAACTTCACGCTGGCGCCCCGCCAGGTGTAAATGGTCTGATCCGGGTCGCCCACCACAAAGAGGTTCCCGTGGAGGGGGCAGAGGGCCTTCATGAGCTGGTACTGGAGGTCGTCAATGTCCTGATACTCGTCGATCATGATATATTCCAGCCGTTCCTGCCATTTGAGCCGGGTTTCCGGGGAAATGTCAAAGATGTGGAGCACAAAGTGGATCAGGTCGTTGTAGTCCAGCGCAAAGCACTTTTTCTCCTGATACACATAGCCCCAGAAAATAATGTCCTCGGTGCCGGTGGCGGAGAGGTATTTCTCCCGCAGTTCATCCACGGTCATGGACAGCATGGGTTTGTAATATTCCGGCGCGTATTTGTTTTTCTTCATCTCGATCATATCCCGGGCCTTGGAGAAGGTCATGTCCCGCATGGTGAGATTCCGCTCCTCATAGACGGTTTTCAGCATGGCGTCGATGTCCGGGTTGTCCAGAACGATAAAGCTTTTGGGATAGTGGACGATGTGGATATCCTCCTGAAGCACGGAAACGCAGAAGCTGTGGAAGGTGCTGATATATCCGGTGTCCGCGTCTGCCGCCAGCTGGCGGATGCGCTTTTTCATCTCGGCGGCGGATTTGTTGGTGAAGGTCACGCAGAGAATATTCTCCGGCAGAATGCCGATTTCGTTCACCAGATAGGCGTATCGGTGAGCCAGCGCCCGGGTTTTGCCGGAACCGGCCCCGGCAATGACGCGAATGTAGCCCTCTGTGGCGGTGACAGCCTCCCGCTGGTTGGCGTTGAGATGTTCAAGCAGCTTCATGGCGATTCCTCCCGGAGCATAGTATATTGTAGATTGTATATGATGCGAAGTCCCATAAATGTCGTTTTTGACGATCGCCGCAAAAGAAAAACCGGCAGGAAAACGAACTTGTTTTCCTGCCGGTGCAGTTTTTCGGTTAGGAATAGGCCACAATGATGCCGTGGCGTTCGGCGTAATAGCTGCAAAGGCCACGGGTCTCCAGAATGTCCACCTGAGCGTCCGGATACAGGGCGGTCATGTCGGCCTTCAAAGCCAGCGCCATTTCTTCGTTCTGGCAATGACAGATGGCAATGCAGGTGATGGGGCCATCCCACTGGGCCATGTCGTCCAGAATGGCCTTTCGGGCGCGGACTTCGCTGCGAACCTTGCCCTTGATCTCAATTTTGCCTTCGGCACTGCCGACACCGATGCCCCAAAGACCCAGACGACGGGCAATGAAGCCCACCAGCCTTGGCATTCTGCCGTTCTTCACCAGATTGTCAAAGGAGCACAGGGCGAAGATGGTGCGCTTCCGGAGGGATTCCTTGCCGATTTCCTCGGAAATCTCCTCAAAGGACTTGCCGGCCTCAATGGCCTGAACGATCCGCTTCACCAGAAGCACCAGTCCCGCACCGGCGGAGATGGAGTTGATAATGGTGATCTTTTTATCCGGCTGGGCTTCCAGAACCATGTCTTTGGCGGCACAGGCGCTGCCCCAGCTGCCGGAGAGATTGGCGGAAATGGTCACGGCGATCACATTGCCCTCAGCGGAGAAGGCATCCACCCATGCGGCGGGAGCGGGACAGGTGGTGTGGCTGGCGGTTTTTTCCTGCTCCATGGCATCCACCATGCCGTCACGGTCAACACTGTCGTCGTCCACAAAATCGGTTTTGCCTACGGTGATAATAAAGGGAACGGAT
>JAQXMD010000163.1 GCA_029012465.1 Oscillospiraceae bacterium | reverse complement strand
AGGGCTGCGTCGAGTACGCTCATGCCCTCTTCGGCCAGAACCTCGGTACCATCTATAAACAAAGAAACTTTACCCATTTGCTAAACTCCCTCTAATATAGATTTTCTTTTGCCTCGGGATTCCCCCGGGGCATAATACTCTTAGTGTATTGTATCACACAGGCTCCCGGGGTTCAACCGTTTTTTCGCCATAATTTTTGGCATTCCCGGCGCAATTTGCATGGAAACGTTCCATTTGTGACGCACTTCGCATAGATTCGTTTCATTTTTGTACCGCTCTATTCAAAAAGCCATTGGTCATTACTGAAATAACATGTTTACAAATAAAGAGATGCCGGACAAGTCCAGCATCTCCCAGTCTGTTTGCTATGTTCCGTTTCTATGTTGCCCGAAGGCCGGTTCACACTTCCCCCTCGGGAGGATTCTCACCGGGATTCTCATCGGGGGTTTCATCCGGATTTCCATCAGGGTTCTCATCGGGCGTTTCATCCGGATTCTCGTCGGGGGTTTCATCGGGGTTCTCATCGGGGGTTTCGTCCGGCTTTTCATCGGGATTCTCGCCGGGGTTTTCTTCGGGGTCTTCATCCGGCTTTGCATCGGCAGTCTCTCTGTTCTGCACATAGCGATAGATAAAGGAGACAATTTCAGCGCGGTTGCAGACTGCGCCGGGGTCGAATCTGGTGTCGGTTCTTCCGTAGACGATCTTGTTTTCCAGTCCCCAGAGAACTGCGCCATAGTAGTAGACATCTTCAGAAACATCCTCAAAGGGATTCTCACTGAGCTCTGCCTCTTTTCTCCCCGCAAAGCGCCACAGGAAGCTCACGGCCTCCGCCCGGGTGCAGGTTCTGTTGGGCATAAAGGCGGTCTCCGTGACGCCAGCGGTAATCTTGTTCTCCACTGCCCACTGGACAGCCTTGTAATAGTACTGTTCCTGCGGCACATCCGTAAAGGGACATGCATCAGATTCCGGTTCAGGCTTTCCGGCCAGACGCCAGAGCATGGAGACGATCTGGGCACGGGTGCAGTTCCCCTTGGGAACAAAATGGGTTTCATCCATTCCGAAAACGATCTTCTGTTCCACGGCCCAGCGAACGGGCTTAAAGTAATACTCAGTGGAGAGCACATCCACAAAGGGATTGCCCACAGCGGGAATCATCGTCTCCACATGGGTGCCGCAGACCGTGCAGCGGTTATCCATGATGCCCTCGGAATTCTCGGTAGGCTCCTGCTTCACGCCGCACTCCTCCAGGGTATGGGGAAGCTTCGGAATAACCTTGCCCTCTTCCAGAATCGCATTGCAGTACTTACAAATCACATCACCGGTATAGCCCTCTCTGAAGCAGGTAGGCTCCAGGCGGTTGGGATTATAGGGAGTGTGTCCCCCTAGGCAGGGATCGTCCCAGGCGTAGATCGCCAGTTCCGCGTATTGATAATCCACGATAATCACACAGACACCGAGGGTTTTTGTGTTCTGGAAAATGTACAGTGCGCCGCCGTCAAGATCCTCCTGATAGTCCTGGGTGAAGCCGTAGGCCTTCAGGGCGTTGAAGTATGTGTTCAGCTCATAGTAATAATACTTGTACACATAACCGGTGGTCTGAAGATCCTCGTCAAAATAGCTGTCGATCATTCCCCGTCCGGTCAGGGAATAATAGGTAGGCACATGGGAGTCTTCATAATAGGACACTGCCATCAGGGAATCGCCGGATTCTGTCGGCTCCGCAGATTCCGCATCCGCAAAGGATGCCCACTGGGGCTGGGGAATGGCAACATCATCGAGCTTGTCCGCTGCCGCGACTGCCGGAGCGATTGCCAGCATCATGCAGCACATCAGCAGGGAACCCAGTAGTTTTTTCATAATCTTCCTCCTTCATGTCGTAATATGTAACTACAATGCCATTGTACCAGTATATCCATGATCTGTCAACGCAAATTATCTCTTTTCCGTTATTATCTGTCCCACATGATTTTCGTTCTGTACAAATAGAATATTTCGGTATACAATATAAAAAACATACAATGGAGTGATCTACCATGGAATACATCCCCAACGGCGGGCAGACCTATATGCCCTTCCAGAAAAACATTCATGTCCCCACCCTGCCCTTTACCCCCCTGGAGGCTCCCACCCCGGCCTATGCCCCTCTGGAGCTGACAGAGGCAGCAAAGGAAAAGGGCTATATCATCACCACTCAGGCCCAGCACTTTCTTCCCGGCGTCACCGCAAAAATGATGGACTGGTGGTGGGCCAACATGGAAAAGGGCTATTATCTCTGGGCCCCCGGCTCCCACAAGCGCTTCAACTGGGTCCGAACCCCCTGGGAATACGGCTTTGAACGTTCCGCTCACATGATTTCCGAGGCCATGGTGCCCGGAAAGCCCGTCTTTGGCGGCAGCGGCGTTCAGATCAACCGGCTGCCCCTCCACTGGTTTTTCTTCACCACCCATTTGAGCCATGTGATCGTGGAGGGCGTTTTCAACGCGAAAGACGAATTTGTGGACTCCACCGTTCATATGTGGGAGGATACCGAGGGTGGCTGCAACCATATCGTAGCAGCCGTGGCAAATACCCGTTGCAGCGAGCCTCCCGCCTTCGTACTGGAGGACCCCACCTCTGCCCCCACTCCCGAGGACAGCGCCATTCATTCCGAGTATGAGGCCAGCCACTGGCCGGTATTTCTGCCCACCCTTTATCAGCTGTGGGAGGGTCATCCCGATCCCAGTCAGAACGTGGCCTGCGACCTGACTGTGGAGGAGACGGAAACCGGTCTCCGCTACATTGCGAAAAACGGCCCCGTGACATTAAAATAACTGCCCTTGCAAAGAGATGCCGTTTCCGGATTGAAGCGGCATCCTTTTTTCTCCTGTTCAAGCCGCAAAAAGTGTGGTAGAATATTCTTATTCATTCTGGCAAAAAGGAAGGAGTGTTTGTATGGACACTACAGCCCGTCCCATTGGCGTCATCGGTCATAAAAACCCGGACACAGATTCCATCTGTTCCGCCATTGCATATGCCGCCCTGAAAAACACCACGAAACCCGGCGTCTATCTGCCCCTTCGGGCGGGAGCCATGAACGCGGAGACAAAATACGTTCTGCGCCGGTTTGAGGTTCCCGCTCCGGAGCTTTGCCCTGATGTAAGCGCCCAGGTGCAGGACATTGATATTCGCCGGATGCCCGCCACCGGCGGCATGACCACCGTTCGGAAGGCTTGGGAAATCATGCGGGATCAGCAGATTTCCACCCTGGCCATCACCGACGAGGAAAATGCCCTGCTGGGCATCATCACCCTGAAGGACCTGGCCATGGCAAACATGGATTCTCTGGACACCCTGTTTCTGGCGGACTCCCACACCCCCTATTCCAACATTCTGGAGGTGCTCCACGGCACCATGGTCACAGGCGACCCGGAGGGCCATGTGGAATCCGGCAAGGTGGTGGTAGGCGCCGCAAGCCCCCAGCTGATGGAGGAAGTGGTGGAAAAGGGCGATGTGGTCCTGGTGGCCAACCGGTATGAGTCCCAGTACTGCGCCATTGAAATGGGTGCAGGCTGCATCGTGGTCTGCACCGGCGCCGAGGTACCCAAAACCATTCTCTCGCTGGCACGGGAGCATGGCTGTGCGGTGATCTCCACCCCCTACGACACCTACCCCGCCGCGACCCTGATTTCTCAGAGTGTCCCCATCGGATTCTACATGGTAAAGGACAACCTGCTGACCTTCAAGACCTCGGATCTGGTGGAGGATGTGCAGGAGATCATGGGTAAGGTTCGCTTTGTATACTTCCCCGTTCTGGACGGTGACGGCAAATATGTGGGCGTGATCTCCCGGAGAAACCTGCTGAATCTCCGGCGGAGACAGCTGATCCTTGTGGATCACAATGAAAAGACCCAGTGTGTGGACGGCTGGGAGGACGCCGAGATTCTGGAGGTCATCGACCACCACCGGATCGGCAATCTGGAAACCGGCAGCCCTGTCTATTTCCGGAATCAGCCCGTGGGCTGTACCGCCACGGTGATCTATCAGATGTATCAGGAAAGCAGCATTGCCGTGGAACCGAAAATCGCCGGAATCATGCTTGCCGCGATCATCTCCGACACTCTGAAGCTCCAGTCCCCCACCTGCACCCCCATGGATGTGGCAGCAGCCAATGCGCTATCCGCCATTGCCGGTGTGGATACGGACGAGCTGGCCCAGTCCATGTTCGAGGCAGGAGAAGACCTGACAGGGAAATCCCCCGCCGATCTGTTCCAGCAGGACTACAAGCGGTTCGAGCAGAGCGGCATCCGCTTTGGTGTGGGTCAGGGCAGCTTTGTCTCTCAGGTGAACTATGACAAGGCCCTGAACATGATTCAGAAGTACCTGCCCCGGGCCGGTACGGAGCTGGGCGTTGATATGGTCTTTTATATGCTCACCAGCCTGGAAACCCAGTCCGCACTGGTGCTCTGTGCGGGAGACGGGGCAGAAGATCTGCTGTGCCGGGCCTTCAAGGCTCAGCCGGGAGAACAGGGCGTGCTCCTTCAGGGCGTGGTGTCCAGAAAAAAGCAGCTGATTCCCCAGCTGCTCCGGGTGCTGCAGGAGATCTGACCCGCTGGGGGGCGACTTTCCGGGAAAGGAGCCTCCCCGTGTTGACTTTCACAAGTTAATGTGATAAAATCCCTCCCGAAACGGATGAAATCCGGGAAAGGAACTGATCCTATGAAAATCGCAGTTGTCGGCATGGGCCTCATTGGCGGCTCCCTGTGCCGTTCTTTGAAGCACTATACCTCCCACGAGATTCTGGCCACCACCAGAAACCACAAAACTGTGGAATTTGCCCTGTCCATGGAGGCGATTCACAAGGAGCTGACGGATCTGTCAGAGCCGGATGTGATCTTTGTGGCCCTGCCTCCCCAGGCCACCATTGACTATCTGGTGGAGCATGTGGGAGACTTCCGCCCGGGGGCTGTAGTTGCGGATATCTGCGGCGTGAAGGTTCCCATTGTGGAAAAGGTGGATCAGCTCTACCACGACCACGGGGTCCATTATGTGGGCACCCATCCCATGGCAGGTAAGGAGTCCGCAGGCTTTGCAAATTCCGATGTGGACCTGTACAAAAACGCCAGCTACATCATCACTCCCACGGACTACACCGATGAGGGTGCCATGAAAACACTGGAGGAGCTGGCCCGGACCATTGGCTTCCAGCGGGTGGAGTATACCTCTCCCCAGCGCCATGACACCATTATCTCCTACACCTCTCAGCTGGCCCATGTGGTGTCCTCCGCCTATATCAAAAGCCCCACCTCTGCCCTGACCCTGGGCTTTACCGCCGGCAGCTTTCAGGATATGACACGGGTTGCAAAGCTGGACCCGGATATGTGGACGGCCCTCTTCACCATGAACAAGGGTCCCCTGCTCCGGGAGATAGACACCCTGATCCACAATCTGACCGTCTTCCGGGAAGCCCTCAGTGAAGACCGAGCCGGCGAAATGCGGGATCTGCTGGAGCTGGGCCGCCTGCTCCGGGAGGATGTGCTGCTGCGGCAGCATCAGAGCGGCAGCGACGCCCATTGAGCAGGATTCGATTGCTTTATATTCAGGAAACATTTTGGTTGTTCAGCATCCGAAATGTTTTCTTATTTCTGTCCTGTTTTATGCCTTTCGACACTGTTTTCGTGACCGTTTGTGCTCTGCTCTGTCATTTTATGCTATCTCGTTGACTTTTTGATGTTCCTTCTGTATATTGTTTTTATTGGTTTTGTTACCAAACTATTAAGGAAACGAGGTAAGACAAATGAAGAAAACACTTGCACTGCTTCTGGCGCTCTGCATGGTATTCTCCCTGCTGGCTGCCTGCGGCAGTTCCGCTTCCAGCGCGGCTCCCGCGGCTTCTGCGGCATCCGCAGAGGCGGAGACCAGTGCTCCCGAGGCCGAAGAGCCCGAAGTGGAAGAGCCTGAGGCTCCCGCAGAGCCCGAATCCGCTGAAGAGGCATCCGTGCTGGATGGCAGCTCCGAGGTCGTTGAGACCAAGGGCGATCCCATGGAGGCTATGGCTGAGGAGTACATCTCCTATCCCCTCGAGGGCGACAACACCATCACCATGTGGTACTACGCCCCTCCCTATGTTCAGTTCGTTGACTCCAACATGAAGTTCAACGCCATCGACGATATGGAAGCTGCCACCGGCGTGAAGCTGGACATCAAGGAAGTCGGCTCCTCCACTGCCGGCGAGCAGTTCAACCTGATGGTCGCTTCCGGCGATATGACCGACCTGATCCCCGCTCGTGAGTACTACACCGGCGGTATCACCAAAGCCTATGAGGAAGATATCATCATCGACATCTCCGAGTATATCGACGAGAATATGCCCAACTATGTGGACGTTCTGGCCTGCCTGGATGAGCAGACCCAGAAGGACACCCTGAACGACGGCATGATGCTGGCTTTCTCCACCATCAACGACGGCACCTACTCCGGCGACGGTATGATCACCCGCGGCGACTGGCTGGAGGATCTGGGCATTGAGTTCTCCGGCAACCTCATCTCTCTGGATGAGTTCACCGACATGATCACCAAGATGCACGACAAGTACGGCTGTGCAAACACTATCTATATGACCGACGGCACCATCCCCGTTGAGGCTGCCTTTGACACCGAGATCCCCGTACTCAAGGGCGACGGCTTCATGACCTTCATTGACTCCGCCATTTTCCGCAAGGGCGACGAGGTCATGTCCGGCTGGGTCACTGACGGCTACCGGGATTACATTGAGTGGGCGCTGGGCCTGATGGATCAGGGCATCATCAGCAAGAACTTCCTGGAGCTGGACGCCGACCGGGGCGTTATGAACACTGCTCAGGGCTCCGGCGACGTTGCAGTCTGGACTGCAAACGCTGATAAGATGGAAGAGATCCTGTGGTACACCGACGATCCCAACTTCAAGGTTGCCGCAGTTCCCAACATCACCGCTGATCCTTCCGAGCCTTACGTCTGGAAGCAGTCCCAGTCTCTGGTCAGCAACCAGGGCGGCATGAGCATCTCCACCTCCTGCGAGCAGCCCGAGCTGGTCTGCCAGTGGATGAACTACTTCTGGACCACTGACGGCTACTACATGGCCAACTACGGCGTCGAGGGCGAGAGCCTTGTCTGGGAGGGTGACCAGCCCAGATTTGACTGGGAAACTCCCACCACCGTTACCGGCATGAACGCGCCCAACGCCGAGATGGCTCTGGAGCTCTTCACCGCCAAGCGTTTTGTCACCTTCTACGCTGACAACGACCGTCTGCTGCCCACCTTCCCCGAGAGCGCACTGGCTGCTGTGGAGCTGTGGACTCTGGACGCCACCGATGAGCGTTACTATCCCACCACTGTGAAGGCCAACTTCACCACCGAGCAGAATGAAGAAATCGCCAAGTACGAGGGTGACTTCCTCACCTACGCTGCTGAGACCTGCCTGGAGTTCATGACCGGCGC
>JAQXMD010000162.1 GCA_029012465.1 Oscillospiraceae bacterium | reverse complement strand
GCTCGTCGCCCTGAGGCTTCATATTGATGGACTTGCATCGGCCGCAGTAGCTGTAGGCAAGGGATGCCTTCAGGGGGAACTGACCATTTCCGGTGAGGTACACATGGGCATCTGCGGGAACCTCTGGAAGGGTCTCCAGATTCAGCTTGTCCATGTCATAGTTGTGAGGGCCGTTCACACTGGGCTTCGTGGGATCGTCTGCCTGATAGTCGATGTAGACGTTGTCTCCCTTCCGAGTCACATTCCACTTGATAGCGCCATTGGGGTTGTCCTTGCCCACGGGCAGGTACATGACCTCGAAGTCCTTGCCAATGGCGGGAATGGAATACATTGCCTGCTCAGGATAGGCCACACAAGCCATTGCGCCAATAACAGCCTCGTTGCCAACGCCGGTGATGACGTGCATAGCGCCTTTCTTCACCTTGCCCTTGGCATAGATCACTGCATTGCGGAGGTAGGTTGCGTTCCAGTTGGACTTTGCTCCGGGACCACCAGGACCACCAGGGCCGCCAGGTCCACCGGGGCCGCCAGGTCCACCGGGGCCGCCAGGTCCACCGGGAGCTCCACCGGGACCCTTTCCGTCGGCAGGTGCACCACCGGGGCCACCATCGGCTCCTTTGCCGCCTCCGGGACCGCCGGGGCCTTTACCGCCACCCGGGCCGCCCATCTGCATGGGGATCTCCACAGCGCCCACGATCTTACCGAAGCGTTCAATGTTCAGACTGACCTTCAGCTGTGCCTTTTTGGTGTAGGTGTTGTCGTCATCCATGGTCTTGTAGGGAACCGGGAAGGGCACGGAGTTCTGGATGGTCTGTACGGGGGTGTAATCCGTGTGCAGGGGGCCCTTGTCCTGAAGCCACAGGCCGGTACCGGACTCAGGCGGATCCAGAAGCGGCTCAGCAGCTGCGCCGCCGGGAGGAGGACCGCCGGGGCCTGCCTGAGGATTGGCCAGCTGGTCGTATTTGTTTCTTGCGGTGTTGGCATCGTCGAAGGAACCGCCCATGTCGGGGCAGACCTGCTCATGGAGATATTTCCATTCGCCGTCCTCAAAGATAAAGTCGGAGCCGTAGCGCTCCCAGAGGGTCATGCAGCGGCACTTCAGGTTTGCGTTCAGGGTGGAGAACAAAACGCCGGGGGTCAGGAAGGAGGCCCGGGCAGTCATGCCGTCATCTGCCACCTCCACAATATCGGTGGCAAGGGTGTGCATGGCCAGCTCCCGGCAGGCACGGGCATCAAAATGCCCGATCTCGGGGAGAATGTTGATTAGGCTCTGATAGCCCCGCTGACCGCCGCAGTTGTAGGTGGTTACGTTGTTGTAGTAGACACTGTCGTAGCCGCGCATACGGCCAAAGGAATGGGCCCAGGAGGAATCGTCACTGTGGGACCAGATCTGACCCCATTCCTCGTCGCCAAAGGACTTGGCATGGAGGTATGCGTGTCTGGCGTGCAGAGTCTCTGCCGCCTGCGCACCCTCAGCGTTGTGGATGCGCTGTTCCAGACTCAGATAGCTTTTTCTCATGTTGCCGCCTCCTTACGCGTCATAGTTGGGATGGCCCTCGGGGCCATAGCTGATTTCGTCTGTAAAGGTCTCGTAGGGACCGTTCAGCGGCGGATAGTTGTCGCACCAGGTATAGGAGGGATCGTGGGCCAGCATGGGAATGGTGGGCGTACCAAAGTCGAGCTCATCCCGGCCTGTGCCGCGGATATAGATGGACTGGAGCTCGGAGACGCTATGTCCGGTCTTGTTCATAAAGTCATTGGAGAATACCACATGCCAGATTTTCCAGCCGCCGGGCTCCTTGATGAAGTCGGCACAGATCTTCTGGCAATTCCAGCTGCAATCGCCGGTTCCGTCGGCGTTGGGATAGCAGTCTGCGCCGATGGAGTACCAGGTGCCCTGGGCAGTCTTGCCGTCCTCCGCCAGATTCACGTTGGGGGTGGACAGGGGATGGAACAGGAAGCGGCCATAGCCGGGCTCTGCATCGGGCTTGCCGATTCTCTCCAGCTCCTCCCTGACCTGCTGATCGTACTGGGTCACATAGTAACGTCTGATCTCATCCATGCCCACATAATAGCCCCAGTTTCTGCCAAAGGAGGCGGTTGCCTGATTCTCAGGCAGCTGCACCCACAGGTCCTCCAGCTCCTGAGCATGGCAGCCGGTGGTCTCATAGATGGTGCGGCGGCTCATCAGATCCTTGATGTGCTCGATGTCCCATACACGGATGATGCGCTCCTCGTTGGAGCGGGCATTTTTCTTTTTCTTAGCCATAATGATCCCCCTCCTTAAATTCCATAGCTGAAGGTCTCAGCGAAGGTGGTGTAGGGCTGCGGCAGAGGCGGCAGCTTCGTTGCCTCCCGGGAACCGGAATACAGGGTGTGGAGTGTTTCCTTCCGGGAGGGCTGGGGAGGTGTCAGACCGCGCAGAGCCTCAAACTCCGTGAGGTCGGGGTAGGTTTTGGGTTCGACGGTGCCCCAGTCGGAGCCTGCGGGACGGTTGATGTCCTCCAGATACTGCATGTGCAGAATCCTCCACTGGTCGTTTTCGTATACGAAATCCATGCAGACGGTGCCCAGAATCCAGTTGGAAATGGGCCCTCGGGTGTCCACGGTGGTGTTGTAGCCAAAGATGCAGCAGTAGCCCTTGGCGGTCTCACCGTCCTCCGCCACCTCAATGACATAGTTGCTGACGGACTTCAGTTCCATAAGGCCGATGCCGAATATCTCCTCGTCAGTTTTGCCCTCCAGCTTCTCAGGGAAGCGGGCCTTCAGGCACTGGGCAACCTTTGCGGTGTAGCCAGGGAACCAGCCAAAGTAGTCCCGGACCTCCTTCTGCCCCACATACCAACCGTCGTTGACACCGTAGCAGATGTCCTCACGGGCAGACCACAGGTCGTCCACAATGGATGCTTCCTTTTTGAGAAGCAGATAGTGGACAAATTTCCCCATCTGGTTTTTTACGTCACGCCGGTCCTCCCAGCGCTCCACCAGATGCTCGATTTGCAGATTTGTCATAGAGTTACCTCCTTTGAAGTGGGGCAGGGGGATCTCCCCTGCCCCGTTGGAATACAATTATCGTTCCAGATAGCGGTCATAGGCAGACTGCATGGCGTCCAGTGCCTCCTGCAGGTTCATAGCCTCGATCTCCTTGACATAGGTGTTGTAATTTGCCTCGTTGAGCTCGGTGGCGCCGGTGACGAACTTCAGGGCCATCTCTGCCACATGAGTGGTAATGTCACTCATGGAAGCGGAAACGGTGCTGGCCTCATCCACGTCCATCTTTGCACCGGAGGGGATCCCGGAGGTCTTGACGGTGGATTCGTCCTCGGCGGCGTTGAGCCACTGGGTGTATGCAGCCACCTGCAGGTCGGTGTACTCCAGATCATACTTGTGGAGATCATAGATGAAGCCGCCGCTGGTGCAGAGGAATACGCCGTTGGCCATCTTCAGAGAGGGCAGGCCCAGATCGTTGTTCACGATGCAGCCACCCAGAATGGGCGTGCCGTTTTCGTCGTATTCAAAGGTCTCACCCTCATAGCCGTAGTTGATGAACTGGGTCAGGGCGGGGTCGTACCACATGTCACACCACTTGAGCGCAAGCTCTATGTCCTTGCAGGTCTCGGAGACGGAGAAGCCGCCGGAGCCTGCAACGCTGGTGGTGTTGGCAATGTAGCCGGTTCTCTGAGCGTCAATGCCGGGGTCGCCCATGAGAGAGAGCTTGGCATCGGGATTGATGGAGCTCAGCAGCTCCTGATAGGTTTTGATGTAGCTGACGTCGGAGAACCAGATGCCAGCCTGCTCGGTGGAGATCAGGGTCTCATCGGGCAGGTTCTGCTGGTAGGAGACGAAGTCTGCGGAGATCAGACCCTCATTGTACCAGTCCCGGAACATGCACAGGTAATCGTAATAAGCATCGGAGATGGTGGACAGCTCCACAGTGTCGGTTTCCAGGTCTACATAGAAGTTGTTGGCGTCCGCCACAGCGGTGATGCCGTAGCCGCCGGCCATAAGGCCCCAGGGAGAGAGCACCTGATAGGGCATCACATAGGGGTTGGAAATCTGATACTCGGACTTAAAGGCAGCCAGAACATCATGCATTTCGTCATAGCTTTTGGGAACCTCCATTCCCAGCTCGTCCAGCCAGTCCTGGCGGATCAGGAAGCCTGCGTCGGCAGAAACGCCAACGGGCATATCCACTCTGGGCATATTGAGAATGTGGTCATCTATGGTCAGCAGATCGCTTTTGATCTCGGGGTACTCCTCCAACAGGTTCAGGAAGTTGGGAACGCAGTCGGCGTACTCCAGCAGATCCACGGCAATGCCGTCCTCATAGGCCTGATCGTAGGTGTCATAGTAGTTCAGAGCATCGTTGATGATGTCGCAATAATCCCCGGAGGCGATCATCAGCTGGAAGTTGGTGCTTGCGTCCATCATGTTGACCATCTGGAAATCAATATGGACATTGGTGATCTTCTCGAAGGTCTGATACAGATAGCTCATGTCGTTGGGGGTATCCATAATGGCGGCCAGCGGTGGGGGCTGGGTGTAGAACATGGTAAGGGTGGTCTGCTCCTCGGCAAGAGGCTCAAACACGGACCAGTCAAAGTCCTTGTCGCCGGCTACAGGGCCTTCAGGGATCTCCTCCTCGGGTTCTTCGGCTTCCTCGGAGGAAGGCTCCTCTTCGGATTCCGCCTCATCCACTTCGGGTGCCTCCTCAGCATCCTCAGCATCCTCGGCATCGGATACTTGAGCAGCAGAGGCATCGGATGTCTCCGGAGCGGCATTGGGGGCAGCTGTACCGCCGCAGGCAGTCACCAGAGACAGCATCATCGCCAGCGACAGCAGTGCAGCAAGCAGTCGGGTGTACTTTTTCATCGTACGCTCTTCCTTTCAGTTTGATTTGCAGTGCAGTTCCAATTGGAACTGCAAGCTATTTTTATCTTACTTTGTAACTGCCAAGCCTACAAATGCCGAAAATTCATTCGCCATAACCGGGAGTTATAAAGGAATGGCCGGATGCTGTAAAAACGAAGGCCCCATTTTGTGTCAAACAACATGTTTTCCGGATTCCGCAGCAGTGGGACCCCAGGACGTGACAATGAATGAGGAGGGAGCTGTCTATTTTTAATGACAAATGTTGAAAAGTGATACTTTCCACCCACTGGAAAAGCTCTTACAATATATGCAGAACACACGAGGAGGGATCGTTATGTCCTATTTCATTCAAGGCCCCTGCATCAACTGCGGCCGCTGTGCCGCAGCATGTCCCGTGGGAGCGCCTGCCTCTGACGGCCTGCAGTATCAGATCAATCGGGAAGCCTGCCTGTCCTGCGGTGCCTGTGCCGATGCCTGCCGGCTGGGAATCATCTTCCCGGAGGGCTATGTAAAGGAAGTTTGTCCCCACGGGCCTGTGGAGAAGTCCTGTGACATTCTGGTTATCGGCGGCGGCGCTGCCGGTATGATCGCTGCCGCGAAAACCGCAGAGGCCGGAAAAAAGGTCATTCTTTTGGAGAAGCTCCCCAAGCTGGGGGGCGGCAGCCAGTTCGCCCAGGGTCTGCGCATGTTCAGCACCCAGATGGAAAAAGATGCCGGCGTGCCCGACCAGATGGATGACTATATCCGTTCTGCCCTGAACACCTGCCGCTGGGAGGTAGACCCCCACCTGATCGGCGAGGCATTTCATGCCCTGCCCGCCTGCTTCGACTGGATGTGCTCCTGGGCGGATATGTCCGACTGGGCTGTGCAGATCAATCCTTTCGGCCAGAAGTCCGTGAATAAGAAGAATGGCAGGGATGCGGGCTGGTTTGTGACCCAGAACATGGAGCAGCACTGCCGGGATACCGGCGTGGAAATTCTCACGGAATGTGCCGCAAAGAAGCTGGTAATGGAAAGCGGCAAGGTCGTGGGCGTGGTTGCTGAAGACAGCGGCGGTGAGCTCCGCATTTCCTGCCGGGCCTGCCTGCTGGCCACGGGCAATATCTCCTACGGGGATGTGCTCAAGCGCACTCTGCCCGGCTACTACTATGCCGACAGCTACCGGAACTCCCACCGCTGGCCCGCCAACACCGGCGACCATATTTCCATGGCCGAGGACGCGGGCATCTCCGTGGACTATGACAGCGTGGCCGCTGCCTATCTGGGCGGTATGATTGCCAAGGGCGTGGAAGGTCCCATGATGCTTCTTGTGGATAAGGGGGATGCCCTGAAGGTCAACAAGAACGGCAAGCGCTGGATCAACGAGTCTGTAAACAGCGAATCCGCCATATGGGCCCAGATCAGACAGCCCGGCTGTGCCTCCTTTACCATTTTGGATAAAACGCTGCTGGACAGCCCCAATGAGCCTCCCTATATGCCTGTTGTAAACCGCAGCGGACGGAACATCGGCGAAGGCATCCCCGGCCCCGACGGTAAATTTTCAAAGGCAGTAAGCTTTGGCCCTCCCGGCGGCCATGGCGGTCCCAGCGGCCCCGGTGGTCCCGGCGATGCTCCTGTGGATAAGGAGACAGCCCTGCGCCGGGCGGCAGAATATCAGGGCGGTCATGTGTTTGTGGGTGAGACTCTGGAGGAGCTGGCCCGGAACATGGGCGTACCCGTGGAGACCTTCCTGGCAACTGTAGACCGGTACAACGCCCTCTGCGACAAGGGCCACGACGATGATTTCTACAAGCTGCCCAACTACTTGAAGCCCATTCAGAGCGGCCCCTTCTTTGCCATCCGCAGCCATATGGCCACCGACGGCGTATTCGGCGGCCTTGACGCCGATGAGAACGCCAATGTGCTCAGCCACGGACAGCCGGTGGAGGGCCTCTACTGTGCCGGCGACACCATTGGAAACCGCTACATCAATCAGGGCGGCGAGAAGCTGGAGTGCATCAACGACTTCTCCTGGGCCTTTGCCAGTGGCTATCTGGCAGGAAAGAGCATGCTGGAGTATCTCGGCTGACCGATTATCGGGCTGCTGCACCTGGCAGCAGCCCGTTCAAACGCATTCCCGCATTTGATATATCCGAACCACTTCGCTTCAAAGCGCAGTTCCTCCCGGTAATCCGAATGGACAATCCCGATTAGCCGCAAGCCCCCTCTGGCGTCTGGGCCAGAGAGGGCTTGCTGTTTGGAAAATTGGCGGAGGAACAGAATAGATTAGCGCTGGTTGTACCGGTCCAGTGCGGCCTGCTTGTTGCCGATAACTGTTTCGATGTTCATCTGGGTCAGGGTAGCCCGGAAGTCCGCAAAGGTCTCCGGTGTCAGCTCCTGCTCACCGATAACAGCCTGCAGCATCCAGGTGGACACATAGGTGCCGATATCCGGCAACAGAGCAGAGTTCTCCGTGGACTCCTCCACGGTCATGGAGACGGTGCCGGGGATGCCGTAGTCACAGTCAGAGGTAGAGATCCAGATGTGCGGGGCGTCGATCTGGTCCTGAGTATAGCCATGATCCAGATAGATGTAGTTGGGATCGCTGATGGTGTGGAACCCGAAGCCGCCGATATACAGGGCCTTTGTGGCCACCTCTGTCAGACCGTCGGGGTTGTTCTTGATGAGGTCCGTGTACTGGGGATGGCCGTCGGCGTCATATTCAAAGGTCTCGCCCTCGAAGCCGAAGGTCAGCAGGAAGCGTCCCTCATCAGAGAACCAGTAGTCAATGAGCTTTGCAGCCTCCTCCACATATTCGCAGGCGGAGGAAATGCCCACGCCGCCGTTGGTGACCAGAAAGCTCTCGGCGCGCAGATGGTTGGTGTCCCCCTCGTTCATCACAGGGTCCGTAAAGGCAACAATGTGGAAATTCGGATCCTCAGCAGCCTCGCTCCAAACCTGGAAATTGGAATAGCCGCTGAACCAGACACCGAACTGCCCGCTGATAATACCGGAGTCCGGAGGTGCATTGAACCTCTCTGTGTAGCTGTAGAAGTCGCTCCAGATAAGGCCCTCCTGATACCACTGGTTCAGCATCACCAGATAGTCATAGTAGGCGTCCTCCATGGGGCCAAAGTGAACGGTTCCGTCCACCTGATAGAAGGGCTCGCGGCCGGACAGGAAGGTGAGATAGGTGGTGGCAATGCCATAGCCTGCGCCCAGATAGTTTCCCAGCGGAGAACCACTGTAGGGGATCCACATGGTGGCGCCGTAGTTCTCCTTGAAGGCAGTGAGAACATCGTGCAAGTCGTCGTAGGTGACCGGAGTCTCCAGATTCAGCGCATCCAGCCAGTCCTGCCGGATCACAGGGCCTTCGCTGGGTACATAGTCCTCGTTGTACAGGCCGTAGATCATGCCGATCCGGCCGTCATCCACCCGGGTGCCCTTTTCATATTCCTCGTTGGAGGAGATGATGGATGCGTAGTTTGGCATATAGCTTTCGACGATTTCGGTCAGATCCAGAAGCACATCATCGTCCAGAGCGCCCTGGAGTCCGGTGGTATAGTTGGCGCCGGGGCTGTCCAGCAGGTCTGTATAATCTCCGCTGGCCACCATCAGGGCAAATTTCTCGTTGCCGCTCTGAGCCGCAATCAGCGTACCGTCCACCTGAATGTTTGTGATTTCGGCCATATAGTTCCACATTTTGCACTGTTCCAGGCTGGTGACGATGTCTGCCAGCTGGGGATTTACCGTCGTCCAATAGGTAAGTGTGATAGGCTCCTCGGAGATGGGGAGCGAGACGGTGGGAATCTCCGTCTCTTCCGCCACACTGACGGGCTCCTCGGGGGCTTCGTGCTCCGAAGCGGGGGGCTGTGCCTCCGGCGCCGGGCTTTCTGCCACAGTACTGCTGTCAACGGCGCTGGCGGATACGGACGGTTCCGATGCTCCGCACGCGGCAAACAAAGAGATCAGCATGGCCAGCACGATCCATAACGATATTCTTCTCATTTGGCTGCTCCTTTCTGAGATTACCCCATATATTTCTGCTTATTGCGCTCCAGATTTTTCAGGGGGTCATTGCGACCAGGGGAATAGGTGTTTTCCTCGTTCAGTGTCTCATAGGGCACAGGCCAACGAATGCTGTTCTGTACCACCTGGGTCAGGCTCCAGGATACATGCAACGGACCAGGATCGGTGCAGACCGTGGCCTTTTTCTGGGGTCGCTGAGCCGGTTTTGCACCGGCACTGCCTCCAGGGCCACCACCAGGTCCACCAGGTCCGCCACCAGGACCACCGGGTCCACCACCTGGGCCACCGGGTCCACCACCTGGACCACCGGGTCCGCCACCAGGGCCACCGGGTCCGCCACCAGGACCACCGGATCCGCCACCAGGACCACCGGGTCCGCCACCAGGACCACCGGGTCCGCCACCAGGACCACCGGGTCCGCCAGCATGGTACTGATTGTGGGCCCAGTCTGTGGTATCATAACTGAACCCGAAATCGGGGCAGACGTGCTCATGGAAGTACAGCCACTTGCCGTCCTGATAGATGAAATCGGATCCGTAGCGCTCCCAGAGCATATTTCCAGCACGCTTGCCGCTGGGGCTGTGGGTGCTGGCCATGGAGCCAGGCGTCTCGTAGAAGGTTCGGGCGGACAGACCGTCCTGAGCCACCTCCACCACGCCGGAGGCCAGGGTGTGCAGGCCCCCAAGACCGCAGGCTCTGGGATCCTTGCCGTTGACCTCGGGGTACATCTCCAGCAGACGGAGATAGAGCCCAATCACGTCGGAATCATAGTTCAGCACGGAGTTCAGCCAGACCTCGTCCCAGCCCACCATGCGGCCAAAGCCGTGGGCCCAGGTGATGTCATCAGAGCGGCTCCACAGCTGGTCCCATTCCTCGAAGGAGTGGGAAGCGGCATGGAGGTAGGCATGGCGGGATTTGATGTTCTCCACCGCCTGACTGCCAAACGCATTGTGCAGCCGCTGCTGCAGTGTCAGTTCACTCATACTGCCACCTCCTGATAGCGCGGATGTCCCTCGGGACCATAGCTCCGCAGCGCATTGAATGTCTGATAGGGCATTGGCGGGGTCACAAACTCCTGAGACCAGCCAAAGTCCGGGTCATAGGTTTTCATGGAGATCGTGGGAGACCCGAACTGGGCTCGGTAGGGATGCTCCGCCTCGTTCCGAACCACCGGAACGGCGGAATAGTCTCCGCACAGGGGCAGGCAGTGGTCGTATCCGCAGAACAGGTGCCAGATTTTCCATTGGCCGTTTTCCTTGACGCAGTCCACCGCCACAGGTCCCAGATTCACATAGGAATCCCCCTGGGCTCTGGCATCCAGGCTGATGTCATAGAATAGTGCCCGGGCGGTATTTCCGTCGGCGGCCACCTGAACGTGTCCGGTGCTCAGAGTGTGATGGCATGCATCGCCGGTACCGGGGGCATAGGCGTCCTTTTCCACGGAAAAAAACTCAGAGATCTGGTCAAAGCCCACATAGAATCCCCAGTTGCTGCCATAGGAAGCGGTCTTGCGGTGATAGTAGTCCTGGACCCAAAGATCGTCCAGCTCCCGCCGCCGGTCGCCGGAAATATAATAGGCCCGGCGTGCCAAAAGGTCCTTGACCTCTTCCATATCCCACAGGCGGATGGCCTGTTCATATTCTGTCAAGCGTGTCATAGATCACACCTCCTCACAGCCGTAGCTGAATGTATGGGAAAACGTGTCATAGGGTTCAGGAATCCGGGGCGGCTGGGTAAAGGGCCGGTTGGAAGTATATACCTCCCGGACAGTGGCCTCAATGGTGGGCTCCGGCAGCTTCCACTGCTGCATCTCCGCGAATTCCGGCAACTCCGGGTAGGGAGTATAGGGCTTGCCGGGCATGGTACCGGCGCGGGTCAAAGCGTCGTCCAGCATCAGCAGGTGCCAGATCTTCCACTGGCCATCCTCCTTCCGCAGATCCGCCGCCACCCAGCCCCACTGCCAGTAGGCCTCGGGGCCTCTGGGGGTGATGGCCGAATAGGTGTTCCGCAGAGCCCAGATACCTTTGGCGGTGGCGCCGTCAGCAGCGACCTCCACCACAGGGGTGTCCAGAGGGAAATAGTTTATGGAGCCAATGCCCTGGGTCTCCTCCTGGGTCTTTCCGGCCACCTTGTCCGGGAACAGCCGACGGAGAATCCGGTTGGCGATGACGTCCCGCTGATACAGGGCCTCAAAGTACCCGGCTACGGCGCCCCGGCCAACATAGTAGCCCTGGTTGACACCCAGCACCACGTCGTCACCGGCGCTCCAAAGGTCTGAAAAAATGCGCTGTTCCTGTTTGATGAGGAAATGTTGAGAGAATATTCCCAGCAGATTCTGAACAGCGCGCCGGTCCTCCCAACGGGTGACCAGCTGTTCTGCGCTGAGGGTATAGTCGATCATAGTGATTCCTTTCTTACAGACGGTGGCCCGTCAGAGGGTCCACTGTAGGCTGATCATAGCGGCCGGTGCAGGTCATGGTGCCGGTGATGGTGCCATCTACGGCAATGTCCCCTGCGTAGGTCATATAGAAGGGCTTCGCATCCTTGGGAGGGCCGTGATGCCCGGGACCACCGGGACCACCAGGGCCACCGGGACCACCAGGGCCACCGGGACCACCGGGACCACCGGGACCACCGGGACCACCAGGGCCACCGGGACCACCGGGACCACCGGGACCAGCCGGCGGCGCGTCTTCACCGGCTTGGGGGCCGTGGCCGCCCTGGACTGTAAATTCAAAATGATTTTCGGTCAGTGTGCCGGTAAACGTCCGCTTTCCGCCGCCGCGGCCTGTCAGGGTTCCGGCAATAGAACCAGGTTCCGTTTCGTGAAATTCCAGTTCATGCTCTACAACGGATCCAGGCCCTTCATAGGCCTCTACCGTCATTGCCTTTGTAAATGCGATCATATACTTGCCATCAAGAGACATTGATACCACCCTTTCTGTTGAATCAAATGCAGGTTCCCTTGCATCTTATAGTGAAAGTATAGCAGATTCAGGCGGCGTTGAGAAATGCCAAAAAGAGCAGTGACCTTACATCAATGTAATATCACTGCTCTTTTACTCAAGATTCAAACTTCTCCCGACAGAATGCCTGAATATCCTGTTTTCGCTTCCGGTAGTAGCCTCGCACCAAATTAACAAAATGCTTTTCCGCAGCGGAAAACTGTTTATCCTCCCGGTAGGCCAGACATATTCTGCGGTAAAAACACTGTGGCACAACACGCGAAGGAAATGTCAAGATGCGGTTATCATCGGGGTCCTTATTCATGGTGGCACTGACTGGAATAAACAGCATGCTGTCGGTCAGACCTTTGAATCTGCCCACAGTCTGATGGTCGGTACCAGAAAGTAATAACTTTAGTGTAATATGGTTTTCATCGCATACACAGGTGATCGCATCCCAGCAGTAGGAGACCTCGTTACATACGCAGGCGTGGTTGTTCAGCTCCGACAGACGGACGGTTGGCCGGCCGTGGAAGGGGTGGCTCGCAGGCGTTGACAGAAGCATTTCCTCAATGAGCAGCTCCTCAAACACCACGTCGGAACGGTCGCTGAAGTACGGAATGATTGCAAAATTGGCCTTACCGGCCAGCAGCTCCCGGTAGGCCTGATCCGGCGGCAGAACGTCAAAGTTAATCTGAATGTCCGGGAAGTCGTGATGGAGTAGCTCCAGTACCCGATCATCGAAGTCCTCGAAACTGCAAACTACGGACAGCTTTGGCTTGTCCGCGTTTGCGGTTTTGCGAGCGTTATGGACGCCCTGCTCCAGATGCAGAAAGACCTGGTCCAGTTCCTCCAGAAACGCTTCTCCGGCGGGGGTCAGCTTTACTCCGGCGCTCATCCGCTCGATCAGCGGGATGCCAATCTCCTTTTCCAGCCTCTTGACACACCGGGACAGGGCCGGCTGCGTGATATACAAGGCCTCAGCCGCCCGAGAGATGCTGTTCTGCTTTGCCACTGCCCGGAAGTATTGTAACTGCTTTAGCTCCATAGATTGCTCCTTCGCGTTTTCCTGTCTTCGAAATAGGTAATTGCCTGGATACTGCAACAGTGCCATTATATCATATGCTGCGTTTGGGCATCCAGCATCAGTTTGACGGAAGGACACTCAAAATCTGTAATATATCCTTAAATAAAAGTCAGAAAGTGTTCTCTCCCTTTGGAAAACAATGCTTGCAAGGAATTCCCAATCTCAGCAAAAAATCCGCCCAGGGTTCCGTGTATTCATGGAGATGCTCGTTCCAATAGAGCAGCTTGTCCAGATACGCCTGCTTCCGCTGCTCAACGGCGTCGATACACCCGTCGAATCCGCATTGATGCACAATCGAAGTCAGGTCATACATGGGATAGCCCATGGCATGACCGGCAGTGTGGACAACAGAACAGCCCTGACCGATTGCGTGGCAGGCCGCAATGTCCGCTTTGCACTCCAGTTCCTTCGCCAGAGCGTGGCAATCCAGAATCTTTCTCTGGGCAACAGGCATTTTGATTCGCCCCGCCGCCCAGTCTCTAGCCGCCAGTACCGCTTCCGCCGGTCGGGTTTCCCGGGGATATTTAGTTGCGAGTTGTTCCGCAGACTCCTCGGCCAAATCCAGCGCCCACAATGTCACAACTCTGTGGCTGGCACGCTGGAGCATGGCAGACAGCTCCTGCAAAAACGCACAGTCCTTTGGGAACAGAATTTGATTCTTTTTCTTCAGCTTCACTGCAACTTCATCATGCCAGTACATCCTATCGCTCCTACAAATTGACGATTTCGCAATATTCAAAACAGCGTCATCTGCTCAAAGGGATGCTCGTAACGCAGTTCCGGCATCGCCTTTTCGAGATACATTTCAAAATCCCGGTCATGGAGAATCCACGGCTCCAGCTCATCCTTTTCCAGCAGCACCGGCATCCGGTCATGGAACCGGGATACGGATTCGTTTGCGGCGGTGGTGAGAATGGTAAACCGGGGTTTTCCCGCAAAGCGGTTGTAGATGCCCGCAAAGAACAGCACCTGCTGTGCCGGGTCAGAAAAGGTGATCTGATTCTTCTTTGCATCCCACTCATAGAAGGAACGGGCGGGAATGACGCAGCGGCGAGAAAGGGTGCTGTCCCGAAAGGTCGGCTTCTCCAGAACGGATTCCGACCGGGCATTGATGAGAAGCCCCTTCCCTTCTGCCTGAGGGAAGCCCCACTGCATCAGCCCGGCATGGAGCTGCTCCCGATGGGAGGCAATGATGAGCGCTTGGTCCGAAGGATGAAAATCACCC
>JAQXMD010000161.1 GCA_029012465.1 Oscillospiraceae bacterium | reverse complement strand
GTGACCTGATTGGACAGCCGCGCAGGGTGTGCCGAAAGGCCCCCTGTGAGGAAAGTCCGGGCTCCATAGGGCAAGGATAACGGGTAACGCCCGCCGTAGGCGACTACAGGAAAAGTGCAACAGAGATATACCGCCGTGCTTCAAGCCATCACTATGTCAAACTTTGAGCTTTTACGCTCGCCTGATAGTGCATCTGGCTGCTGTACGGTAAGGGTGGAAAGGCGAGGTAAGAGCTCACCGGCTGCCGTGTGAAAGCGCGCAGCCCTGTAAACTCTATCCGGAGCAACACCGCAAAGGGAGCATAAGGCCGGCCCGGCTGTTCCCGCTTAGGTGGCTTGAGTGCAGTGGCAACGCTGCATCGAGATAGATGGCTGTCCCAGACAGAACCCGGCTTATAGATCAGATCACAGGGGAGCGTTGCAGTATATTTTGCAACGCTCCCATTACCACGTCTGTTCTTTCCGGAATATTTACGATTCAGTGGAAATTCCGAAGGGAAATGTATATAATGTTGCAGGAGGGATGGCCTATGCAGATCGAATTGACAGAAAAGGAATTCCGGCGGCTGCTGGATCTTGTATATATCGGAAACTGGGTGCTGAACTCCACCCGGGGAAACGACCGGTTTGAGGACTACGACAGGGTGGAAAGCCGTATCTTTGGCTACTGCAAGGATCATGGCATGAAAAGCCTCGTGGAAACCTGGAACGACGAAATTGTCCCCTCCAGAGCCTACCGGGAGGGCGGTATTCATGAGGCAATTATGGACTATGAGGACGCTATTTTCTTCGACATTCTGGCGGAGGAGCTTTCCCGCCGGGACATGGACTATGCCCCCGTAACCCCCGCGAACTACGAAGAGCTTGTGTCCAGAATGGAAGAATACATGCAGGAATTTGAAGCCAACGGCACAGACCGGCTTCATCTGGATGAGGATTGATTTTCAGGGCATAAAGCTTGCATGATCGTCCCGTATTTACGATTTCTCTCAAAAAAAAGCAGTCCCGGCACCCTGATTGGATGCCGGGACAATTATATTTCGTTTTGGATCCATATGTAGGCGCAATTCGGCAGTTTCCGTCAATTTTCCACAGGATGCAGCATTCTTCTGCGGAAATGTCTCCGGCACAGGGCAATATAGCTGTCATTGGCGCCCAGTACCACCTGATCGCCCTCGGTAATCATTTCCCCGTCGGCATTAAAACGTGCATTGCAGGATGCCGCCTTTCCACACCAGCAGACGGTTTTGATCTCCTCGATCACATCCGCCCAGGCCAGGAGCCACATGCTGCCCGGGAACAGATTCATTTGGAAATCCGTCCTGAGGCCGTAGCAGATTACAGGCACATTCAGGTCATCCACCAGATGGACAAAGAATTCCACCTGCTCCTTTGTACAGAACTGGGCTTCATCCACCACCACGCAGTCGTACGCGCGGATTTCCTCCTCAGACATGTTCACCAGCTCCTCCACGAAGGAGCACTTCTTTTTCAGCCCCATCCGGGACGCAATATAGCCCTCGCCGTCACGGTTGTCCAGCTTCGGCTTTACAAGCAGCGCACGTTTGCCCCGCTCATAGTAGTTGTACTCCACCATCAGCGCATTGGCCGTCTTGGAGCTGCCCATTGCCCCATACCGAAAATACAGCTTCGCCATCTCATTTTCCTCCCAGCCTGATTGTTTCAGGTTTTCTCTGTTCCCGGCTATTGTCCTGTGCCGTTTAGAAGCTGCGGTTCGTTAAGCCTTGGTCTGTTCCAGCGCCTGAGCCAGCTGGTCAGGACAGGAGGTGGCCTTCATGCCGCAGCGGATGCCCCGCATACGGGAAATTGCCTCGTCTACGTCCATGCCCTCCACCAGAGCAGCTACGCCCTTGCCATTGCCGTTGCAGCCGCCGTCAAAGAACACGTTGCGAACCTTTCCGTCCTCCACGCTGAAGGTGATTCTTCTGGAGCATACGCCCCGGGTCTTGTATTCGTAATCCATGTGATAGACCTCCTTGGTTTTTCTACATCATAGCACAATATTCTTTCTGAATCAATATTCGATCAAATCACAGGCCGTGATTTCAGCATACCGAATCAGATCCTCCGGTTTCAGCACCAGCTGCAGCCCTCTGGCACCGCCGGATACGGCGATTTCCTCATAGAGCAGCGCTGTTTCATCCATATAGGTGGGGTACTTCTTTTTCATGCCCACAGGAGAGCAGCCGCCCCGGATATACCCCGTCAGGCCCAGCAGCTCCTTCATGTGGGTCATTTCCACCTTTTTGTCCTTTGCGGCACTGGCAGCCTTTTTGAGGTCCAGGGTACAGCTGACGGGAACACAGAATACAAGGATTCCCTGCCTGTCCCCCCGGGCAACCAGTGTTTTGAACACCTGATCCGGGTCCATGCCTGTGACCTCTGCCACATGACCTCCGCCCAGATCGTTTTCATCGTATTCATATTCCACCGCCCGATAGGGAATCTTCGCGGCATCCAAAAGCCGCATGGCGTTTGTTTTATTCATTGTGGTGCCTTCTTCCATTTTCTCAATCCTGTGATATACTACAGGAAAAGGATGTGATCGTATGACAATTTTTGACCGGGTACTGGCTCAGCTCCGGGAAAACCAGGACGAAACATATCGGGAATTCAACGAATCCCTGATACCGGGTGCGGAAAACACCTCCATTGGCGTTCGTTTGCCTGTGCTCCGCGCCATGGCAAAGACTTTGCTCCGGGAGGACTGGCGGTCATTTCTCGACCAGTCTGAGGATTCCGGAATTCATGAAATCATTCTCCTCCGGGGACTGGTCATCGGAGGCGCAAAAATCCCTTACGCCGAAAAGCTGGTCCTTACAGCAGCCTATGTGCCCTCCATCACCAACTGGGCCAGCTGTGATACCTTTTGCAGCTGTATGAAGGACGCAAAAAAGCATCTGCCGGAAACCATTGACTTTCTGCGTCCCTACCTTGCCAGCGACAAGGAGTTTCCTCTGCGCTTCGGCATCGTCATGCTCATGGACTATTGTCTCACGGATTCCCATATCGATGAAACTCTGGACATTCTCTGTTCTACAGACCACCCGGGCTATTATGTCAGGATGGCTGTGGCATGGGCATTGTCCGTGGCCTTTGTGAAATACCGGGACAAAACACTCTCCCGGCTGGAAGCCCGAACCCTTGACCCATGGATACAGAACAAGGCAATTCAGAAGTGCCGGGAGAGCTATCGGGTCAGCCCCGAGGATAAGGAATATCTAAAAACGCTGAAATATCAGTCATCTGCCGGATAGAACAGCTCATCCGCCCGGTTTTCAAGGTCTGAGAGATTGTTGTACTGAATCCTGCGATAGGCGGAGATCTCCGAAGCCAGAGGGTTGGACTGATCCGCCTGGAAGAAGTTTCCCTCTGCGTCTCTGCATCCCAGGGCAGTAATCACCGGCAGCTTGGTGTAGAGATTGGCCAGATACTCGTTATACTCCGTCATGGGCAGACCGGCAACCTGCATCAGAAGGGTTGACAGATAGTTGATGCTGATCTCGTCAATCCAGCCGGTGGGAATGTCATAATTCGCCCAGAGAACAAACCGGGTAATATACCGCTTCTGCTGGGTTTCATCATCCAGTTCTGTGATGGATTTTCCCATGACCTCAGAGTAGAAGCTGTCCTCAATGAAGGGCTGATGGTCGCCAAACATCAGAATAATGGTTGGCTCCTCCACATTTTTGAAGTAATCCAGCAGCACCTCAAAATCCTCGTCGGTATACTTGATAAGGGACAGATACTGGTTGGTTTTGGGATATTCCCGCTTTGTGGAGGTCAGCTCCACCTCCTCGGTAAAGTTGTCCATCTCCATGTTATAGCTGGAGTGGTTCTGCATGGTCACATTGAACAGGAAAAAGGGAACGCCCTCCTCCTTATCCTCGTACATTTGGGTGATTTTCTTAAAATCATAGGCGTCGGAAACATACCGCCTGAGCAAAATGTCCTCCTTGGGAAATTTTTGCTTCAGGAGTCTCTTGTAGGTCTGATAGCTGTACCCGGAGGAGATGTATTTTTCCACCAGATCCCGTCCGAAAATGTCCTCTACCGTGATGAAATCCCGGAAGCCCATATAGTCATATACGGCGATTCGGTTCCAGCTGGTCTCAAAATAGGGGTGGAAGGCATCGGCAGTATAGCCGTAGTGCAGCAGCGTGGAGGTAAGCCCCGGCTGCTCTCCCTTGATATACAGCTGATAGGCATTGCTGCCCGCAGGCAGGAAGGCCATGGTATTGCCTGTGAGGAACTCAAACTCCGTGTTGGAGGTTCCCGTACCGATGGTGGATACATAGACATTTCCCTGAATGGTTTCATCCCGGATGCTGTCAATATACGCCATGTAGGGAATATTGGTTTCGATGTCCCCCACCACATTCAGCTCCGAAAAGCTCTCGTTCATAATGACGATGATATTGGGTGTGATGCCCTGACTGCCTGCGGTTTCCACATTCACAGCCTCTTTTGCATCCTCCGGGGACATTCCCTGTCGGATCAGAGCGGTTTCCAGAATGTTGGGAACCTCCTCCCCTTCCCCATCCGCCATCAGTTCAGGTATATCCGCCGCGTTGTAGTCGGCGGGCTCCATGAGCCGCAGATATTTTGTATTGATGGTAAAGCCCAGAAGGGCGCCGTGGTTCTGATAGCCCCGCAGCTGGTTAAAGAAATCCGGCTTCAACCCGTAGTCCGCTACGGTATCGGTATAATAGAAGGTGTAGCCAAAGCCCAACACCACCAGCAGGCTCAGAATCCGCAGGGCGATCCTGCTTTTCTTCAGATTCTTTGTCCGCCTGATGCCGGACACAAGGGCAATGAGCATTGCCGTAAGGCAAATGCCGAAAATGATCTCATAACCGATCTCATAGGTGTAGCTGGCGGCCACATTGCCAGCGGTTTTGATACTGCCCAGATCCATGGGCACAAGGGGGCTGCCCTTGAACTCGGTGACATACATATTGGCGATGCCAAAAATCAGCAAAATGGGGCTGATGGAGATCACAGAAGCTCTCACCGAGCCAAACAGGCCGAAAGCCAGCAGGTAAAACAGCAGATACACCACATAGTTTTCCAGCCAGTCTGTATCTCCGAGAAAATCTGTGATAAAATTTCCATTGAGGCGTTCCACCGCAATCATCATAACCAGCGGCGCCGCCAAAAACACGAGCATCTGATAGGCCCAGCGCCAGAAGGAGGGTTCCTTCCAACGGATCGCCACCGCCGGGAATACCACCGCTGCGGCCAGAATTGCCCCGGCAAGGACCAGTCTACCCCCCTCCTCAAGGGTCAGGAAGTCCTCGCCCTTCCATGTAACAAGCCCCAGCAGAATGGCTGAAATGAGAAAGCCGATCCGCTGTGCGCTTCTTGAAACAGACATTTATCAATCACTCCAGTGATACATCACAAACTAAGGTCTGCCCGGCAGACCGGGTTTCATTATACCAGCTTTTTTTGAAAAGTACATGAAAAACTTGTGAATTTCTCGATTTATTCCCCAATGGGCAATATTTCCACGAATTTTGCGTCAATCTCAGTGGGAGGTGATTCCATGACAGCGCATATGATCCAGGGAATTGTGGCGGGGTTGCTGCTGACAGAGCTTCTGGAGCTGTCCTTTGCGGCACTACTGCGGGTTCGGGATGTGCGAAGCCTCGGACTGATTCTGTTTACGAATCTGCTGACAAATCCCTTGGCTGTGCTGATCTTCTATATCAGCATTTACGGATTCCACTTCCCATTCATTCCTGCCACCGCAGTCATAGAAACGGTCGTGGTAATATCCGAGTGGCTGATCTACAGGCAGGTAAAGCTGCCTGTAGCCTGTCCCCTGCTGTTTTCCCTTGCATCCAATGGCGTGTCCTGGATTTATGGGACACTGATACAATTACTGTAAGGAGTGCTGTAAATGAAAACGTTGAAAAAAGGATTTTGGATTCTCATTCTGGTTCTGGTTTTCACCACCGTAGCTGCGGCAGATGTACTGCCATGGCCAGAGAATGATTATTTTCAGACCAACGAGGAGGAAATGGAGCTGATTACCGGAGGATATATGGTAAACTGTTCCGGTAAAAAGCAGAAATTCTACAGTGCTCCCGGTAAATTGACCGCTGTATTCACCGTCCCCCGGGGTGAAATCATCTATCCCTCCTACCGCTGTACGAAAGACGGAGAGGAATGGTGCATTTTTGAAAGCTGGGAAAACAATTATTCATACAGCGGCTGGTGTCCCATGGAGGTGCTGCTGCCCCTGTACAACAGCAGT
>JAQXMD010000160.1 GCA_029012465.1 Oscillospiraceae bacterium | reverse complement strand
GAGATCATCCGCTTTGAGGAGCAGGGGAAAACAGTCATTGAGGGCGATCCCACCCTGCCGGTCAGCAAGCGGTTCCTTGACCTGGCACAGCTTTTGCTGGAAAAGGAGACAGTATGAACAAAACCCCGATTTCCTATACCGTTCGGGAGCTTTGCCAGCGGGGAACGGAGAATATCCCCCCGGAACTGGTGTCCAACACCCATCTGATTTACAGCTCTCCGGCAACTCTTGCCTTTAACTCTCCCGGCGCGGAGGGCTTTGGCGTGAAGCGGGCCGGTCTGGCCATTCCCGGTTCGGTGATGCTGCTGGTGGCTCCGGGCTGCTGCGGACGGAATACATCCCTCATCAGTTCTATGCCGGAATACAACAATCGTTTCTTCTATCTGATGATGGATGAAACGGACATTGTCACCGGACGGCATCTGAAAAAGATTCCTGAGGCCGTGGAGGAGGTCTGCAATTTTCTCCCGAATAAGCCCTCGGTGGTCATGATCTGCATCACCTGTGTTGACGCGCTTCTGGGCACCGACATGGAACGGGTTTGCCGCCGGGCAGAGGAGCAGGTGGGCCTTCCGGTTCGTCCCTGTTATATGTATGCCCTGACCCGGGAGGGTCGAAAGCCCCCTATGGTCCATGTACGGCAGTCCCTGTACTCCCTGCTGGAGCCAAGGAAAAAGAAGGGGACCAGTGTCAATCTGCTGGGCTTCTTTGCACCACTGGAGGACGATTGCGAGCTGTACCAGCTTCTCCGTCAGGTGGGCGTAAAGGCCATCCGTGAAATCTCCCGCTGTGAGGATTATGAGGAATACCAGAAGATGGCGGAGGCCAACTTCAATCTGGTTTTGAATCCGGAGGCCCGGTTTGCGGCGCAGGATTTTGAGAAACGACTGGGGATTCCCTCCATCGAACTGACCCGGCTTTACGAAATTGATAAAATTGGAAATCAGTACGCCGCATTGGGGGCAGCCCTTGGCGTTGCTTTTCCGGAAAGCCCCGAGCGGCAGCAAGCCCAGCAGGAGGTAGAGAAATTCCGGAATATCTATGGCCCGATTACCTTCTGCATAGGTGAGTGCATGAACGGAGATTCCTTTGAACTGGCACTTGCATTGGTGCGGTACGGATTCCGTGTTTCGGAAATCTACGGCACCCTGACGGCAGAGAATCATGTGTATCTGCGTCGGCTGGAAGAGCTCAGCCCGGAGACACGGGTATTCTCCAATCTGGAGCCTACCATGCTCTATTATGATTGCAGTCAGGCGGAGGCTGACTTGACCATCGGAAAGGATTCGGGCTATTACCATCCGGCCTGTCCCAATGTTCCATGGAATCAGGACCGGCAGCCCTTCGGCTATGCGGGTGTTCGGAAGCTTTTTGAGGCCCTTGGACATGCCATGGAGGAAGGGAGGAACCACAAGTGAAGGGACTGAGAAAATATTTGACGCCCTTTGCCCCGGATCAGTCCGGAGCGGTATCTGTGCTCTATGAGCTGGGCGGTATCCTTGTGATCTGCGATGCGGGCGGCTGCACGGGAAACATCTGCGGATTTGACGAGCCAAGGTGGTTTTCCCATAAAAGCGCCCTGTTCAGCGCCGGCCTTCGGGATATGGACGCGATTTTGGGCCGTGATGACCGGCTGGTGGAAAAGCTCTCGGATGTGGCCGGAAAGCTGGAGGCTCAGTTTGCCGCCATCATCGGTACACCGGTTCCTTCGGTGATCGGCACCGATTATCAGGGGCTCAGGAGATTGGGAGAGCGAAAAATCAGCCTTCCCATTCTCACCGTGGACACAAACGGAATGGAGCTTTACGATGTGGGCGAGGAAAAGGCATATCTGGAGCTGTTTCACCGTTTTGCCCGGGAATCCCAGCCTGTGGTGCCAGGACGGATCGGTGTCCTTGGGGTCACACCCCTGGACATGAGCGATTCCGCTGCTGCTGAAAAGCTCACAGACCTGCTGAAAGTCCAGGGCTGGCAGCAGGTGGACTGCTACGGCATGGGCGCAGGTCTTGACCGGGTAAAAACTGCCGCTGCTGCGGAGAAAAACCTTGTGGTATCGCCTGCCGGACTGAAGGCAGCGGAGTATCTCAGCAAAACCTTTGGAACCCCCTTTGAAGTATGTAATCCGCTGGCAAACGAACTGCTCCCTGCGCTTGACTACACCGGAAAGCGGATTTTGGTGGTTCACCAGCAGGTGACGGCAAACTCCCTGCGGGAGGAGCTGCTCCGGCGGGGCAGCGGAGAAGTGACCGTTGCCACATGGTTTATGAAAAAAAGCGTCCTTGCCCAGCCGGGAGACATTGTCCTGAAGGAAGAGGACGATTTTACAGAGCTGGCAGGGGATTATGACATCATCATCGGAGACGAGGTAATGCGGCCCATGATTCCCGGTTTTTCCGGGGAGTTCGTGAATGCGCCCCACTTCGCCGTGTCCGGAACCTGGGTGGGAAGATGAAAACGACAAAACAGATTCGTGTCTACGGAATCGTTCAGGGTGTGGGCTTTCGGCCCACGGTCAGCCGTCACGGCATGGAATCCGGCATTACCGGAACTGTCTGCAACAAGGGCCCCTATGTGGAAATCATTGCCCAGGGGGAGCCGGAGCAGGTCAGCAGATTCCTGGAGCTGCTGGAGCATAAGCCCCCCAAGCGGGCTGCCATTCTGAAAATCGACGTGAAGCCCGTGGAAGGCTCCGTGGAATACGGAGTATTTACCATTGTGGAAAGCGAAAAGACCAAGGGAGAGATTTTTGTCTCCCCGGACATTGCCATCTGTGAGGACTGCAAACGGGAGATGTATGACCCCAACGACCGGCGGTATCTCCACCCCTTTATCAACTGTACCTGCTGTGGTCCGAGACTGACCATTCTGGACGCGCTGCCCTATGACCGGGAGCGTACCAGCATGAAGGAATTCCCCATGTGCCCCCACTGTGCTGAAGAGTATTACAGTCCCGAAACCCGGCGCTACGACGCGCAGCCCGTTTGCTGCAACAACTGCGGCCCGGAGGTGTATCTCATAGGCAGAGATGAGCGGGGCAGGGAAGCCATCCTTTATACACGAAAAATCATCTCCGGCGGCGGCATTGCCGCAATCAAGGGCATTGGCGGCTTTCACCTGTGCTGTGATGCCACCAATCAGGAGGCTGTGGAACGGCTCCGGAGGCTGAAGCACCGGCCCATGAAGCCCTTTGCGGTGATGGCCCGGGACATGGATGTGGTTCGGAGAGAATGTCATGTGGAGGAAACCCAGGAGGAAATCCTCACGGGGCATCAGAAGCCCATTGTGCTTCTGAAACGGAAGAATACCGGAACCATTTGTCCGTCTGTTGCTCCGGAGAACCCCAAAATAGGCATAATGCTTCCCTATGCACCGGTTCAGCTGCTTTTGTTCCAATATGACGATGAAATAGATATGCCGGACTGTCTGGTTATGACCAGTGGAAACGATTCCGGCGCTCCCATCTGCCGGGACGACCGGGATGCGGAGCAGGAATTGGGGGCACTTTGTGATTGCATACTCTCCCATAACCGGAAAATCCGCATTCGGGCGGATGATTCCGTGATGGATTTCCGGGAAGGAAAGCCCTATATGATTCGCCGTTCCCGGGGCTATGCGCCGCTGCCATGCCTCACGTCCAGAGGTTACAGGGGACAGGTTCTGGCCATGGGCGGAGAACTGAAAAACACCTTCTGCATCGGCGTCAACGATCTGTTTTATCCCTCTCCCTATGTGGGAGATTTGGCGGATCTCAGGACGGTCAACGCCCTGAAGGAGACAGTCAGCCGGTTCCAGACCCTTCTGGAGGCGGAACCTACGGTCGTGGCCTGTGATCTGCATCCCAAGTACAATTCCACCATGCTGGCGGAGGAAATGGGCCTGCCGGTGGTTTATGTTCAGCACCACTATGCCCACATTCTGTCCTGCATGGGGGAGAACGACTGGTGTGAGCCGGTTCTTGGGGTTTCCTTTGACGGCACCGGCTATGGAACGGACGGAACCATCTGGGGCGGAGAGCTTATTCTGGCAGACCTGAAGGACTTCCGGCGGCTGGGCAGCATTGCGCCCTTCTATCAGTCCGGTGGCGACCTGTCCGCCAAAGAGGGCTGGCGGATTGCGGCGGCGCTGATTTGGGAAATCACCCATAACCGGGAAAAAGCACTGGATATCATCGAAAAGCTGGGGCTTTGTGACCAGCAAAACGCCCGGGTACAGGTGACTTTGGCCCAGAAAAAGCTGGGTGGCGTGATTTCCACCAGTGCCGGACGGCTCTTTGACGGCGTCAGCGCCATTTTGGGCATTCGGCGCAGCTCCTCCTTTGAAGGAGAGGGGGCTATGGCGCTGCAATTCGCGGCGGAGCGGTTTATGGCAAGCGGGAAATCCCTGCCACCGCTCCCGGAGCCTGTTCGGGAGCAGGAGGGACAGATTCGCTTGTCCACAGATCGTCTGGTGGCGGAAATTCTCCGCCGGCGTCTGGCAGGGGGAGACCCCGACCAGCTGGCTTACTGGTTCCATCAAGAGCTGTCCCACCAGATTGCGGAAGCCTGTGTATTGGGCCGGGAAAAAACCGGTGTCAGCACCGTTGCACTCAGCGGCGGCGTGTTCCAGAACACCCTGCTGCTGGGATTGACCGCGAAGCGCCTTCGGGAAAAGGGATTTGGGGTGCTGACCCATCAGCTGATTCCACCCAACGACGGCGGCATCGGGTTGGGGCAGGCGCTTTTTGCCATGGAAAAGATCAATCAAACGAAGAAATAGGAGGTCGCAGATATGTGCGTTGGATTATCGGCAAAGGTTGTAAAGATTGAGAAGGGGACCGCTCTGGTGGATGCCTCCGGGGCAAAGCGGGAGGTTTCCGTGAGCCTTTTGAAGGATTTGGAGCCGGGGGATTATGTCATGGTCCATGCGGGAATCGCCATTGCGAAAATCACTGACGAGGATGATTCTGAGACGGATCTTCTCATGGAGGAGCTTCTCTGATGGCGGGGCAGAATATTTCGGCCAGAGAGATCATCACCTCCTATGATGGCCCGAAGCTGAGAATTATGGAGGTCTGCGGCACCCACACCCATGAGATTTTTCGGTTGGGCATCCGCAAGCTGCTGCCGGAGCAGATTGAGCTGATTTCCGGCCCGGGCTGCCCTGTGTGCGTGACCCAGGTTGGATTTATTGACGAAGCGGTGATGCTGGCGCTGGAATACGGCGCAACCGTATGCACCTTTGGGGATTTGGTTCGGGTCCCTGGAACGGAAATGAGCCTTGCGGGAGCACGGGCAAAGGGAGCCAGAGTGCAGGTGGTCTATTCTCCTCTGGATGCTGTGACCTATGCGGCGGAGCATCCCGGGGAGCAGGTGGTTTTCCTGTCTGTAGGCTTTGAGACCACCACCCCGGCCAGCTGTCTGGCAGTGGAGCAGGCGGCGGAGCAGGGCCTTACAAACTTTTCCCTGCTGACTGCCAACAAGACCATGCCCAGCGCCTACCACGCTCTGAAGGGCAGCGCGGATGTGTTTCTCTATCCCGGTCATGTGAATGCCATCACCGGTACTGCCCTTTGTGAGTCACTTGTGGATGAGGACATCAGCGGCGTTGTAACCGGCTTTACAGCCAGAGAGCTGCTGACCGCGTTGGCGGTGGCCATTAAGAAATCCACGGAAGGGAAGCCCTTCTTTGTAAACGCCTATCCCCGTGTTGTAACGAGAGAGGGGAGCGTAGAGGCTCAGGCTTTGATGGAACGGCTTTTGGAGCCCTGTGATGCGGAATGGCGGGGACTGGGCGTGATTCCTCAGTCCGGTGTCCGGTTGCGGGAGGCATATGCGGCATATGACGCCCGGAAAAAGTTCCAGCTGCCGGAGATCAAGGGCCGTGGAAATCCTGCCTGCCGCTGTGGGGATGTGCTTCAGGGGAAATGTAAGCCCAGCGACTGCAAGGTATTCGGAAAGGTCTGTACCCCTCAGCACCCCATTGGAGCCTGCATGGTCTCAAATGAGGGCGCATGTTCAGCCTATTATCAGTATGGAGGAGATTTCAATGCGTGATTTAGCGGTAACTCTGGCCCATGGCGCCGGTGGAAAGCAGACGTCTGAGCTGATCGATCAGGTATTTAAGGCCCATTTTGCCAATCCTGCCTTGACGGCAGACGATGCGGCGGTGCTGACTGCGCCCCGGGGCAAAATGGCCATGACCACAGACGGATTTATTGTGTCCCCCTCCTTCTTTCCCGGGGGCAATATCGGCAAGCTGTCCATCTGCGGTACGGTGAACGATTTGGCCTGCATGGGTGCACGGCCTCTGTATCTTTCCTGTGCCTTCGTCATTGAGGAGGGCTTTCCTATGGAAAAGCTGGAGGAAATCGCCTCTGCCATGGAAAAGACCGCCAAGGAAGCAGGCGTTCAGATCGTCTCCGGCGATACCAAGGTAGCCGGGAAGGGACAGGTGGACGGTGTGTTCATCACTACTACCGGCGTGGGCGAAATTCTCGAGGGGGTGGAGACCTCCGGAGCCATGGCCAAGCCCGGCGATGTGGTGATCGTCACCGGTGATGTGGGCCGTCATGGCTGCACCATTCTTTTGGCTCGGGAGGACTTCGGCATAGAGGCAGACGTGACCAGTGACTGTGCGCCCCTGTGGGGTACGGTTCAGGATATGCTGGAGGTCACAAAGGACATTCATGTGATTCGTGACGCCACCCGGGGCGGCGTTGGCACCGTGCTCTATGAGATCGCAGGACAGAGTGGCGTAGGTGTACAGCTGGATTCCACTGCGGTTCCCGTTGCCCCGGAGGTACAGGGCGTGTGCCGGATGTTGGGTCTGGAACCCCTGTATCTGGCCTGTGAAGGCAGACTGGTTATTGTCACCCCGAAAGAGGAAGCAGACAAGGTTCTGGAGGTTCTTCGGAAGGGCAAATACTCCGGGAATGCTGCCATCATCGGTGAGATCACAGCGGAGAACCCCGGGCGGGTGATTATGACCACGGAAATCGGTGCACAGACTGTGCTGCCCCAGCCCGGCGGTGAGCTGCTGCCCAGAATCTGCTGATGTGGAAAGGAGATTGTCCAATGGACACAAGAGTTGCTGTGATTTCAATTATTGTGGAGCAGATGGAATCTGCCACTGTGGTGAATCAGCTGCTTCATGAGGTTGGCTCCTATATTATCGGTCGTATGGGCATCCCGTATCGGGCCAAGGGGATCAATATCATCAGTGTGGTAATTGACGCGCCTCAGGATGTGATCAGCGCCCTGTCCGGGAAAATCGGCCGTCTGCCGGGTGTCAGCACAAAAACCGCTTATTCCAATGTAATTACCACCGTTGAAGGGGAGTCCGAACATGCGTAAGCTACAGGATGTGGGACGGGACTGCTCCAGCTGGAGCCTGCCCATAGGAGAAGCTTCCTTTCCAGCTCCCTTTTCCACAGAGCCGGAGTTCAATGCTCCGGTCCATGGCACATGGAACATTGTCCATATGGGAATGCAGGTACCGGAGGCCCACCAGATTTATGTCTGCGCCATCAACTGTATGCGGGGCGTGGTGCTGACAGCGGCGGAGATGAATGCCTCTGACCGGTTTTCCTGTGTACTGCTGGAGGAAAAGGATCTGCTGCACGGAACTGTGGAGGAAATCACCATTCAGGGGGTCATAGACGTGATTCGGCGGCTGCCAAAGCATCCCCCTATGGTGCTGCTGTATACCGTGTGCCTGCACCACTTTCTGGGCAGTGATCTGGACTATATCTACAGGAGTTTGGCGCAGGCGTTTCCGGACATTTTCTTTGCCCGGTGCTATATGGACCCCATTATGCGGAAAAGCGGCCTGACCCCGGAGCAAAAGACCCGGAAGGGCATGTTTGACGCATTGCAGCCCCTGCCGGCGAAAGCCGGTACTGTGACCCTGCTGGGCAGCGATCTGCCGCTGGACAGCAATTGCGACCTGATAACGATGCTGGAGAAAAACGGCGGGTGCCTCCGGCAGATTCAGGACTGCAAAACCTATGAAGACTATCTGACACTGGCAGAGGGAGAGGTATTTGTCTCCACCTATCCCACCGGAAAATACGGTGCGGAGGAAACGGCAAAGCGCCTTGGACGGCCCCATCTGTATCTGCCCGCCTGCTTTGGCTACGACGAGATTTCCGGGCATCTGAACGCCCTCTCAGACGCTATGGGTATTCCGCCGTTTGACACCACAGAGCAAATCACAGCCTGTGAGGCGGCTCTGTCCCGCGCCAGAGACGCGATCGGGGATACCCCGGTATCCATTGACTATACCTTCCATCCCCGGCCACTGGGCCTTGCACGGCTGTTGCTGGAGCATGGGTTTAACGTGGAGACAGTATATCTGGACGCAATCAGCTTCGAGGAGCGGTCGGATTTTCTCTGGCTACAGGAACATACACCGGAGCTTCGTTTGACCGCTACCGCCCGGGTGGAGCTTCGGGTCCAGCCCCGGAATCGCCCCGGTCTTGCACTGGGACAGAAGGCGGCATGGTTCACCGGTACGACACATTTTGTCAATCTGGTTCAGGGTGGAGGCCTCTATGGCTTTGACGGCATATGTCAGCTGGCCCACCTGATGGAACAGGCCATGCTGGAGGAAAAGGACACCGAAGATTTGGTGATTCGGAAGGGATTGGGGTGTGAAAGCTGCATATGAAACGCGCATATCAAAGGATTCCGGTCTACACGGGAGATGTGTCCGGGATTTGCTCCGCCCTCTATGAACTGGGAGGCATGGTCATCATGCACGATCCCTCCGGCTGCAACTCCACCTAGACCACCCACGACGAAACCCGCTGGTACGAGCAGGACAGCCTCATTTATATTTCCGCCCTGTCAGAACGGGAGGCCATTATTGGGGATGACAAAAAGTTTCTCCGGGATGTGATCTCCGCCGCCAGAGAGCTGAATCCACGGTTTATTGCGCTGGTCAGCTCTCCCATTCCCTATATGAGCGGAACGGATTTCCCGGCTCTGGCTCGCATCATTGAACGGGAAACGGGTATTTCCACCTTCTTTGTACCCTCCAGCGGTATGCGGGACTATGTGGCGGGAGCCGGGGCGGCTCTTGATGAAATTGCCCGGCGATTTGTTCCGGAGCCTGACTGCCGGATTTCCCGCAGCGTCAACCTGCTGGGGGTAACGCCGTTGGATTTCGCCGGAAAAGGTTCAGTGGAAAGTCTGCGACAGAGAATCCGTCAGGCAGGCTGGGAGATCATCTCCTGCTGGGCCATGGGGGATTCTCTGGACGACCTTTCCCGGGCCGGAGAGGCTCAGGTCAATCTGGTGGTGTCCTCGGTGGGGCTAAAGGCAGCTAAGGTCCTGCAGGAGCGGTTCGGAACCCCCTATGTGGTGGGCACACCGGTGTCCGGCTTTACCGAAACGCTCTTTACGGCAATGGAGCAAGCCGCAGAAAACAGAACCTCCTGTGTGGCCTATCTTTCACGTTCCGGCGGAAAAGCTGGTGTGACACTGATTGGAGAGCCGGTGACGATGGGGTCACTGGCCGGGGCAATTTCGGAAAAATACGGTATTTCCGCCCGGGTACTGTGTCCGCTGGAGCACTTTGAGGGATTGCTGGCACCGGGAGACAGGCACGTTTCCGGTGAGGAAGAACTGGCGGAGCTTTTGTCGGACTCTGAAATCGTCATTGCCGATCCGCTGTATCGGTTTGTCTGTCCGGAACACTGCAAATTCTATGAGCTGCCTCATCTGGCGTTTTCGGGAAGGTGCTTCCGAAAGAAAATGCCCAACTTGTTTGAACTGGAGATGGAATCCTATGGGACTGAATGATACGCCTTCCGGCGAACGGATACATATTGGCTTTTTTGGCCGGAGAAATGCGGGGAAATCCAGCGTGGTCAACGCCGTTACGGGACAGTCTCTGGCAGTGGTGTCCGACACCAAGGGAACCACCACGGACCCTGTTAGCAAAGCCATGGAGCTTCTGCCCATGGGACCGGTGCTGATTACGGACACCCCAGGCTTTGATGATGTGGGGGAATTGGGTGCCCTTCGGGTACAGAAAACCCGTCAGGTGCTGGGCCGTACAGACGTGGCGATTCTGGTGGTAGATGCGACAGAGGGTATGACCGATGTTGACCGGCAGCTTTTGGAGCTGTTTCGCACCCAGCAGCTTCCCTATCTGATCGTATGGAACAAATGCGACCTACTGGACACTGTCCCAAACGGTGCAGACCAGGAGCTTTATGTGAGCGCCACGGAGAAAACCAACATCACCCTTTTGAAGGAGCGGATTGCCCAGCTGGGGAAAACCGACGAGGAAAAGTTTCAACTGGTGGGAGACCTGATCCATCCGGAGGATTTGGTGGTGCTGGTAATTCCCATTGACAAGGCAGCCCCCAAGGGCCGGCTGATTCTGCCCCAACAGCAGGTGATTCGGGATGTGCTGGAATCCGACGCCGCAGCGGTCTGCGTAAAGGAATATGAGCTGCGGGGATTGCTGGAACGGTTGGGGACTGACCCGGCATTGGTGATTACAGACAGTCAGGTGTTTGCCAAGGTGTCTGCGGATGTGCCGGAACGGATTCCGCTAACCTCCTTCTCTATCCTCATGGCACGGTACAAGGGCCTGCTGGATGAAGCAGTCCGTGGTGTGGCTGCTGTGGAGAAGCTGGAACATGGTGACCGGGTTCTGATTGCCGAGGGCTGTACTCATCACCGGCAGTGTGACGATATTGGAAGCGTCAAAATTCCCCGTTGGCTGAAAAACTACACCGGAAAGCATCTGGAAATAGAAACCTGTTCCGGCAGAGACTTCCCGGAGGATCTGAGCCGGTACGCTCTGGTGATTCACTGCGGCGGCTGTATGCTCAACGAACGGGAGGTTCGCAGCCGGATGAAGCGCGCCCGGGCACAGGGAATTCCCATCACCAATTACGGCATCACCATTGCGTATATGCAGGGGATTCTCCGGCGGTGTATTGGAATGTTCCCCCATCTGCTTGCTGAACTGGAGGAAGAACCATGAGAACCGAACGGGATGCTCTGGGAGAAATGATGCTTCCAGAGGATGCTCTTTACGGCATCAACACCTTAAGAGCCATGGAAAACTTTAACTTGGGCCAGCGTCCCATGAATCGGAATCTCATTCGGGCCATTGTCACCGTGAAAAAGGCGGCGGCCATCACCTATCGGGACAAAGGACTTCGGGATACAAAAAAAGAAAATGCCATTATCGCCGCCTGCGACCGGGTGCTTTCCGGCGCATGCTGGGACAGCTTTCCCTTGCAGGCTCTTCAAGGGGGCGCAGGCACCTCGGCGAATATGAATGTCAATGAAGTCCTTGCCAATCTGGCGCTGCTGGAGCTGGGACACAGACCGGGGGAGTATGAGATCATCCACCCGCTGGACGATGTGAATCGTGGACAGTCCACCAATGACGTGTTTCCAACAGCCCTTCGGATTGCCGCCATCGGGCAGCTTCGGGCCTTGTCTGAGGCCTGCGCGCAGCTTCAAACCGCTTTACAGGAAAAAGAAAATGCATGGCAGTCCATTCAAAAGCTGGGGCGCACCGAGCTGATGGACGCGGTTCCCGTGACGCTGGGGGAGGAGTTCGGTGCCTATGCCCAGGCAATTTCCCGGGATCGCTGGCGGCTCTATAAGGTGGAGGAGCGGCTTCGGCAGGTGAATCTGGGGGGCACCGCTGTGGGACTCTCCGGCGGTGCAGAGCGGAAATACCGCTTTGGCGTGGTGGAGGAGCTGCGCAGGCTCACCGGATACGGCCTTGCGGCGGCAGAGTATCCCATGGATCTGACCCAGAACAACGATGTATTTGTGGAGGTTTCCGGTCTGGTTAAAGCGCTGGCTGTGAATCTGATGAAGATTTCCAACGATCTGCGGCTGATGAATTCCGGTCCCTATGGTGGACTGGGTGAGGTGCGTCTGAAAGCCCTTCAGCAGGGCAGCAGCATTATGCCCGGGAAGGTCAATCCGGTGCTTCCGGAGATGACCATGCAGTGTGCCATGCGGGTGATCGCCAACGATACCGCCATTACCATGGCGGCAGCCCATGGGGAGTTTGAGCTGAACGCGTTCTTTCCGCTGATTGCCGACAGCCTGCTGGAGAGTCTGGAGCTTATGACCGAGGCAGTCAGGCTGTTCCGTCAAAAATGCATAGAGACACTTACGCCCAATGTGGAGGGCTGTGAAAAAAATCTTCATGGAACCTATGCCTTTGCCGTAGGCTATATTGCCCCATTGGGCTACGATCAGGTCAGTGAAATTGTCCGGGCATATCCTCCGGAGAAGGCCCGTGCAGTATTGGAGAATAAGATGAAGGAGCTGAAACCATGACAGGATGTCGAAACATCATTGACCGGCTGGAAAAGGATTATACACTGCCCAGAGAAGATTTTCAGCAACTGTTGACTGGACTTTCGCCTGAGGATGAGGAATACCTTTATGAACGCGCCCGGGAAGTCCGGCATCAGGTCTATGGCAAAGACGTCTATTTGCGCGGTCTCATTGAGTTTACAAATGTCTGCAAAAACGACTGCTATTACTGTGGTATTCGCAGAAGCAACCTCAATGTTCAGCGTTACCGGCTCAGCACTGAGGAAATTCTGGACTGCTGTGACCGGGGATATGCGCTGGGCTTCCGAACCTTTGTTCTGCAAGGGGGAGAGGATGGCTACTTTACCGATGACCGGGTCTGTCAGCTGGTTTCCGAGATCAAAACCCGCCATCCGGACTGCGCTGTTACCCTGTCCATTGGAGAAAAAAGCCGGGAAAGCTATCAGGCTTTCTTCGATGCTGGTGCTGACCGGTATCTTCTCCGGCAGGAGACCTCCAATCCTGTCCACTATCGCTTCCTGCATCCGGAGGAGTTGACCATTGAAAACCGGAAACGCTGTCTCCAGGACTTAAAGGACATCGGCTATCAGGTGGGATGCGGGATTATGGTAGGCTCTCCCGGGCAGACCACTGACCATATCATCGAGGATCTTATGTTTATGGGAGATTTCAAGCCCCACATGGTCGGAATTGGCCCCTTCATTCCCCACAAGGATACCAAATTTCGGGATGAGGCACCGGGAACGTTGGCGGACACCCTTCATCTGTTGGCGATTCTGCGGCTGATGCTGCCCAATGCGCTGATTCCAGCCACTACGGCGCTGGGAACCATCCACCCGCTGGGACGGGAAAAGGGGATTCTGGCAGGCGCAAATGTGGTGATGCCCAATTTGTCCCCGTCAACGGTTCGGGATAAGTATCTGCTCTATGACGGAAAAATCTGCACCGGGGATGAAGCCGCAGAGTGCTGCCGGTGCATGGAGCGGCGGATGGAAAGCATCGGGTATCAGGTTGTGGTCAGCAGGGGAGACGCCAAACAGGAAAACACGGATGTGCTTTTGTAAACGCAACTGCAGGTTGCTTGCAGAATTTCAATATAAATGGTAGTATATCCATGAGGTGATTGACCATGGAGACAAAGGACGTTATTTTGGAACTGCGAAACCAAATGGGACTTTCTCAGGAAGCCCTTGCGGAGAAGGTCTTTGTGACCCGGCAGGCCGTGTCCCGTTGGGAAACCGGTGAAACCATTCCCAATACTCAGACTTTACAACTGCTTTCAAAGCTGTTTGACGTGTCCATCAATACGCTGCTTGGTTCTCCCAGAAAGCTGATTTGCCAGTGCTGTGGTATGCCCCTTGAGGATTCCTTCATCAGCAGGGAAACGGATGGAGCCTTCAATGAGGATTACTGCAAATGGTGCTATACGGAAGGAAAATTTGTATACAACAGTCTTGAGGAGCTGACGGATTTCCTTGTAGGACATATGTCAAGCGAGGACTGGCCTCCGGAGCAGGCCCGGGCCTATTTTGAGGCACAGCTGCCGAAGCTGAAGCACTGGCGGGAGACGAAGGAGTAAATATAACGGATTTCTGTACAAAAGTGCAAAGATGCCGCCATCATAAGATGGCGGCATTTGGCGTGTATATCACATGATAATCATCAGCTTCAAAGAAAAAATTTAACACTGACGTAGAAAGTGAAATGAAATAAAACCTCGCCCGCAGGGAGCAAACCAAATCAAAGCACAGCCCAGCGGGTTCGATTTGGAAAGGAGGAGCTGCGGAACGAGCGCGCCGATGGCGCAAAAAGCGCCGTCGCAAGCGATATGAAGCTTGCGACGACGTGGTGGAGCTGAGGGGAATTGAACCCCTGTCCGAAAATAGCTTGACAGGAACCTCTCCGGGCGCAGACGATTATTTACATTCCCTCACCGCAGCGGGAATCGTCACCCTATGCGGCTTGGTAGCTTCATAATGCGTGGTATGCGCAAAGCTTTGCATACGCACGGGCACCACTAAATCACACCCGAGCCCGGCTCGTGGTCCTTCCGGGGCGGATGGGCCGCTAATTAAGCAGCAGCCAGAACGACGTTATCGTTGTCAGTTAATTTAAGTTTGCCCGTTTTATAGAGGCCAGGCGCCTCTGCCCGCTGTTCAAGCCTCACTACCCCCGTCGAACCCGTTACAGCCCCATGGGAGGGCTGGCCGAGAAATCAGCCAGCCGCTGACAACTTGATTGGATTGATATTATCGTCTGCCGAAGGGGTCAGGCAGCTGATTCGGCTCCGGATAAACCTCGCCAAAGGTCTCAACCGTGACTTTCTTCATCTTCTGTTCCGTTCTGGGCCGGTCGTTCATGTCGGTCTTTACGGCTGCGATCTGGTCAACCACATCCATGCCCTCAGTGACCTTGCCAAATGCGGCATACTGATTATTCAGGAACTTGGAATCCTGATGGACAATAAAGAACTGGCTGCCGGCAGAGTTGGGCAGGCTGGCTCTGGCCATGGACAGAACACCGCGCTTGTGGCTCAGCTCGTTCTTGACGCCGTTCATCAGGAACTCGCCCTTGATGCAGTAGCCGGGGCCGCCGGTGCCGTTCCCGTCGGGGTCGCCGCCCTGAATCATAAAGCCGGAGATCACACGGTGGAAAATCAGGCCGTCATAAAAGCCCTTGGATGCCAGAGAGATAAAGTTTCTGACAGTTTCAGGCGCGATTTCGGGATACAGCTCGGCAACGATCTTGCCGCCGTTTTCCATTTCGATTGTAACTACAGGATTAGCCATCAGTAATTATTCCTTTCTTTCATTGCACGATCCATCATACGTTTGGCGTCCTTTTCCGCTTCGGAGGAACGCTTATCATGCAGTTTTTTACCCTTTGCCAGCGCGATCTCCACCTTGGCCCGGGAGTTTTTGAAGTAAACCGACAGGGGAATGAGGGTGTAGCCCTGCTGCTGGGTCTTTCCCAGAAGCATCATGATCTCCTTTCGGTGCATCAATAGGCGCTTGGGACGGAGGGGATCACGGTTGGAGAAGCTTCCCATTTCATAGGGTGAGATGTGCATTTGTTTCAGGAAAAGCTCGCCGTTGTCAATGGAGCACCATGCTTCCTTCAGGCTGATCTTTCCCGCGCGGACGGATTTGACCTCGGTGCCGAATAGCTCGATCCCTGCTTCAAAGCGTTCAACGATGTAGTATTCATGAAAAGCCTTGGGATTTCTGGCAACCTGCTTGATGCCTGCCTTTTCAGCCAATGGTCTCACCGTCCTTTTAATTATTATAGCATATTCCCCTCCGAATGGCAAGTAGGAGCCTTCGTCGATTCTGGCGATCCTGTGTCGGATGCAGATATCATCTGGTCAGATTATTGACCCAAACGCGCTTTTTAACAAGAATCAGACCAAACATGGCCTTCAGCGCATCGAAAAGCTGAATTACCAAATACATCTGCAGCAGACTCACCCCTGTATAGTGGGCCATCAGGTAAGCCGCAGGAATGGAAATCACCCACATGGAAACCGCATCAAACAGGAATGTCACAACGGTTTTTCCGCCGGAACGAAGGGTGAAATAGCAGTTGTTGTACACGCCTCTGACCACCATAAAGGCAGCATCCATCATAAGCAGGCTGGTGGCCAGCTTACGAATCTGCGTGGTGGTATTATAGATTTCCGGGAACAGGGGAGCCGTAAGCGCAAGGAGTACCGTTGTAAACAGACAAAGGCCAATTCCCGTCACAAGCAGCTTCCGGTTGGTATCAATAGCCCGTTCGTATTCGCCGGCACCAAGCTCCTGCCCCACGAGAATGGAAATTGCCGTACCCATGGAGAATACAAGCATGGAGAAGAAATTGCTGACTGTACTGGATATGTTGTAGGCAGCCACCGCATCAAGGCCCCGGGTGGAGTAGCATTGGACGATTATGGTGGTACCCATGGACCAGAGCAGCTCGTTGACAAGCAGCGGCATACCCTTGATGGTAATATCTTTTGCCAGATCCCCGGGCACCCGCAGAGTGCGATACATTCCCACAAAATACGGGAAGCGGTCGCTTCTGACCTTGGAATAGACCAGTATCAGCAGGAACTCCACAAATCGGGAAATGGTAGTTGCAAACGCCGCACCCTGAACGCCCATGGCAGGGGCACCAAAGTGGCCGAAGATCAGCACATAGTTGAGGATCACATTGGTAATGACAGCAACGATTCCGGCCTGCATGGGAATGGCAGTTTCGCCGGTTTCCCGCATGGTGGAGGCGTAGAGCTGCACAGCCGCAAAGGGGAACAGCCCCACAAGCATGATCTTCAGATATTCCTCACCGTATTTCAGCGTAGCCTCCAGATCTCCGGTGCCGGAATCTGTCAGGAACAGGCGGATCAGAGGCTCTCTGAAGCAATAAAACACCACCGACGCCAAAATGGTAAAGGCTGCGGTGATCAGAACCTTATAGCGGAATACACTGCGGATTCTTTCGTGGTCGCCCTTGCCGAAGTATTGGGCACAGAAGATGCCCGCACCGGCAAGAGCGCCGAATATGCAGAGCTGGAAGATAAACAGCAGCTGATTGGTAATGGCTACACCTGACATCTGTTCCGTGCCAACCTGTCCGACCATAATGTTGTCCAAAAGGCTCACAAGGTTTGTGATGCCCTGTTGTATGATAACCGGAAGCAGAACTTTGAATACGCGACTGTAGAATTCTCTGTTGCCGATGAATTTACTCACGGAAACGCTTCCTCCTTTGACATTTTTCTTGCAAAACTCATAAGATTATATCATACAAACTGCATTCAGGCAATGGCGGGAGGGTAATAAAAACACATGGTTTTCCCATGGGCTTTGTTCAAAATGTCTTTGAGGGTTTGGTTTTTGTAGTTTGTTTTCTAAACAGATTGACGGGCTTGGGGATTCCGTTTATAATTATGCTATCTTGCTATATGCATCATCTGAAAGGAGAAATCCGATTATGAACCAGGAAAAACTCGTCACTTACATATTAAACGGTGTGGAGGTTCCTGAAGGAACCCCCGGTGCCTTACCCTATGAAACTGCTCCCATCGGTCCCGAGGGCGGCCTCTATCAGGGCGGTATGACCAAGGGCCGTCCCGCTTACCGTGCAGCCCTTTTTGTGGACGGCGGAAAGGTTCAGGAAGATAAGAGCGTCACCGCTGCCATCACCGGAGGCAACATCAGCGACGCATCCCTGGAGGGCGGCAGAATCGACTCCGACAACAAGCATTTCAACGGTGTAATGGTCAACGATTCCGACTACGCGGTCAAGGGCCTGACCATGACCGCAGACGGTTCCGGCGGCAACGACTTCAAGGGCTTTGGCTCCGGTGTGGCTGTGTTCGGAAAATCCAATGTAGAGGTTGAAAATCTCGTATATAGCGCAGCAGGTGCAGTCCGTCACGGCGTTTTTGCAGGCGGTACAAAGCCGGAGGATAACCTGACTGTCACCGTCAGAAACTCCTTCATTAAGGCCGACGGCTCCAAATATCCCTCTGAGGCCGAGGGCATGAGTTCCTGCCCCTGGATGCTCGGCATCAGCCCAGACGGTCACGCCCGTGCTACCATGTGCGACGGCTATAGCCATGTGAACTATGAAAAGGACATTCTCCTGTCCGACGGCTGGGGCGTTCTGTCCGTGGACGATACCGGCGACACCAAAGAATTCGGTAAGTACTCCATTGAGATGGCTGTGAAGGACTCCGTTATCGATGTTACCACAGAAAGCTCCGATGATCCCAGCTGCTACGCCACCTACTCCATCGGCGGCTGCCGGAACCGCTTCTACAACTGCGTCGTAGGCAACGGCACCGGTTCTGAAAAATTTGCCCAGTTGAAGGCCGCGCTCCCTGACACCGGCATCAGCTATGACTACAAGACAAAAAAGTACGGCATGACCTATGCCGCCGTTGTGGCCAACGAGCACGCAAGCGCAGGCTGGTATGACGGCTGTGATGTGACCACCAAGTACGGAGTCATGTATCACAAGACCAACAACGTCCGCTATGTGCCCGGCGCAGAGGACGACAGCTCTGCCACCCTTCCTGCCTGCGGCGTCACTGAGGTGCAGAACTCCACCTTCAACACCAATGGCGCTGCCTTCCTGGTGAAGGCCTGCACCCCTGTCATTGACGTAAAGAACTCCAGGTTCAACTCCGATAAGGGCGTAATTGTTCAGCTGATGACCTGCGATGACCCCGGCATGGGCACTCCCGCATTCTCCGAAGTTCTCGATCCCAACGCTCCTGTGGAAAAGGACCCGGCTTATGATCCCTACAACTTCAATCGTAAGAATCAAAAGCTATTCCGGAAGTTCGATGTGAAGAACATGATCGGCGACGTTCAGGTTTCCTTTACGGATTGTAACTACGCAAACGGCACCGCGCTGGAGGGTGACTGCTACAACAGCATCAATGTGCTTACCAACGGTGAGGGCATGATCTGGTGGGGCCAGAATCTGGTGCTCAGCTATGACAACTGCGATATCAGGGGCGCTATGTCCTCCTCTGTGGCAACCCACGACGCTTACTCCTACTACATGGTTCCCGCAGACAATCCGTACGGCGGTATTCCGGTGAATGCAGAGGGCTTTGAGATCGCGGGAAAGTGGGACAAGCCCTCCTTCGGGCCTCCCATGCCCATGGACGAGCCTGGCGGCCCCGGCGCCCCGGATGCCGGAGCAGGGGAGCTGCCTCCCATGGGCGATATGCCTCCTATGGGCGACATGCCTGACATGGGCGGTATGCCTCCCATGCCCGAGCCGAAGTTCTTCTTCACCCCGGATTATGATGAAAACGGCGATCTGGTGGTCATCGGCACCGAGAAGCTCCAGCCAACTCTCGGCTGCATCATTGGAAAGAACGCCACCTATCTGGGCGGCCTGACCAACACACCTGCGCCCACCGTCAACAACGGCGTTTGGGTCAGCCTGAAAAACGGCTCCACCTGGACCCCCGCAAAGACAAGCTATCTGACCCGTCTGGAGGTCTCCGCAGACTCCAGAATCAATGGTAAGGTAACTGTGGATGGTGCAGAAATCACCGTGGAACCCGGCAAGGTCTATACCGGAAAGATCGTTGTAACCGCATAAAGTTTATGAGCCGCTGCAACCGCAGCGGCTCAAATTATCTCTTTCTGCGTATCAATTTCACAAGCCACAAAAGGTCGTCCCTTGTGATGGCTCTGAGAAAATAGCAGAACAGGGAGAATATCAACACAAATGTTGTGCCGAAAAGAATTGTGCCCACAATGGTTTCGGCTGTAGAAAAGCGTACCATCAGAACAAAGGCGCCCACACAGGCCACTGTGCCCCGGAAGGTAGTATGAAATTTCGGCAGATATCCCGTTTCGATCATCAGCCGCCGGATGGACAGGAAAAAGTTCACCGCATGGGATACGGTAAACGCACAAAGAAACCCGCCGATCCCGTACCGGGGCAGCAGCACAAACAGCATTCCCACATCCATGAGAGATGTGATGGTGTTGTACCGAACGGTATATACCTGCTGACTGAGGCCCTTTAGGATGCCGTCTGTGATGGCATCCAGATAGAGTATTACCACCAGCGGTGAAAACACCCGGATATAGATGCCCGCATCGGCACTTCCGAAAAGCAGCCTGCCGATCTGATCTCCCAGCAGAATTCCCAGTCCTCCACAGGCCAGCGCGTAAATAAGGGTCAGCCGCAGGCATCGTTCTGTCAGCGTCACGGTGCGCTCTCTGCGGCCCTTGGCCCTGCTTTTTGCCATCTCCGGGACAAGGATGTCACTGAGGGAGTAAAGGAGCACAGAGGGGAATGTAATCACCGGAAACACCATGCCGCAGATGGTGCCATAGGCCGCAATGGCTGATTCTCCCGAGCCGCTGCTTTTCTGAAGACCCTTGGGAACGATGATGTTTTCAATGGTTCCAAGGCCGCTTCTCAATATATCGTTCAGGCCCAGGGGAATGGTCAGCTTCAGAAGCCGCCGGAGCATTGGATTCAGGTCTGAAACAGGGCAGCATCGAACCGTCTTTCGATACCGCCGGAGCAGAAGAAGAAAGCTTAGTCCCGTGGCTATGGAGGAACCCAAAATAATCATACTGCAAGGGTCCAGCAGCTCCAGCCGGATTCCGATGACCACAAGGCCGATGGACACAAACCGCTCGAAGAACTCCAGTCCAACCAGCTCTGTTACCCGGCCAGCGGCGGTAAAGTAACCCGCAAGCACGGACCAGAGCACCGTCACCGGGAGGAATACCGCAAAAATTCGCAAAGGCAACGCCCCTTCCGGGGTGTCAATCCACCAGAGAGCCAGCTTGTCCGCCAAAAGGAACATGACGCCGCCCACAACACAGCTCAGAACCAGACCGTAGATACAGCAGCAACAGATCGCCGTCCGAACACCGCCGGGGTTGTCCCGCCCATATTCCTCCGCCGCAAGACATGTTGCTGCAATCCGCACCCCGCCGGAGGCCAGAATGGCACCAAAGCCTCCCACCGTCAGGATCAGCTGCATCCGGCCAAGGCCCGCCGCTCCCATGATTCTGGAGATGTAAATCTGAAACAGCATCTGGACAAACCGCAGGCCCAGAGAACCGGCGGTCAGCAGCATGGTATTATAGAACAGCGATCCGGAGCGTTCACCGGGACCCATGGCATTCACCTCACGGAAGCTTATGATTTTTGTAAGAGAACTATGACAATCTCCATTTCCCATTGATTTATCCGTCGAATTCTGGTATAACATCCTTGAGAGTATTATGGAAGAAAGGGGATCATTCCATGGGCAACGTTTATGTTGTAGGCATCGCAGGGGGCAGCGCCTCCGGAAAAACCACCATTGTGGAGCAGGTTCGGGAGCATTTTGGTTCACAAATCGAGATCATCGGTCATGACAGCTATTATCTGGCCCATAACAACATGCCCTATGAGGAACGCTGCAAGCTCAATTACGATCACCCCGACGCTTTTGAAACCAGCCGCCTGGTGGAGGATGTACTGAAGCTGAAAGCAGGTGAGACCATTTCCCGTCCGGTCTATGACTACACCATCCACAACCGCAGCACGGACACCGTTCTGGTGGAGCCCAGGAAGATCATTCTTCTGGAGGGCATTCTGGTACTGGAAAACGAGGCCCTTCGGAATCTCATGGATTTGAAGGTCTTTGTGGACACCGACGCCGACGAACGAATCATGCGCCGCATCAGCCGGGATACTCTGGAGCGCGGCCGGTCCATTGAATCCATCGTCACCCAGTACCGAAACACCGTAAAGCCCATGCATGACCGCTATGTAGAGCCTACCAAGTATTACGCGGACATTATCATCCCCTGGGGCGGCGAGAACGCCGTCGGCATTGACATGCTGATGCAGTATTTGAAAGCACATTTGTAAGCGAAAACCTCCTGAATGGCCGTTCAGGAGGTTTTTTGTACCTTCTATGAACTCAGGAGCTGCTCCCGATTTGGGAAACAGCTCCTGAGTTTTATACACCGACAGGTTCTTTTTCCTGTTTTTCTGCCATCTGACGCTTTTTCTGAGCGTTGGCCAGCATCAGCTTGATGCGGTTTTCCTGATTGATCTTGGTGGCGCCGGGATCGTAGTCGATGGCCACGATGTTGGAGTCCGGGTAATCCTCCTTCAGGCGACGGATCATGCCCTTACCCACAATGTGGTTGGGCAGGCAGCCGAAGGGCTGGGTGCAGACGATGTTGGGCACATCCGAGTGGATCAGCTCCAGCATTTCGGCGGTGAGCAGCCAGCCCTCGCCCATTTTGTTGCCGTCTCCCAGATAGCCCTGAATCAGGTTGTGGAGGTCGTAGAAATTGCCGGGAGCGCGGAAGCGGTTTGAACGCTTCAGGGCGTCGATCATGGCGTTCTGATATTTGATGACGTACTTCTCCAGCCACTGGCAGAACTTCTTCTTGATCCATTTGCCACCATAAAGGTCCACATCCACGTCACGGTTGTAGATTTTGAAGATGATAAAGTCCACAAGACCTGGAACCACCGGCTCCACGCCCTCGCTGAGGAGGAAGTCGCAGAGATTGTTGTTGCCCAGCGGGGCATATTTCACATAAATCTCGCCCACCACGCCTACGCGAACCTTTTGAGGCCCGGCAACAGGCACAGCCTTGAACTTCTCGATGATATAATCGAAGTTTTTCACCATGCTCTTGAAGGTCATGCCCTTCCCGGCACGCATCTGGTCCAGGAGATATTCCCTGCATTCATCCAGGCACTTGTCCGTTGCGCCGGGTGTGACCTCATAGGGGCGCACCTGCCAGCCAACGTTCATCATCAGATCGCCGTAAATCACCGCGAATACAGCCTTCCGGAGGATGGAAACCGTCAGCTTGAAGCCCGGGTTCTTCTCCATACCGGAGAGATTCAGAGAGATCACCGGCACATACTCAAGACCTGCCCGATAAAGGGCCTTCCGGAGCAGATGGATGTAGTTGGATGCACGGCAGCCGCCGCCGGTCTGGGTAATGAACAGGGCCACCTTGTGGGGATCATAGCCCCCGTTATGAATGGCGTCAATGAGCTGTCCGATAACCAGAATGGCAGGGAAGCAGGCGTCATTGTGGACGTATTTTTGGCCTTCGTCCAGAATGTTCCGGTGATTAGTATCCAGCATTTTCACCTTGTAGCCCGCATCCAGCAGGATACGCTCCAGCATGGCGAAATGATCGGGGAGCATCTGTGGGGCGAGGATGGTATACTCCTTCGCCATCTCCTTGGTAAAGAGGAGACGTCCGGTTTCGTCATAAACAAGCTCTGCCATCTTATTCGCCCTCCTTTCTGGCATCCATGGCCGCGATGAGACTGCGGATACGAATCTTTACTGCGCCAAGGTTTGTAATGTCGTCAATTTTCAGCTGGGTGTACAGCTTTCCGCCCTTTTCCAGAATGGAGCGAAGCTCGTCGGTGGTGATGGCGTCGGTGCCGCAGCCGAAGGACACCAGCTGAACCATCTGCATATCCGGCTGTTCGCAGACATAGCGGGCGGCGTTGTACATACGGCTCTGGAAGGTCCACTGATTCAGAACCGTGCGGGGGGCATAGCCCTCCCGGTAGGCCAGACAGTCCTCGGTAATGACCACAAAGCCAAAGGAGGTAATGAGGTCGTTGATGCCGTGGTTGATTTCCGGGTCAATGTGATAGGGACGGCCTGCAATGACAATGATGGGCTGGCCGTTGGCCCGGGCCTGCTGAATGAACTGCTCAGAGGTGGTGCGGATGTCCTGCACATAGGCGTCATAGGCTGCGTAGGCGGCTTTTGCGGCAGCCATGGTTTCCTTCTTCGGAATGCCGAATTCCGTCTCAAAGAGGGCGGCAAGACGCTTGGCACAATCCTTATGCCGCCACAGACCCACATAGGGGTTGAGGAACTTTGTCTTGTTGAGGGCCGGTACATTTGCGGCCAGCAGCTCAGGGTAGTAGGCCACCACAGGGCAGTTGTAGTGGTTATCGCCGATGCCCTCGTCGTTGTTATAGGACATGCAGGGATACCAGATAGCGTCCACCCCATCCTCCACCAGCGCCTCCACATGACCGTGGAGCAGCTTTGCGGGGTAGCAGACCGTATCGGAGGGGATGGTGTGCTGACCCTTCAGGTAGATGCTCCGGGAGGACTCGGGAGATAGCACCACCTCAAAATTCAGTCTGGTGAACAGCTCATACCAGAAGGGCAGATTCTCATACATGTTCAGGCCGAAGGGAATGCCCATTCTGCCCCGGGAGCCGTCACCGGAGCCTTTACCCTCCATGGCACGTAGGCGATTATATTTGTAGTGAAACATATCGGGCATTTCGATTTTCTTCTTGCCCAGAGGCTTGGAGCACCGGTTGCCGGAGATAAACCGTCTGCCGCCGTCAAACACATTGATGGTGAGACTGCAGTGGTTGGTGCAGCCCTTGCAGGTGGAGGGGGTGGATTTGTGGGTAAAGGACTTCAAGGCCTCCGCCGTCAGCAGCTCAGATTTTTCAAGTCCCAGCTCCATGGCATAGAGCGCCGCACCGTAGGCGCCCATGAGACCGGCAATTACAGGACGAGTCACATTTCTGCCCAGCTCCAGCTCAAAGGCCCGGAGCACCGCGTCATTGAGAAAGGTGCCGCCCTGTACCACGATGTTCTTGCCCAGATCATCAGCATTTGCAGCCCGGATGACCTTATAAACGGCATTTTTTACGATGGAAATGGACAGACCTGCGGAAATATCCTCCACCGTTGCGCCGTCCTTCTGGGCCTGCTTCACGGAGGAATTCATAAAGACCGTGCAGCGGGAGCCGAGGTTCACAGGATGCTCGGCAAAAAGACCCATCTT
>JAQXMD010000159.1 GCA_029012465.1 Oscillospiraceae bacterium | reverse complement strand
GCCAAGCGGCAGCTGACCTGGTTCCGGAAAAATCCGAACATCCACTGGATCACCCGGAGGCCGGACACGACCTTTTCGGAAATTCTGGAGGAAGCCCTGTCCCTTATTTCCTTTTTCGACGGGCGGAAGTGATAGAATGGTCCCCGGGAGGGATGACCATGAAACGAAAACAGGACAGCGCTCCCATGCATTTGCTGCTGGGTGCGCTGTTTTTGCTGACCATAGGCCAGCTGCTGGGGCTTGTTTATAGGGCTCCGCAGCAGGAACCGGAGACTTCGAAGCCTTCAGAGGCCGTGCAGGTGGTGACAGGAACGGTGATCCGGCAGGAGATTCCCATTTCCGGCAGCCGGGAGGGGCTTGTTCCGCTCAAGGAGGACGGAACGCTGGTATCCGCGGGAGAGCTGCTCTTTCAGGAGGATGTCCGGGGTGCGGACAGCCGCTGGGTCACGGCCCGGGCAGGGGAATACGCGGAAATGTCCCTGCCCCGCCGCCGGGAAAAGGTGGCAGAGCTTCTGGAAGCCACGGATTCCGGCCTTTCCGGCCGAGAGGCTGAGGAGCTGACGGCGCTGCTGCTGGGGGAAAATGAGACCTCGGAATGGAACCCGGGGCAGGAACCGGAGACGGTCATCAAGGCTCCGGCGGCGGGACTGTTCAGCAGCCATACCGATGGACTGGAGCTGATGCTGACCCCCGGGGAGCCGTGGCCGGTTATCTCCCTGCCCATGGACTCCGGGGAGGAGACGGTGGGAAAGATCGTCCTGACCGATGTGTGGTATTTCGCGGCGGAGCTTCCCTTCTGTCCGGAGGAATCGGTCACGGTACAGGTGCTCACAGAGGAACCGTTTTTTGTGAAATTCACCCCGGAGCGGACAGAGCCGGCGGGAGACCGGTGGCGGGTGCTGTTCCGCTGTCAGGAGGGCTGCGGAGCCGTGATCAATTACCGGAATCTGTCTGTGATTTTTTCTTCCGAAAGGCAATTCAGGGGTGGAAATTTCCCGGGAAATTTGATATAATGATTTTCACTGTAAAATAACTGTAAGGTCAATTCCTGAGAAAAGGGGGCAATGCGCTTATGACCATACAGGAGAATGTTTTGCGCATCCGGGAGGAAATGGCCCGGGCCTGCGCCAGAGCCGGGCGGCCTGAGCAGGAGGTGCGGCTTCTGGCGGCCACCAAGCTCAACAGCGCCGATCGGGTGCAGGAGGCCATCCGTGCAGGGGTGGATATCTGCGGCGAAAACCGGGTGCAGGAGCTTCAGCAGAAGCTGAAGGAAAATGCCTATGAGGGCTGTCCCCTCCACTTCATCGGCCATCTCCAGCGGAATAAGGCAAAGCATCTGGTGGGTCAGGTGGACCTGATCCAGTCCGTGGATTCCGTGGAATTGCTGGAGATCCTGAACCGGCTTGCCGCCGAGAAGGGCATCCGGCAGGAGATTCTGATGGAGGTAAATATCGGCGGGGAAACGGCAAAATCCGGCGTGGCGCCGGAGGCATTGGATGCGTTTGCGGCCCGAATGGAGGATTATCCCCATCTGCTGCTCCGCGGATTTATGACAATTCCACCAATTTCCAATGAAAATGGAGGAAATTTGCGATATTTTGCGAAAATGTATCAGCTTTATGTTGACATAAAGGCGAAAAAATACGATAATAATAGTATAGACTGCCTATCAATGGGCATGAGTGACGACTTTGCCGATGCCATTATGGAAGGTGCGACGATGATCCGGGTTGGTACCTTCATTTTTGGGTCGAGACAATACGTAAAAAATTAATTTGGAGGATACTGCCATGAGTTTTATGGACGAACTGAAAAAGATAACCCGGCCTTACGATGATGACAGCTCACTGATTGACGACGATGTGGATATGGACGCTTTGGACGAGCCCGTATACACCTCTCCCCGTACGACAGTAGCTCCCCAGCAGCCTGCCCCCACCCCTGTTGAGACACCCATTACCATGGGCGCTGCTCCCATGGGTGGTATGAATACCATGGGTGCTGCCATGAATACCACTGTGGAGACACCCCGTCCCGCAGTCAGCGCCATGGGCGCTATGGGCATCGCCGCTGATATTACGAAATACCGTGTCGTTCTGGTTCAGCCTGAAAAGTTCGACAGTGCAACGATGATCGCAAATCACCTCCGTCAGGGCAACGCGGTTGTGCTCAACTGCGAGGACACTGACAAGGATGTTGCCCGCCGTGTTGTGGACTTCCTCAGCGGCTGCGCATTTGCTCTGGACGGCTGCATCAAAAAGGCAGCCAACAATGTTTACATTCTGGTTCCCAGAGATGTGGGCGTTGATGAGCACGAGGAAGAGGATGACGACGAAGCCTAAAGAAATAATGCGGTAAGGGCTGGGTGAACAACCGAGCCCTTTCGCTGTTTGAAAGGAAGATCCAGATGTTAACACCGCAGGAAGCCCGGGAGAATGCCAATTTTGAAAAGGCCGTATTCG
>JAQXMD010000158.1 GCA_029012465.1 Oscillospiraceae bacterium | reverse complement strand
TATTTCTTTCAGCCGTCACAATGTCCCCAATGGATTGGACTGCTCCGGCCTGTGTTTTCCTCTATATTCTATACAGAAGCGGGGCTTTGGGATAGGCGGATTTTTCGTCTGTGTGTGTCATTTTCAGGATTGGTCAGCAGGCCCAATCAGAATTTTGGTCATTGCTCCGTCAAATTCACATCCATCAGAATCAGGCCGCAGGGCAGTCCCGTCACCGGCTGATAGCCGTTGGCGGAGAGCAGGGTGCTGAGCTCAGCGTGGATGGCATCATCATCCTCCACAATCATGATTTTACCCATGGTTTCACCTCTCCCAAAGAATCAGCGCTTCCGGACGGGATGCCGAATGACGGTTTTCCACTTCTCCGGCGGGGCCTTGCGGGCATCGGACAGGTAAATCTCGTGATGGAGCCGGGTGTCCGAAAAATCATTTTCATAGCCATTTTCGGAAAGGAGAGCGTCCATCAGCGCCACGCTGGCAGGCTCCTCATCAAATGGTCCCACATGCATCATCTGAACGCAAAGCCCCTCTTCAATGGTCAGGAACTCCACGGTGGAAAAATCCTGTTTCTTCTTCCTTGTGGCCTCCTGAATAGCCCAATCAAAATCCGCCTTTGTGACGAAATCCGGCAGACGGATCACGGAGATCCAGTGAAAATCCTGCTTTCTGGCGTAGTCAAGCCCATCCACCCCGGGCTGCCACCAGAAGCCCTCCAGTGGGGGCACCACGTAATCAAAATAGCCCTCGATGGGATGGTCGCTCTTTTTGCTCATCTTGATGGTATAGGCGATGCCGTAGAGGAGGCCGATGGCTTCCTTGTAGGCGCCACCCTCCTGGTTGGGATCGCCCTCACCCCGCACCGCAATATAGTTCATGGGCGGCAGGGTGACGATTTCCGGCTTTGCCTTGGGAAGATAAAATTCCTTGTATTCCTTTTTGTAATCAAAGGCCATGTGACTGCACTCCTTTTGACTGAATTGTGCATGGGGGCATTGACCCCCAAACAGATACGATTTCTCTCCGGGATATATCCGGGCCCGGGAAGCAAAATGTTGCCGATGTGACCTCAACTGTATTCTACAATAGAATTCCCCTTGAGAATAGGGCAGTTTTTCGCATGTTTGTGTCAGTTTCCACATTTCCGGCAGGTATCCGGACGCTGGAAAACAGAAGTAACCCCTTGACTATTTCCGAAAGACTGATACAATAGACAGGTCTAAGACCGACAGTTCATTTGTACCTTCCTGTCGTTAAGCAAAACCGGGACTACCTTTCAAAATCACGAGGATTGAAGTGTAGCTTTGCGTTTTGCGGGGCTACTTTTTTCATTTGGAGTGATTGATATGAAAGAAAAGAAAACAGTCTCGCAGACATTTATGGTCATTGCGGTGCTCTATGTGACCTGTCTGCTGCTGTCAAACATCATCGCCGGAAAAATGTGGGCGGTCACATCAAGCATTACCCTGCCTGCGGCGGTAATTCTGTTTCCCATCACCTACATTTTCGGCGACGTGTTCACCGAGGTGTACGGCTTCCGAAAGGCCCGCACCATCATCTGGCTGGGCTTCGGATGCAGCTTTTTCGCGGTGCTGATCTATCTGATTACCGTTGCCCTGCCCCATCCGGGGTTCTGGGAGAATCAGGAGGCTTATGCTCTGGTCATGGGCACCACTCCCAGAGTGGCTGCCGCTTCCTTTATTGGATATCTGTTCGGGGAATTCTCCAATTCCATGGTGCTCTCCCGGTTGAAGGTGAAAACCCAGGGCAAAAAGCTCTGGATCAGAACCATTCTCTCCACTCTGGTGGGAGAGGGCCTTGACTCCGTGATCTTTGTGACGGTTTCCTTCTGGGGCACCATGGACAATGGTACGGTGCTGCAAATGATCCTGTTCCAGTATCTGTTCAAGGTGTGCTATGAGATTGTCTTTACCCCTGTGACCTATGCTGTGGTGAACTGGCTCAAGGGCGTGGAGGGGGTTGACACCTTTGACAGAGACATCAAATACAGCATCCTGAAGGACTGACCAAAACACATAAAACGCTTCCCAACCGGAACCGGTGAAATATGCCGGCTCTGACGGGAAGCGTTTTTTGATAATAGGGGGGTTGTTACGCCACCGGCGGCCCCAGCTTTTTCAGCACGGCTTCAAAATAATCCGGCAGGGGGCAGTCCACGGCGATTTTCTCTCCCGTGACCGGGTGGATGAATTGCAGAGTCCTTGCATGGAGACACTGGGAATCAAGGCCCAGCTCCTTTCCCCGGCCGTAGACGGCGTCTCCCACAATGGGGTGGTTCTGCCAGGACATGTGAACGCGAATCTGATGGGTTCGGCCCGTTTCCAGCCGGAGCCGCACATGGGTATAGCCCTGATACCTGCGTATGACCTCAAAATGGGTCACGGCCTCCCGGCCCCCCTGACGGGTGACGGTCATTTTCTTCCGGTCAACGGGATGGCGGCCAATGGGGGCGTCGATGGTGCCGGAGTCCTGCCGGATGTTGCCCACCACAACGGCCTCGTAGACCCGGCACAGGGTGTGATCCTTTAGCTGCTCCGCAAGGCCCATGTGGGCCCGGTCATTTTTGGCCACAATCAGAAGGCCGCTGGTGTCCATGTCGATCCGGTGAACTATGCCGGGCCGAAGCTCCCCATTGATGCCCGACAGGGAATCCCGGCAGTGGTACATCAGAGCGTTGACCAGCGTGCCGGTCCAGTGTCCGGGAGCGGGATGCACCACCAGCCCCTTGGGCTTGTTGATGACGATCACGTCCCCGTCCTCATACCGGACGTCCAGCGGAATGTCCTCCGGAATCAGCTCCACCTGCTGCGGCTCGGGAATGGTCAGGGAGATTTCATCCCCTTTACGGGTTTTGTAGTTCTTTTTGACGGTCTTGCCGTCCACCAGAACCTCTCCCTGCTCCACCAGCCGCTGGGCGGCGCTGCGGGTCAGCTCCGGAACCTGACCGGACAGGAATACATCCAGCCGCAGGCCCTCAGTGTCACAGAACAGGGTCATTTGCCCTCCTCCTCCGGGGCTTCGCCGTTTTCGGGGGAGTTCTCCGGGGCTTTGGCAGCTTCGGCCGCCTTCACCTTGTCGTGGATGAAGCCAAAGTAGATGCAGAAGGCGATGCCGCCCACAGTCACATAAATATCCGCCACATTGAAGATGGGGAAGTTCATGAACTGGGTCTCGATCATATCCACCACATAGCCAAACAATGCCCGGTCAATGAGATTTCCAATGGCCCCGGCCACGATCAGCACCAGAGTCCAGCGGCCCAGGGGATGGGTGAGCTTTTTCTTCAGCAGTACCCACATGGCGGCGATCACGAAAACCACCGTCAGCACCACAAAGAACCATCTGGCTCCGCTCCCCGCCAAAAAGGAGAAGGCCGCGCCGGTGTTGTGGAAATGGGTCAGTCCCAGAATCCCCGGCAGGAAGTCCACATGCCCTCCCATCGGGATTCCGGTTCTCACAAAGTATTTTACAATCTGGTCCAAAGCTACCAGAAGGATAATCACCAGTGTTTCCAGCAAGATTGTTGCTCCTTTCGTGTCCCGGCTCAGTAGGCCAGAAGCACAGAGAATTCAAAAAAGTCGTCGTTCCGGGTGTAGACCACCCCGTCCTCGGGAATGGGAATGCCGGCATTCTGAAGGACGGTCAGGATTCCCGACTGGGTAATCAGGGCATTGATGGCGGCGTCATAGGCCTCCTGAGAGGAGAACCGTACCTGCAGCCAGTGGTCGCCCTGTTCCGCGGCTGTCTCCAGCCGGGCTTCAAAACGGACAGGGTCCCAGGATTCCATCTGCAAACCGCTCTGGCGGTAGTAGTTGTACTCCAGATCCGTGCAGGTGGGCACGGGAATCTCACTTTTCAGCCGGTGAGTCCGGTAGATTTCCTCGTCGGTAATCATGCAGTAGGTATACTGGAGGCTGTTGCCGGGCTGGCCGTTTTCATCCACCGGATCTCCCCAGGTCACGTCAATATGATACCACTTTCCGCCGCACTGTACAATATTCCAGCCGTGACTTTCTCCGGCGGAATCCTCTCCCAGCGCCAGAACACAGGGAATCCCCAGCCGGTACATGAGGTACTGAAAGGCTCTGGCGTATCCGGCGCAGGTGCCCCTGCCCTGGGTCATCAGGGTAATAAAGCTCTGATCCGGTTCGGAAAGCACATAATCGGTGTTTTCGATAATATACTGATACACGGCAATGATCTTGTCATAGTCCCCTGAGGCTGCGGCCAGCCGGGGGCTGGAAAGACATTGGGCTGCATAGTTTTCCACCTGGGGAAGCAGCTTCTGTGCCTCCTCCAGCTCCATGGTGTATTTCATGGTGCAGCCGGTGGTGGTGCCAAAAATGTCTGTGGTGGTCACAAAGGATGCCTCACCCTCAAACCAGAAGTATTCCGGATGGTCGATCCGCAGGGCGGTGAGCACCCGGGAAACCTGGTCGGCATCCACATCCACCTGAACCTCCGAGTCCAGATGGGAAGCCACGGCGGCGCTGAGTTTATCATAGGTTTCCTGCTCAGCAGCGGTCAGCTGCTGTCTTGCCCAGTATTGGGGCGTAGGGCTCAGAGCCATCAGGGGTGCCTGAAAGGTTGGCGCCTCCTCCGTTTCCGCTGTGGGAGCTGGGGCCCTGGAGGTGAAGACGCTTCCGGTTCCCGGCAGGTTACTTCCGCAGCCTACCAGCATAGCCATGGTCAGGGCCAATGCTGCGATTGACTTTTTCATGTTTCCTCCTTGCGAAATCCATAGGGCAAAGGGTTTCCTTTCCGGGGTGAAACCGGTAC
>JAQXMD010000157.1 GCA_029012465.1 Oscillospiraceae bacterium | reverse complement strand
CTCCGGGAGTCTCCTGTTCATCTCCTCCCGGATTTCCTCCGGGACGCCGTAGAAGCCCTCAGCGATACTGCCCGCGATGGCGGTGAGGGTGTCGCTGTCTCCGCCCAGAGAGACGGCGGTGCGAAGCACATCCTCAAAGCTCTCCCCCTCCAGGAAGGCGGTGATGGCCTCGGGGACAGTTCCCTGACAGCTCTCCACATGGCGGTAGGTTGGCCGAATCTCATCGCAGGTCCGGCTCAGGTCGTAGCCGAACTCGGAAACCATGTAATCCCTGATTTCCGCCTTGCTGTGGCCTGTCCTGGCCAGGAAGATGGCAGCGGCGGTGGCTTCGGCGCCCTTGATGCCCTCCGGATGGTTGTGAGTCACCTCCGCAGACAGCCGGGCCACCCGGCGTACATCCTCCATGGTATGGAACAGCCACGCCACCGGAGATACCCGCATGGCAGAGCCGTTGCCGTAGCTGCCATAGGGCTCAGGGTGCCTTTGGTCCAGCCAGCTCAGAAACCGGAAGCCGTAGCCTGCATCGGGATACGAATTGCCCAAGTCCTGCATACAGCGGACAAAGCTCCTCCGCAGGGCCTCGTCATTGCTGGTGTCATCGGTGTCCAGAATCGCCTTTGCAACGGCCATGGTCATCACCGTGTCGTCCGTAAAGCCGGAATCCGGAGAAAACAGGGGGAAATCCTTTGTCTTGATGTTGTTCCAGTCGAACTCATAGGGACTTCCAACCATGTCCCCAATAATTGCGCCAATCATGTTCTGTCTCCTTTCCCGCCCCGACGGGCATAGTCCTCATCGATACGCTGCTTCCAGGTCCCGTCCAGAGGCACGCTGGCCCGAACCGCGCAGACCGCCTCACTGAGCACCTCATAGTTCAGTGCGGTGCCCTCCCGATCGCTGTGGTAGTTCACCGCCCGGTCCTCACTGATGCCGAAGTTCCGGGCCGTCTCCACCGCGTCAATATTGGCCCCCAGGAACAGGAATTCCCAGCCATACTTCTCCTTCTCATGCTGGATCATCTGCTTGACCCGGCGGGAATCGTATCTGCGGCTGGCATTTTCCATGCCGTCGGTGGTGATGACGAACAGAGTGTGCTCCGGGCGGTCCTCCTCCCGGGCGTACTTGTGGACGTTTCCGACGTGATGGATGGCTCCGCCGATGGCATCCAGCAGGGCGGTACAGCCCCGGACGAAATAGTCATCCTCGGTCATGGGGCGCACATCCTGAATGGGCACCCGATCATGAATGACCTGACTACGGTTGTCAAAAAGGACCGTGGAAACCACAGCCTCTCCGGGGGCTTTCTTCTGCTTTTCGATCATGGCGTTGAAGCCGCCGATGGTGTCCTGCTCCAGCCCGGCCATGGAGCCGCTGCGGTCCAGAATAAATACGATCTCAGTAAAGTTCTTTTTCATATTAGTTCCTCCTGTCAACTGGTTGTTTCTTACTTACAGCCCAATTGTACCAGAAGTCCCTTTTCATTTGGTCGCCCGGAAAGCGACTTTTCAAAGATTCTTTAGTAGCCCAGCAAACGCTGGTCAAAGGCAAAAAGCGTCTCGTTGATCTCAAACACGTTATAGTTCCCATGAAGGATGAAATACTCGACAATAATATCGAACTTGCTGCTGTGGGTCAGGGCGTACCCTGCCCGGGCAATCAGGTCCTTCGCCCCATCCAAATCCAGCTCCAGAGCGATGGCAAAGGCCACCGCCGTCTCCTTGGAGGGATGGTAGTTCACGTTGTTGATGATTTTTGAAAACAGCTTCTTGTCCACATTGGCCTTCTTATACACCTCAGAATTCTTCCTGCCGCTGCGCTCAATCAGGCCGACCAATGTCTCCGCAAACCCTGCGTCCTTCTGCTTCAGAAAGTCCTCCAAAGATGTATCTGCGGCGGCCATGGGCGCGCTGGCTCCCGGCAAAGCCACCGAATCCAGACAGATTTCGTCCTGAAATTCCCGGAGCCGCCTGTGGTAGACTGCCCGCTGCTGTTCCTCCAGCACCGGAGCCACAGATTTACAGGTCTCAAAGCTCAGGTATTCCTCCCGGGTCTTTTCCCGGATATAGTTCTCGTCAATGTAGCTGGCAACATTCCGGAACAGCTTCTCTGACAGAACGTAGACGTCCCGGTTGAACACCACCAGATAAATCATCATCTCGTGGTCCATCAGAAAGCTGCTGAAGGCGCTGATGGCGATTTGGAGGGCAAGCTCCTTGGGAAAGCCGTGGTTCCCCGCCGCCAGCAGGGGAAACGCAACCGAGGTACAGCCATTTTCCAGCGCAAGGGCAAGGCTCTGTTCATAGCACCGGCGCAGGAGCTGTTCCTCCTGATGGCTGCCGCCCCGCCAGATGGGTCCTACGGCATGGATCACATATTTTGCGTTCAGATCAAAGGCCGGTGTGATGAACGCATTGCCGGAACGCACAAATCCGAAGGCTTTCCGGGCTTTCAGCAGCTTGGGACCTGCCTTCTGATGGATGCCGGCATCCACACCGGAGCCGAACAGCGGCCTGTGGCTGGCAGCATTCACGATGGCATCCACCTGCATGTTCGTGATATCGTTGCGTACAATTTCAAGCGGCATATCATCCCGACCTCTTTCCTGCTGGATGCAGTTTACTGACTCTTCCATTTTACGAAACGTCTTGGAATTTGTCAACGATTCTGTATACAGTCGTCATTAACCACTGTTGACTACCGACCGGTAGTTTGCTATAATGCATCCATGCAAAGAACATTCCACTCACGGCAAAGGAGAACGGCCATTTCTTCGGATTCCGACAAGTCTGAAAAAGGCTGTTTCCTTCTATTGGTTTTTCTAAATCAGGATTTAGGAGGTACATAACCATGAAAAACATGATTGCTTATTGTGGCCTGGATTGTGAAAAATGCGATGCCTATCTTGCAACGCTCCATGACGATCAGGCATTGCGCGAAAAAACCGCAAAATTGTGGTCTGCGCTAAACAACGTTCCGATTCTGCCTGAACATATCAACTGTGAAGGCTGTCGTGTGGATGGGCAGAAAACTGTTTTTTGTGAAAGCCTTTGCGGAATTCGTCAGTGTGCGCTTCAAAAGGGTGTGACCACATGCGGGGACTGCCCCAACATGGAAACATGTCAAACAGTTGGAACGATTCTTTCAAATAATCCCGACGCTTTGAAAAACCTGAAGGGATAGCCCCTGTCGTTTGACTGTTTTCAGGCTGAAAAACTGACAGTATTTCGTGATGAAAACCGGCGGTTTGCCTCTGAGTATCTGCGAAATACCTGTGAAAAAGTCTCCCGGCTATTGACTACCGACCGGTAGTTTTGCTATAATGCAACCATACACAACACGCTGTTCACAGCGAAGGAGAGATGGGTATGGATCGTGGAAACACAAAACAGGAAATACTGGACGCATCGCTGGAGCTGTTTTCCATACAGGGATTCGAGGCTACCTCGATTTCCCAGATTGCCAATGCTGTGGGCATTCGGAAGGCATCCCTTTACAGCCATTTCGAGAGCAAG
>JAQXMD010000156.1 GCA_029012465.1 Oscillospiraceae bacterium | reverse complement strand
GTCAACATCGGCTCCATGGCCTCCTGCGGCGGTGATCTTGGCTCCGCAGCCTACGCCAGCGCCAAGGCCGGTGTGGATATGCTGACCAAAACCGTCTCCCTCCAGTACGGCAAGCAGAATGTCCGCTGCAACTGCATCCGTCCCGGCCTGATTGTCACCCCGGAGAACGAGGCAAAGGTCCCCGCACCCCTGAAGGAGATCTATCTCAGCAACATCAATGTAAACCGCTACGGCTGCCCCGAGGACATCGGCCATCTGTGCGTGTACTTTGTCTCTGACGAGAGCGCCTATGTGACCGGTCAGATCATCAATGTGGACGGCGGCCTGAACAGCCATTCTCCCACTGTGGCACAGTTCCGGGCTATGGACTCCCGCACATGGTAATCAGCCTTCCGGCGGCATCCAAAACAGGATAATCATACGGCAGAACACGCTTTTGTGCTCTGCCGTATTTCTGTATGATCGTTTCTTTCCTTTGCTTGCGCATTCTTTCGGATTCTGTCAAATCCGGCTGCCCCATAAGGGGCTCTGACACACCGGAGCACACGGCCCGGCTCCTGACCATCTCCCGCCATCGGGAAATCCGAAATTCCCTTGACGCATGGTGGAAAAAGCGATAGAATGACGGTAAACGAAATTGCGTACAGGAGGAAAAGAATATGTTTTGCGGATATTGCGGACAGCAGAATCCAGATGACGCTCTCTTCTGCGGCAATTGCGGCGCATCCCTTCAGCCCTCGCCTGTTGGGAATTCCCCTGTAACCGGCGCTTCTGATTGCGGTGCGTCCAGAGGGCCTGACAGCAGGAATATCCGGATTATCTGCGCGGCCATCGGCGGTGTTGCGGCGCTGGTTCTGGTGATCGTTCTTCTTGTAAACGCACTTGGCGGCGAAACCGTGCCCGTCAAAACCTTCCTGACGGGGCTGGAAACATGCAATATGGATAAAATGCTCTCCGTCTTTCCCGACAAGGTTCTGGATGAATCGGACCTCGACAAGTCAGACATTCGGGATCTTCAGAAAGCGCTTGAGGACATCATGGATGACGAAGAGGCCAGGATTTCCTTTAAAATCAAGGATATCAAGGATGTAAAACGAAGCGCCCTCCGGGAGCTTCAGGAGCTGTATGATGACGAGTATGATCTGAAGATCACAGACGCAAAAACCATAAAGACCAAGGTCACTGTGGAGATCGATGACGAGAAAGAAAAGGAGACCTTTGAATTTGGCGTTGTCAAAATCGGCAGCAAGTGGTATATGGATGTTTTTAGCAGCAGCGGCCTGTTATACAGTCTCATAAGCGACATGTTCTGATGCCATATGTCAGTTGATTCGGAGCCTGATTCTGTGTTCTGCACCAACTGCGGCCCAAAGGACGATTCCTTCGGGCCGCATTTTTTGGCAAAGGTTATTTGTGTCCCTGCCCCATTTTCGCTTCGTTCAGAAGCTCCCGCTTCAGCTCCCACAGGCTTCTGGACAGATCCACATAAAACTTGTGGGGATTTTCAAAGCGTTTGACCTCATCCCACAGGGTTTCGATCTGCTGCTGGCAGTAGCTGCGGATCTCCTTCAGAGAGGGCATGTGGTAAACCAGCTCACCATCCTTGAAAATGGGCACCAGCAGCTCCCGCACCGTGAAATCGGTGAGGGTTTTTGTCTTCCAGGTGGCATTGGGGTCGAAGATCTCTCTGGGTTGCTGGGGGTTGACCGTCTCATCCCACAGGCACAGCTCATCTGCCTCAGCCTTGCCGCTTTCTCTGTCATAGTAGCGGTAGACTTTTTTAAAGCCGGGATTTGTGATCTTCGCGGTATTTTCACTGACCTTGATCTTGGGTACAATCTGACCGGGTTCCTTCTCCACCGCCACAAGCTTGTAAACGCCACCGAAAACCGGGGTGGATTTGGAGGTGATCAGCCGCTCGCCCACACCGAAGGTATCCACTTTTGCGCCCTGCATCATCAGATCACGAATCAGATATTCGTCCAGAGAGTTGGACGCTGTGATGGTGCATTCTGTGAGGCCGGCTTCATCCAGCATTTTTCTGGCCTGCTTGGACAGATAGGAGATATCCCCGGAGTCCAGCCGGATGGCGCATTTGGTGATGCCCTGAGGCAGGAGCACCTCCTTGAAGGCCCGGATGGCATTGGGCACACCGCTTTTCAGGGTGTTATAGGTGTCCACCAGCAGGGTTGCATTGGTGGGATACATGCGGCAGTAGGTTTCAAAGGCCTCATACTCCGTGTCAAACATCTGGACCCAGGCGTGGGCCATGGTGCCGCCCGCAGGAACACCGTACATTTCATCAGTGAGGGTGCAGGCCGTTCCTCCGCAGCCGCCGATGTAGGCCGCCCTTGCACCGATGATGGCAGCGTCTGCTCCCTGTGCCCGGCGGGAACCGAACTCCAGCACCGTCCGCCCCTCTGCCGCCCGGACGATCCGGTTTGCCTTGGTGGCGATCATGGTCTGGTGGTTGATGGCCAGCAGCACATAGGTCTCAATGAGCTGGGCCTCAATGGCAGGGGCTCGGACCGTCAGAATCGGCTCTCCCGGAAACACCGGCGTGCCCTCCGGTACGGCATAAATGTCGCCGCTGAAATGAAAGTCCCGGAGATAGTCCAGAAACTCCTGACAGAATATCCCCTTCCCCCGGAGAAACTCAATATCCTCCCGGGAAAAATGCAGCTGCTGAATGTATTCCACCACCTGCTCCAGACCGCAGGCAATGGCAAAGCCGCCCCCATCGGGAACACTGCGGTAGAATACGTCAAAATAGGCGATCCGGTCTCCGATTCCCTTTTGCAGATAGCCGTTTCCCATGGTCAGCTCATAATAGTCGCAAAGCATGGACAGATTTCTTTCCATATGCTCCATGATTGGTCACATCCTTTATCGGTACATTTCCGTTTCATTTGGAATCAGTATAGCACAGGTTCCGCAAAAAGGGAATGACGCCCTCTGATAATTTTCCGTCTTTCTCATGAAAACACAGGAAGACTTCACCCTTTCGTGTTCATTTGTCCGCTGTGTGAGCACATATTTCCGGTTTTGTCCGCAATATGTGCACACGCAAGGGTCTTATCCATTTCATGCAAATCAATTCCGCTTCTTTGGAAAAAAACCAGAAAAAACAGTTGATTTCTGCAAGTTAGCTGCGCTATAATATGCACATCTTTTCATTCGGGCGAACCCTTTCCGGCCGAATAATACAATGAAAAAGGAGTAAAAGATCATGAAAACTTCCAAGAAGCTGCTGGCTCTTGTGCTTGCAGCCGCAATGATGGTATGCATGCTGGCTGGCTGCGGCAGCTCCGCTTCCGAGGCTCCGGCTTCTGCCGCTGCCGCTGATTCCGCTGCCGGCTCCGCTGCTCCCGCAGCATCCGGTGACAAGGTCATCAAGATCGGTGTCTTTGAGCCCGCTTCCGGCGATAACGGCGCAGGCGGCAAGCAGGAGACTCTGGGCATCCAGTACGCAAATCAGGAGTGCCCCACCGTTGAGATCGGCGGCGAGACCTACACCGTAGAGCTGGACATCGTTGACAACCAGTCCTCCACCGATAAGGCTCCCTCCGCTGCACAGCAGCTGGTCAATGATGGTTGCTCCATCGTTCTTGGTTCCTACGGCTCCGGCGTTTCCATCGCCGCTTCCGACATCTTCAAGAACGGCGGCGTTCCTGCCATGGGCGTCACCTGCACCAACCCCCAGGTCACTGAGGGCAACGATCACTACTTCCGTATCTGCTTCCTGGATCCCTTCCAGGGCACTGTTCTTGCAAACTACGCTTACAACACCCTGGGCGCAAGAAAGGCTTACAGTCTCTCCAAGTTGGGCGATGACTACTCCGTAGGCGTCTGCAACTACTTTGACGAGGCCTTCAAGGCTCTGGGCGGCGAGATCGTTTCCGACCAGTTCCCCGATGGCAACACCGACTTCACCTCTTATGTTTCCAACGCCAAGAGCAGCGCCTGCGACGTGTTCTTCGCTCCCGTTTCCATCGAGGCTGCTGCCAACATCATCGATCAGGTCTATGCACAGGGTCTGACCATTCCCCTGCTGGCTTCCGACACCTGGGACTCCAACGTTGTTGCTGAGGCCGCTACCGGCAAGGATCTGAGCATCTCCGTCACCACCTTCTATCAGGAGGGTGCAAACACCGCCTTCGACGAGGGCTTCAAGAAATGGCTCAACAGCGATTCCACCGCTATGGCTAACAACGGCGGCAACGACATGATCGCCGCAGTTTCCGCAATGGGCTATGACGCTTACTACACCGCTCTCGAGGCTCTGAAGGCCGCCGGTTCCCCCGATCCCGCCGCTGTGATGGCTGCTCTGCCCGGCGTTACCTATACCGGCGTTTCCGGTAACATTGCCTTCGGCGAGAACGGCGATGCAAACCGCAACTCCGCAATCATCAAGAAGGTCAACTGTGAGACCGGTGTTTGGGAGTTTGTTTCCGAGGCCACTGTCGAATAATCGCTCCGGAAGCCATCGTATATTCAGCCGGGGGCCCGGATGGGTCTCCGGCTTTCTCCCAGAAATTCCAACCATATATTTGGGCTGCCTCGAAGGGAACTACATCGTTTCCGGAGTCCCTTTCGAGACAGCTCAAAGAAAAGGAGGTTTATCCATGAGCGCTGTCCTTCCATATCTGCTTTCCGGTATTTCCGTCGGCGGACAGTATGCGCTGATCGCCATTGGCTATACCATGGTTTATGGCATTCTGCGTCTGATCAACTTTGCCCATGGCGACGTATTTATGGTAGCCGGTGTAATGATGGTCTATCTGTCCGCTTCCCTGCCCCTGTACATCTCCATGCCTCTGGTGCTGATCCTGACGGTTCTGATCGGCTTTGCCATTGAACGGGTGGCCTACAAGCCCCTTCGTTCGGCCCCCCGTATGTCCGTTATGATCTCCGCCATCGGCGTCAGCTATCTGCTCCAGAACCTGTGCGCCTACATCACCGGCGGTCTGGCCCAGCAGTATCCCACCGTCCCCGGCATTTCCAACACAGTCACCATCGGCAATGCCACCACCAAGGTTGTCACCATTGTGACACCCTTCCTGGTGATTGCTCTGGTCGTGGCATTGGTTCTGCTCATCAACCACACCAAGATCGGCATGGCAATGCGGGCCGTTGCCAAGGATTATGACACCGCCCAGCTCATGGGCATCAAGTACAATGCCGTCATCAGCGCAACCTTCGTCATCGGCTCCTTCCTGGCTGCCGTAGGCTCCGTGCTGTACTTCACCAACTACACCGCCGTCACCTACACCTCCGGCGCAATGCCCGGTCTGAAGGCATTTGTTGCGGCTGTATTCGGCGGCATCGGCTCCATTCCCGGAGCTGTCATTGGCGCCTTTATCATCGGCATTTCTGAGAATATCATGAAGGGCCTTGAGGCAATTCTCGGCGCAATGGGCCTGAGCGTCAACGTTGGCCTTGCCACCTTCTCCGATGCCGTGACCTTTGCACTGCTGATTATCATTCTGGTCGTTAAGCCCACGGGTCTCTTCGGCGAGAAGGCCACTGAGAAAGTTTGAGGTGTGCCCTATGAAAACCATCGAAAACAAGCGCGGTATGCTCATTACCGCCATCATCATTGTGGCGTTCTATCTGTTTGTTGCCATTTCTGAGCCGCTGGCTCCCTCCAACTGGTCCATGCTCTTTACGGTGCTGAAAAAGGGCTCCATTTACGCCCTGATTGCCGTATCCATGAACCTGCTCAACGGCTTTACCGGTCTGTTCTCTCTGGGTCAGGCTGGCTTCATGCTGCTGGGCGCTTACACCTACGGCATTCTCACCATCCCCGTGGCTGACCGCGCTTCCGTTTATCAGTATTTCGACGGCGGCGTTGTTCAGTTTGCCCTGCCCATGATCGTTGCAGTCATTCTTGCGGGTCTGGTGGCAGCATTCTTTGCATATCTGATCGGTCTTCCCGTTCTCCGGCTGAAGAGCGACTATCTGGCCATCGCAACCCTGGGCTTTGCGGAGATCATCCGCGCCGTGTTCCAGTGGAACGTCCTTGGCCCCATCACCAACGGCTCTAACCTGCTGCGGAAGTTCCCCTATTTCACGTCTACCCTCTCCTATCTGATCGTTGTGGGCATCTGCGTGGCAGCCATTCTTCTGCTCATCAACTCCTCCTATGGCCGTGCCTTTAAGGCCATCCGTGAGGACGAGGTTGCCGCAGAGGCCATGGGCATCAATCTGGCAAAGCACAAGATGCTGGCATTCTGCATTTCTTCCTTCTTCGCAGGCATCGGCGGCGCTCTGCTGGCCATGTATCAGACCTCTGTGCAGGCTTCCATCTTCAAGTCTGCCATGACCTATGAGATTCTGCTGATCGTGGTCATCGGCGGCATTGGCTCCATCTCCGGCTCCGTGATCGCCTCCTTCCTGTACATTGCATGCAGCGAATGGTGGCTCCGTTTCCTGGACAATGAGACCATTCTCTCCACCGCCGGCCGCACCAGGTTCATTGTGGTCATGGCCGTGATCTTTGTGGCCCTTCTTGCCATGATGATCTTCCGCATTGTGAAGCCCAAGAACAAGGAGAAAAAGCGTGGCCGTTATATTACAGGCGGCGTTGTCTCCGCAGGTGTTCTTGTGTGGCTTGCAATCTTTGCCGCCACAGGAGCCACGAAGGTTCCCCTGCTCCGGAACGGCTTCCGTATGGTCGTATTCTCCGTCATTATCATGATTATCGTACTGTTCTTCAGTCAGGGTCTTATGGGCACAAAGGAGCTGCCTGACCTGTTCCGGAAGCGCGCCAAAAAAGCAGAAAAGGAGGCAGCAAAATGAGTGAGAATATCCTTCATGTAGAAAACGTCACCATGCAGTTCGGCGGCGTCGTTGCTGTCAATAATCTGTCTCTGGACGTCAATCAGGGGGAGATCGTGGCGCTGATCGGCCCCAACGGTGCCGGAAAGACCACTGCCTTCAACTGCATCACCGGTGTGTATGAGCCTACCAACGGTCTGGTGTCCTTTATGGGCACACCCATGGTGGAAAACCATCCTCAGGGCAAGATGAAAAAGCTGTACTCCGGCGACAACGCCGACATGTATCACACCGTCATCAGCCCCACCCCCGATAGAATTACCAAGCTGGGCATCGCCCGTACCTTCCAGAATATCCGTCTGTTCTCCAAGCTGACGGTGTTCGAAAACGTTCTGATTGCAAAGCACATGCGCGCAAAGCACAATGTATTCTCCGCTACCTTCCGGCTCAGCCACAAGGAGGAGGCGCGCATGCGTGCGGAAACCCTCGCGCTTCTGGAGGAGCAGAATCTTCTGCATCTGAAGGACGAAATCGCAGGCTCCCTGCCCTACGGCCTCCAGCGCCGTCTGGAGATTGCCCGTGCACTGGCCACCGATCCCAAGCTTTTGCTGCTGGATGAGCCTGCCGCCGGCATGAACCCCCAGGAGACGCAGGATCTCACTGACTTCATCCGTGAGATCCGCACAAAATACAATCTGTCCATCTTCATGATCGAGCACCACATGGATCTGGTCATGCAGATCTCCGACCGCATTTACGTTCTGGACTTCGGCAAGCTCATTGCCGAGGGTATTCCCGCAGAGATCCAGAACAATCAGCGGGTCATTGACGCATATTTGGGGGTGTCTAACGATGCTTAAAATTGAAAATCTTGTGGTCAATTACGGCGGCATCGAGGCCGTAAAGGGCATCTCTCTGGAAGTCCCCGATGGCTCCATCATCACGCTGGTCGGTGCCAACGGCGCCGGTAAATCAACCACCCTCCGCTCCATTGTCGGTCTGGTCAAGGCAAAAAGCGGTTCCATTACTCTGGACGGTCAGGAGCTGACCGGTCTTGCCACCACTGACATTGTTGCCAAGGGCATTACGCTGGTTCCCGAGGGCCGCCGTGTTTTCCCGGACATGACCGTTCTGGAGAATCTGAAAATCGGCGCTTACCTTCGCAAGGACAACATCAAGGACGACATTGACCGGGTCTATGACCTGTTCCCCCGTCTGAAGGAGCGTTCCTGGCAGGCTGCCGGCACCCTCTCCGGCGGTGAGCAGCAGATGCTGGCCGTGGGCCGGGCCCTCATGTCCAAGCCCAAGCTGATTATGATGGATGAGCCCTCTCTGGGCCTTGCTCCCATCATCGTCCAGGGCATCTTCGATATCATCCGGGAGATCAACAAGCAGGGCACCACCGTTCTGCTGATCGAGCAGAACGCAAACATGGCTCTGAAAATCGCCGACTATGGCTATGTCATGGAAACCGGCAACATCTCCCTGTTTGGCACCGGCGCTGAGCTGCTGGCAAACGAACGGGTCAAGGAGCTGTACCTGGGCAAATCCAAGCAATAATCCAGTCTTTCGATCCCCTCACCAACCGGTGGGGGGATTTCTCTGTTTTCCGGCAACTTCCGCCGCCACGGCTCCATCCGCCATGGCCGCAATCACCTGCCGCAGGGGCTTTTTCCGCACATCTCCGGCAGCATATACCCCGGAACAGGGGGTTTTGCAGTCCTCTCCCGCAAGGAGATAGCCATTTTCATCCCGGGGCAGCCAGTCCGGCAGCCAATCCGTATCCGGCTGGCCTCCGATGGCCTCGAAGACCCCGGATACAGCCAGGATCTCCTCCTGACCTGCCCGGCTCAGCCCCAGTCCCGTTACAGAGGTTTCCCCCAGAATCTCCTGTACCTGCGTGTTCATCATGACCGCAATGTTCTCCGTTTTTTGAACCCGCTCCGCCAGCCTTGCCTCCCCCCGGAACCGGTCACGCCGGACCAGCAGAAAAACCCGGCTGCACAATCGGGACAGATACAGCGCCTCTTCCAGCGCCGCAGTTCCGCCGCCCACCACAGCCACTTCCTTTCCCCGAAAAAAGCCGCCGTCACAGACTGCACACCAGCTGACACCCTTTCCCTGAAGCCGTTCCTCTCCGGGCACATGGAGCATACGCCGCCGGGTTCCCATGGCGAGAATCACGTTTTCCGTTTTGAGTTCCCCAAGGGTCGTGTCCAGAATCAGGTGTTTTTCCTGTCTGCGCAGCCCCGTGACAGCTGCATTTTCCATGGTGACAGGAACTTTTCCAAGCTGCTCCCGAAGCCGCATGGTCAGCTCCCAGCCGGGAAGGGGGTCAAGCCCCGGTATGTTTGCGATCTCCTCCGTGAGATTCAGCTGTCCGCCCCAGGCTCCGGACTCCAGCAGCAGCGTTTTCCGCCCTGCCCGGGCGCTGTACAATCCGGCAGTCATTCCGGCTGGACCGCCGCCTACAATACAGATTTCATACATGCCATTCCCTCCCCACACAGGATGCCCCTTCCTGTGGGAATCATGTATAAAATACTTCCGGAATTCCCAAGGCAATTCTTGCATTTTCTCCAACCGAGGCTTATAATAGAGTCACAGAATACAACATCTGAAAGGCTGTGATTCCATGAAACAGTATCCCATGATTACCATCAGCCGCGAATATGGCAGCAATGGCCGAAAAATCGGCGAACTCCTTGCGCAGCGGTTGGGTCTGCCCTTCTATGACAAGGACATCATTGCCATTGCATCCAAGGAAACCCGCTTTGCAGAGGAGGCGTTTGAGAACGCCGAGAAAACCGCAACCACATCTCTGGGCTATGCTCTGAGCAACCGCAGCAACCGCGGTCTCTACGGAATGCCCTGGAATGACCAGCTTTTCATGGTTCAGTCCAGCGTCATCCGTACTCTGGCAGATCAGGGTCCCGCCATTTTCGTGGGTCGCTGCGCGGACTATGTGCTCTCGGGCTACAAGGCCTCCATCGACATTTTTCTTCAAGCCAGCGAAGAGGCCCGGGTCCAGACCATTATGGATCGGGAGAAGGTTTCCAAACGGGAAGCGGAAAACAGCATTCGCCGTTATGACAAGTCCCGGGCCACCTACTATAACTACTACACCGACCGGAAATGGGGCGATATCCAGAACTATGACATCGCCTTAAATGTCAGCCATCTGACCCCCGAGGAGGCCGCCGACCTTTTGGCAACCTTTATCAACCAGGTGGTGGAGAAAACCAGTGCTCTGGAAACGAAATAGTACATACTCGTTTGTCCCGGAATCCTCCCGATTCCGGGACATTTTTCATGATATATAATCCTCCCCGGAATTGTTTTTAATTTATTCATAATCCCCTATTGACAATCCGCGAAGATAGTGGTAAATTTACTTTAGCACTCAGAGAGAGTGAGTGCTAACACTCCAATACATCAGGAGGCGAGGGACATGACACTGACTGACCGGCAAAAGCAGATTCTTCAGGCCGTCGTAGACAGCTACATCACCACTGCAGAGCCTGTAGGCTCCAAGACCATTGCCGCCATGCCGGGTATGAGCTATTCCTCCGCCACCATCCGCAATGAGCTTGCCACTCTGACGGAAAAGGGTCTGCTGGAGCAGCCTCACACCTCCGCCGGGCGAATTCCCTCCCCCTCCGGCTACCGGTTCTACATCGATGAGCTGATGCAGAACTACCGGCTGACCCGGGATGAGACCCAGAGCCTCAATCAGGTCATGGAAAACCGGCTTCAGGAATTCGACAAGGCCATTGCTCAGGTGGGTCAGCTAATCTCCAAGCTCACAAATCTCCCGGCCTATGCCGTGGCCACCAAGAGCCACGCCGTGACCATTTCCCATTTTGAGCTGATCCAGACCGGCCCCCAGAGCTTCATTCTGGTGCTGCTCACCAACACAGAAACCGTCCGGAACAAGCTCATCAAGCTGCCCATACAGGTGGACCCCCAGGATCTGAAGAGCCTCACCGCAGTGCTCAACACCTCCCTGACGGACATGACCGCTCAGGAGATCACCCCCCAGCTGATGACAAAGATTCAGCGCACTGCCGGCACTGCCGCACCGCTGGTTTCCGTGATCGTGGAGTACACCGTGTCTCTCCTGGAGGAGGAACAGAAAAACAACGTCTATGTGACCGGACAGACCAAGCTCCTTGGCCAGCCGGAATATCAGGATGTCAGCAAGGCAAACGAGCTGATTACCCATCTGGACGCCGAAACCATCTCCACTCTGCCGGTTCCCGATTCCGAGGGTCAGGTCAAAATCCTTGTGGGGCCGGAAAATGTCTCCGAAGCGCTGAAAAATACCAGCGTGGTCATGGCCCGCTATGATCTGGGCGACGGTATGCAGGGCATGCTGGGTGTTGTGGGTCCCACAAGAATGGACTATGCTCAGGTAGCCGCCAGACTTTCATATTTCGCCGAGGGACTGGGTAAGATGTTCTCAAAAGCCCTGCCCGCTTCCCCATCGGCCGAAGCTTTCCCTGAAGAAAACAATGATACCCCGAAACAGGAGGATTAATCCAAATGGCAGAAGAAACAAAGATTCCCGAAGAGCAGACCGTTCCCGAAACTGAGGCTCCCGAGGCCGAGGCCCCCGCAGAGGAAACTGCAAAGGCCACCGAGGCTGCTGAGCCCGCAGCCGAGGAAGCTCCCGATCCCCTCCAGGAAGCCCAGGATGCTCTGAAAAAGGAACATGACAATTATCTGCGTCTGGCAGCAGAGTATGATAATTTCCGCAAGCGCACCCAGAAGGAAAAGGACACCCTCTTCCGGGATGGCAAGGCCAGCGCTGTGGAGCAGTTCATCCCCGTGTACGACAACCTCAGCCGTGCCATGGAGCAGGAAACCGCCGATGCCGCTTACAAGAAGGGCGTGGAAATGACCTTCAACGGCTTCATGGAAATCCTGAAGAAACTGGACGTCACCGTATTCGGCGAGCCCGGCGAGACCTTCTCCCCGGAAAAGCACAATGCAGTGATGCACATTGAGGACGACAATTACAAAGAAGGCGAGATCGTTCAGGTCTTCCAGAAGGGCTTCTCTCTGGGCGGCAAAGTCATCCGCTTCGCGATGGTTCAGACCGCGAACTGAGAAAGTCCCCATAAACCAGTAAAATCTATGTATCATATAGGAGGAAAACATTATGTCTAAGATTATCGGTATTGACCTCGGAACCACCAACTCCTGCGTATCCGTTATGGAAGGCGGCGAGCCTGTAGTTATCGCCAACGCTGAGGGCAGCAGAACCACTCCCTCTGTTGTGGCATTCTCCAAGAATGGCGAGCGTATGGTCGGCCAGGTCGCAAAGCGTCAGGCCATCCAGAACCCCGACCGCACCATTTCTTCCATCAAGCGTAAGATGGGCACCAACGAAAAGGTTTCCCTCAACGGCAAGAACTATACCCCTCAGGAGATCTCCGCAATGATCCTTCAGAAGCTGAAGGCTGACGCTGAGAGCTATCTGGGTCAGACTGTCACCGAGGCAGTCATCACCGTTCCCGCTTACTTCAACGACTCCCAGCGTCAGGCCACCAAGGACGCAGGCAAGATTGCCGGTCTGGATGTCAAGAGAATCATCAACGAGCCCACCGCCGCTGCTCTTGCTTACGGCGTTGACAAGGAAGAGGATCAGAAGATCATGGTCTACGACCTGGGCGGCGGTACCTTCGACGTATCCATTCTGGAAATCGGCGACGGCGTCATCGAGGTTCTGGCCACCGCAGGCGACACCCATCTGGGCGGCGACGACTTTGACCAGCGCATCATGGATTACCTTGCCGCTGAGTTCAAGAAGGAAAACGGCATTGACTTGACCCAGGATAAGGTTGCCATGCAGCGTCTGAAGGAGGCCGCTGAGAAGGCCAAGATTGAGCTTTCCGGCGTTATGACCTCCAACGTCAACCTGCCCTATATCACCGCCGATCCCACCGGCCCCAAGCATCTGGACGTTACCCTGACCCGCGCAAAGTTCAATGAGCTGACCGCTGATCTGGTTGAGAGAACCATGGTTCCTGTCCGTCAGGCCATGAAGGATGCTGGCCTCACCGCTTCCGACCTGCACAAGGTTCTGCTGGTTGGCGGCTCCTCCCGTATCCCCGCCGTTCAGGAGGCCGTTAAGAAGAATACCGGCAAGGACGGCTTCAAGGGCATCAACCCCGACGAGTGCGTTGCCATCGGTGCTGCCATTCAGGGCGGCGTTCTGGGCGGCGATGTGGAAGGCATCCTGCTGCTGGACGTGACTCCCCTGTCCCTGGGCATTGAGACCATGGGCGGCGTCTGCACCAAGCTCATCGAGCGCAACACCACCATCCCCACCAAGAAGAGCCAGATCTTCTCCACCGCCGCTGACAACCAGACCTCCGTTGAGGTCAACGTTCTCCAGGGTGAGCGCGAGATGGCTGCTTACAACAAGTCTCTGGGCAGATTCCATCTGGACGGCATTGCTCCCGCACGCCGGGGTGTTCCTCAGATCGAAGTTACCTTCGACATCGACGCAAACGGCATCGTAAATGTCACCGCCTGCGACAAGGGCACCGGCAAGGAGCAGCACATCACCATCACCGCCTCCACCAACCTGTCCAAGGAGGACATCGAGAAGGCCGTCAAGGAAGCCGAGCAGTATGCCGCTGAGGACAAGGCCCGCAAGGACGATGTCGAGGCCCGCAACGCTGCCGATCAGATCATCTACCAGTCCGAAAAGACCCTGGAGGATCTGGGCGACAAGGTTGCAGAGAGTGAGAAGGCCCCCATCAAGGAGGCAATTGAGAAGCTCCGCGAGACCCTGAAGGGCTCCGATGTGGAGGCCATCAAGGCTGACACCGAGGCTGTTCAGAAGGCATTCTACAGCATCTCCGAGAAGCTCTATCAGCAGCAGGCTGCTGAGCAGGGCGCTGCCGGCGGTGCCGGCGCCCCCGATGACGGCGTTGTGGATGCCGACTACGAGGTTGTTGACGACGAATAATTCCCGAAATGCAATTCACGGTGGGGCGGAAATCCCGCTCCACCGTCATACTGCATGTAAGAGGTGATAGCTATGGCAGACGAAAAAAGAGATTGTTATGAGGTACTGGGCGTGGAAAAAAACGCTTCCGATGATGTCATCAAAAAGGCATACCGGAAGCTGGCGAAGAAATATCACCCGGACCTGAACCCCGGCGACAAGGAGGCCGAGGCAAAATTCAAGGAGGTCGGCGAGGCCTACGAAATTCTCTCCGATCCCGATAAACGTGCCCGCTACGACCAGTACGGCTTTGCCGGCGTAGACCCCAATTACGCTGCCGGTGACAGCGGCTTCGGCGGCGGCTTCGGTGGCTTTGGCTTTGACGGTGTGGATCTGGGCAGCATTTTCAATGACTTCTTTGGCGGCAGCTCCGGCACCTCCAGCCGCAGAAACGGCCCCAGAAAGGGCGAGAATGTCCGAACCAGTGTAATTCTCGACTTTGAAGAGGCTGCTTTCGGCTGCAAGAAGGAAGTATCCGCCCAGCGGGTGGAGAACTGTTCCAAGTGCTCCGGCACCGGCTCCGCCGACGGAAGCGCTCCGGAAACCTGTTCGGCCTGTAACGGCAGCGGCGTAACCACCACGGTACGTCAGACGCCCTTCGGTTCCATGCGCCAGCAGTCCACCTGTCAGAAGTGCGGCGGCACCGGAAAAACCGTGAAGAATCCCTGCCCCACCTGCCGTGGCAAGGGCAAGGTTCGGAAGAACAAGAAGATCACCATTGATGTTCCTGCCGGTGTTGACAACGGGCAGTCCATTCGCATGGGCGGCGAAGGCTCCGTAGGCTCTCAGGGCGGTCCCAACGGCGATCTGTACATTGAGGTGGCGGTCCGGAATCATTCCATCTTCGAGCGCAACGGCAACGACATTTCCTGCGAGGTCCCCATCACCTTTGTGCAGGCTGCGCTGGGCGGCGAGCTGGAGATCCCCACCCTGGAGGGGAAGTATACCTATACCATCCCCGAGGGCACCCAGACAGGAACCGAGTTCCGTCTCCGGGGCAAGGGAATTCCCATGGTCAACTACCCGAACCGTCGGGGCGATCTGTACTTCACCGTGGTTGTGGAGACCCCCAGAAATCTCTCCAGAGAGCAGAAGGAGCTTCTGCGGAAATTCGGTGAGAACTCCGCCGAGGAGACCTATACCAAGCGCAAGAGCTTCTTTGAAAAGATGAAGGAAAATCTGAAAAACAAATAAGGATTCAGCGTATCGTCCTTTCTCCGGCGATACGCTGATTTTGCTTGTTCGTTTTTTTTGGACTTTTCGACAATTTTTTATAAGAATTCAGAAGGATTTTTTCCCACCCCCTACCTGTACATTCTGCGCACAACTTGGTATAATAGAAGTGATGTCCAGTGTGCGTCTCCCGTGGACACAATTGGACCCCCAAATTCCCGAAACGTATTTCGGTTATCTCTCCTGCCAACGCAGGAATGGAGTGTGAATTACTTGCGATCTGCAATTATCTGTCTGCCCGATGACCGCGCTGCCACCGGGCACAAGCTGCCCCTGATGCTCCAGAACATCACCGGCAGCCCTCTGCTGGCCTGGATGGTTCGGCTCATGCGGGACAGTGGCTATGAGCGTTTTCTCCTGTCCTGTGACAGAGAATTCTCTCAGGCGGCTTCCGCCTGCTTCCCCGGTGAGACCGTTACCGTCACCGGCAGTGAGATCAGTGCTCAGGTGCTCCGCCCCTTTTTGGCTGATGCGACGGAGCAGCTTCTTGTGGTAACGGAGCCTGCCCTTCTGGGTGGACGGGCCCTTGGCTCGGTGGATGCTGTGGCACAGGATTCCATGGCGGAGGATGTGCTGGAGGGCTGCGGCAGCTATCTGCTGGAGGCCGATTCCCTCGCCTCTGTGCTGGATGCCAGCAACTTTGACTTCCTGCGTTTTGTTTCCGTGCTGGGCACGGAGCTTACCGAGGCCGATGGGGCCATGCCCATCACCGATCCCGGAGCACTTGCTGATTTTCAGCAGATTTTCAAGCGTCTTCGGAACTATTATCTCTATGCTGACGGCGTAGAAATCTGGGATTTCGACAGCACCTACGTCTCTCCCTTTGCGGAGGTCGCTCCCGGTGCAGTGCTGATGCCCGGCACCATTCTGAAGGGGAATACCCGCATCGCATCCGGCGCCGTCATCGGCCCCAACTCCCTGCTGGAGAATGCCACGGTGGGAGAAAACACCACCGTCAACGCATCTCAGGTCTACGATTCCGTCATTGGCTGCCGAACCAACGTGGGGCCCTTTGCCTATGTCCGTCCCAACTGCACAGTGGGGGATGACATCAAAGTGGGCGACTTTGTGGAGCTGAAGAATTCCACCATCGGCGACGGCACAAAGATCTCCCATCTCACCTATGTGGGTGACTCCGATCTGGGTAAGCGGATCAATCTGGGCTGCGGCACCGTCACCGTCAACTACGACGGCATGAACAAGTACCGCTGCACTGTGGGCGATGACTGCTTCATCGGCTGCAACACCAATATGGTGGCTCCCGTGACCATTGGCCGGGGCAGCTATGTGGCCGCCGGGTCTACCATCACCGAGGATGTGCCCGAGGATTCTCTGGCCATCGCCCGGGAGCGTCAGACCAATAAGCCCGGCTGGGCTGAACAGCGCCGCAAAGAAGGAAAATTAAAGTAAAAATTGGGGCCTGCCCCGCGAATATAAAAAAGAGAGGTATTGCAACATGTTTTCTCACAGCAAAGAAATCAAAATTTTCTCTGCCAACGCAAACCGTCCCCTCGCAGAAGCCATTTGCCAGAAGCTCGGCGTTCCCATGGGTGACAGCGTCGTAAAGACCTTTGCAGACGGTGAAGTCTCCGTTTCCATCAACGAGACTGTCCGTGGCTGCGATGTTTTCGTCATCCAGTCCACCTGCAAGCCCGTCAATGACAGTCTGATGGAGCTGCTGATCCTCGTTGATGCCCTGCGCCGTGCTTCCGCCGCCCGTATCACCGCCGTTATGCCTTACTTTGGATATGCCCGTCAGGATCGTAAGGCCAAGGCCCGCGATCCCATCTCCGCAAAGCTGGTAGCAAACCTCATCACCGTTGCAGGTGCTGACCGCGTTCTGACCATGGACCTCCATGCATCTCAGATTCAGGGCTTCTTTGATATTCCCGTGGACAACCTTCTGGGCAACCCCGTATTCGTGAAGTACTATCTGAGCAAGTTTGATGAGGCCGCCAGAGATGAAATGGTTGTCGTCTCCCCCGATGTGGGCTCCGTTGCAAGAGCAAGAGCCTTCGCCCAGAAGATGGGCATGGGTCTTGCCATTGTGGACAAGCGCCGCCAGAAGGCCAACTCCTGTGAGGTCATGAACATCATCGGCGACGTGGCAGGCCGCGACTGCATTCTCTTTGACGACATGATCGATACCGCTGGCTCTCTTTGCAACGCCTGTGCTGCCATCCGCGAAGCCGGTGCTAAGAAGATCTACGGCTGCGCAAGCCACGGTGTCTTCTCCAAGCCCGCTCTGGAGCGCATTGAGAACAGCTGCTTCGAGGAGGTCCGGGTGCTGGACACCATTCCCATGCCCGCCGACTACACCGGCACCAAGGTTGCTCAGCTGACCGTTGCCGACATGTTCGCCGAGGCTATCACCAGAATCGACGAAGAGACCTCCATCTCCACCCTGTTCTAAGCCATGTTTTTGAAACGCTCTTCCGGCTGTGAGTATCTCATTGTCGGTCTGGGAAATCCCGGCATGAAATACCGGGGCACCCGGCACAATGTGGGATACGCTGCGCTGGATGCTCTGGCCGAGTCCCTTGGGGTTAAGGCTGACCGGGTAAAGTTTCAGGGGCTTATGGCTCAGGCTTCCATTGCCGGTCATAAGGTCATTCTCCTGAAGCCCACCACCTACATGAACCTCAGCGGGCAGTCTGTTCAGGCCGCCGCAAAGTTCTATCAAGTGTCTCCGGAGCATATCATTGTACTGTCCGACGATATTTCGCTGGAGCCCGGCCGTCTCCGGGTGCGGCGAAACGGCTCCGCAGGGGGACACAACGGCCTCAAAAGCATTATCTCCTCCATCGGCAGTCAGGAGTTTCCCCGGATTAAGATCGGCGTGGGTGCAAAGCCCCATCCCGACTATGATCTTGCCGACTGGGTTCTGGGGGTGTTCCCGCTGACCGAGCGGGAAGCCATGGCCGAAACCTACAAGCGTGCCGCTCAGGCCGTTGTCACCTATATTGACAAAGGCCCCGAAGCTGCCGCGAATCAATTTAACGGGAAGTAATTCCCTCCATCCGGCATAATCAGGCTGCATTCCCACATTTCTGGAATGCAGCCCTTATGTGCTGTCCGCATTTCCATTCGATTCCACGTCAGGGAGGTTATTATGCAGCTGCTCCAAACGATTTTAAAGGCCATGCCCGAGTATCAGACCCTTTTACAGCGCTCTGAGGACAAGGTGCCCTGCGCCATCACCGGCCTCAGCTCCATTCATCGGGCACATATGATTGCCGCCCTCCATCAGGATACCGGCAGAAGCATTCTGGTGATCTGTCAGGACGATCTGGCTGCCAGCCGTATGGCGGAGGAACTCTCCGGCTTCCTTGGGGAAACGCCTCCCATTCTGCCCTCCCGGGAACTGGCCCTGCTGGGAGCCGCCTCTGTGTCCCGCGGATGGGAGCACAAGCGGCTGGGCATGCTCTATACCATGCTGCGGGAGGGCTATCCCATTTTGCTGGCCTCTGCGGAGGCGATCTCCCTGCGTACCATCCCCAAAAGCGTTTTGTTCGCCGCCAGTCAGGAGCTGGCTGTGGGCGGCTGCTATGACCTGGATCAGCTGGTTGAAAAGCTGGTGGTGCTGGGCTACCGGCGCAGCACGCTGGTAGAGGGCACCGGACAATTTGCCCTCCGGGGCGGCATTTTGGATGTATACTCTCCCGCCGCGCCCGCGCCGGTTCGTGTGGAGTTTTTCGGAGACGAAGTGGACTCCATGGGCTATTTCGACACCACCTCCCAACGGCGCACGGAAAATGCCGAGCGGATTCTGCTGCTCCCCACCGCCGAGGTGCTGCCGGAGCTGCATCCCCGGGGCCGGGAGGGCCTTGCGGAGGATCTCTCCGCCCTGATTGCCCGCCAGAATCGGAGAAAGCACAAGAATGAAGCCCTCATCGAAACCCTCACCGGGGACGCCGAGGCCATCCGAAACGGCGCGCTGTTTTCCGGCAGTGACCGATATGCCGCCCTGATCTATCCGGAATTCACAACAGCCCTTGGCTATATTTCCCCGGAAACCATGGTGGTCTTCTCCGACCGCATCGCCGTGGAGCGAACCACTAAGCAACTACAGGAGGAATTCGGTCAGAGCCTTGACTCCCTTCTGGGCGCAGGAAAGCTGGCCGGTGAGCTTTGCGATTTCTATCTGGATTTTGACGGTCTGTGCAACGAACTGACAGAAAACAGCGTCTATTATATGGACAACTTCCTGTCCGCCTCCTTCCCCGAGGGGCTGCAGCCCAAAGAGCTGCTGTCCGTTACAGTAAAGCAGCTGCCCTCCTATGGAGGCAGTCTGGATACAGCCATTTCCGATCTGAGCCACTATTCCGGAAACGGCTTCGGCACTCTGGTGCTCTGCGGCACCCGCCGCCGGGGCGAACTGCTCCAGGAGGCCATAGAAGCCCGGGGCCTCAAGGCCCATCTGCGATTTCCCCTGACCCAGCTGCCCGCCCCCGGGCAGATCATCCTCACAGAGGGTTCTCTGGCCTCCGGTATGGAATATCCCTCCCTGAAGCTGGCCATCCTGACAGAGGGACAGCTGACCCGTCAGCCTCAGCAGCCCCGGAAAAAGCGGAAAAAAGCTGCCACCAACCGGCAGAAGCTCAACGCCTTTACGGACCTGAATGTGGGCGATCTTGTGGTGCATGAGTCCCACGGCATCGGCCGTTTCTGCGGTGTGGAGCAGATGCGAATAGACGGTGTGGTGAAGGATTATATCAAAATCGCCTATCAGGGCACAGACGTTCTCTATGTACCTGTGACCCAGCTGGACATGCTGGCAAAATATATCGGCGGCGGCGAGGATGCCAACGTTCGCCTGAGCCGTCTGGGCGGCGATGCCTGGGAAAAGACCAAGCGAAAGGCCAAGGCAGCCGCAAAGGATCTTGCAGACGACCTCATCAAGCTCTATGCGGAGCGCAAGCGTCTGCCCGGCTATGCCTTCTCCCCGGACTGTCCCTGGCAGACCGAGTTTGAAGACGCATTCCCCTATACCGAAACCGACGATCAGCTTCGCTGTATTGACGAAATCAAGGCGGATATGGAATCTCCCACCCCCATGGATCGTCTGCTCTGCGGCGATGTAGGCTTCGGCAAGACCGAGGTTGCCCTTCGGGCCATTATGAAATGTATTATGGATGGGAAGCAGTGCGCCATTCTTGTGCCCACCACGGTTCTTGCCCAGCAGCACTATGTGACCGCCGTGAGCCGATTTGCCGGGTTCCCGGTGAATATCGACGTGCTGTCCCGGTTCCGTACTGCTGCCCAGCAGCGGGCCACCCTTCACGCCATGGAGCAGGGCACGGTTGATCTGGTGGTGGGCACCCACAAGCTGCTGCAAAAAAACATCCGGTTCAAGGACCTGGGCCTGCTGGTGGTTGACGAGGAGCAGCGGTTCGGCGTCAGCCACAAGGAGCGGCTGAAGGAGCTGAGCCGGGGTGTGGATGTTCTGACTCTTTCCGCCACCCCCATTCCCAGAACCCTGAACATGGCCCTCAGTGGTCTCCGGGATATGTCCACCATTGAAGAGCCCCCCAGTGACCGCTATCCCGTTCAGACCTATGTGATTGAGCAGGATCTGGATGTATTGGCAGACGCCATCCGCCGGGAGATTGGCCGGGGCGGACAGGTCTATTACCTGCACAACCGGGTGGATTCCATCCATCAGACCGCCGCACGGCTTCAGCAGAAGCTCCCCGGTGTCACCATTGGCATCGGTCACGGCAAAATGAACGAGGAAGAGCTCAGCGATGTGATGCAGCAGATGACCGACGGAGAGCTTCAGGTTCTGGTCTGCACCACCATCATTGAAACCGGCATTGATATTCCCAATGTGAACACCTTGATTATTGAAGAGGCAGACAAGCTGGGTCTGGCCCAGCTTCATCAGCTTCGGGGCCGGGTGGGCAGAAGCAACCGCCACGCCTACGCCTATCTGACCTTCCGGAAGGGCAAGGTGCTTTCAGAGGTGGCGGAGAAGCGTATGGCCGCCATCCGGGAGTTTGCGGAATTCGGCTCCGGCTTTAAAATCGCCATGCGGGATCTGGAGATTCGGGGCGCCGGCAACCTGTTGGGTGCGGAGCAGTCCGGTCACATGATCTCCGTGGGCTATGACATGTACCTTCGTCTGCTGGAGGAGGCCGTTCTGGAGCAGCGGGGCGAGACTCCGGAGGTGGAAAAGACCTGCTCCGCAGACCTGAATATTTCCGCCAACATTCCCGAAACCTATGTGTCCTCCGGCGAGCAGCGCATGGATCTCTACCGGCGAATTGCCTCCATCCGGCAGGAGGTGGATGCCGACGATGTGCTTGATGAACTGATTGACCGCTACGGAGAGCCGCCAAAGGCTGTCACCGCCCTCATCAGCGTGGCGCTGCTCCGGTCCCGGGCTGCCGCACAGGGCTTCTCGGACATTTCCCAGAAGGGCGGCAATCTGCTCTTTACCCTGAGAAACATCAATCTTGCCGCCGTCAGCGGGATCTGCGCCGATCCGGAGCTGAAAAAGCGGGTGCTGTTCTCCGCCGGTGATACCCCGAAGCTGTCCCTGAAGCTGATGAAGGGAGAAAATCCCCTGAAAATCGCCGAAACCTTTGTAAAGCTCTATTCCACCTTTGCCGCGGAAGAGGATTGAACCCTGAATTTACCATTGCTCAAATTGGCGGATAATTTTGAAAAAACATCGAAATAGATTGCAAAACAGCCGCATTCACGGTATAATGTCATTTGAAGTATTTGGGGTGCCTATACCCTGAATATCTGTGCCCCTGGCACAGCAAATACCGGCAGATCCTGTTCTGCCCGAAGAAAGGCGGAGATTACCATCAGTTCCACAAACAAGTCCTCGGGTGCTTCCCCCAGAAGAACCCCTTCAGATAGCGCGGCCTCCCGTTCCGCATCTCAGCGTTCCGGCAGTCAGAGGCCCCGCAGCGCCGCTCCCAATGGACAGCGGCCCTCCGGTCAGCGCAGCGGGCAGCGGCCCTCCGGTCAGCACACCAATGCCAAAAAGCGCCGCAGAAAGAAGAAAAGCAGCCTTGCGCCTCTGCTGGTTGTTCTGATCCTTCTGCTGGTGCTTGCTGTGGGCGTTTTTGTCGGCCTGACCGTGGAGTATTCCAAGTATGTCAATTACGACAAAATTCTTCCCAATGTCTATGTTGCCGGCATTGATGTGGGCGGCATGACCGTGGATGAGGCCAAGGCTGCCATCGAAGGCGCCATCACCGAAACCGAGCAGAAGAGCATCAACGTCCATCTGCCCGACAAAACACTGACCTTCACCCCCGCACAGGACACCGTTCTCATTGATGTGGATCAGGCTGTTGCCGAGGCCTACAACTACGGCCGCAACAACACCAAGCCCTCAGCCATGAAGAAGGCCATCCGTGCCGCCCAGAATCGCCGCAACGACATCGACATCACCTCTGCCGTTACCGTTGACAACGAGTATATCCGCAAGCTGGTGGATGATACCGCTGCCGAGGTTTCCGCTGATCTGGTGGAGACCGTTGTGGACACCGACACCGAGTCCAGAACCATCACTGTGACCATCGGCACCCCCGGCAAGTCTCTGGATGCCGACTCTCTGTACAATCTGGTCAGCAGCGGCTTTGCCAACGGCGACTACAGCGACATCGATTTCGAGTACAATATGACCTATCCCGCAAATGTTGCGCTGGATCGTCTCTATGAGCAGCTGACTGTGGAGCCCAAGGATGCCGTTTACAACCCCGACACCGGCGAGGTGGACGCTGAGGTCTGCGGCTATACCCCCACCACAGAGCTGGTTCAGGCCAACGAGCAGCTGGCTACCGCCGCTGCGGGCGATGTGCTCACCTTCACCTTTGACGAGGTTCAGCCTGAAATCACTGCCGAGGAGCTTGAGGCTGTGCTGTTCCGGGATACCCTCTACTCCTATGGCACCGTCTATGCCGCCAATGCCGGCCGTACCACCAATCTGCGGCTGGCCTGTGAGGCCATCAACGGCACGGTGCTCCAGCCCGGTGAGGTGTTCTCCTTCAACGATGTTGTAGGCGAGCGTACCGCAGAGAAGGGCTATCAGGAGGCCACCGTTTACGTTTCCGGCGACTCCGTCCCCGCTCTGGGCGGCGGCATCTGCCAGGTTGCTTCCACCATCTACTACTGCTGCCTGTACTCCGATCTGGAGATCGTCCACAGAGAGGAGCATATGTACTATGTCACCTATGTTCCCGGCGGTCTGGACGCCACCGTATACTGGGGCAGCGTTGACTTCCAGTTCCGCAACAGCACCGATTACCCCCTGCGTGTGGACGCATACCTGTACAACGGCCGTGTCTATGTGGAGCTGGTGGGTACGGATGTCAACAACTATACCATCAAGATCGACTCCCAGCGTGTCTCCACCACCCCCTTCAACAAGATCACCAAGGAGGGTGAAGGCGAAAACCAGAGCGGCTACACCGGCTATGTCTATGAGATCACCCGTTATGTCTATGACGCAAACGGCAATCTGATCCGCACTGACACCACCGCCGACCTGGACAACATGGGCGGTCTCGGCACTTCCACTTATCAGAAGCGTGACCAGGTAACGTATACGGGCTCCAACTCCGGTTCCTATGAGCCAGCCCCCGCACCCAGCACGGAACCCAGTACGGCGCCTTCCACACAGCCTTCCACGCAGCCATCTACACAGCCCTCTACGAACCCCACGGTACCGCCTACCACGGACCCCACAGCGCCTCCCACAACAGTACCTACTGTTCCGCCCACCGTGGCGCCGGTCCCAGATCCCGTGCCGGTTCCTGACCCGGAATAGACAAATTTCAAGGCTCCCGCTGCGGCGGGAGCCTCAAGCCGTCGACAAAGCCAAAGGCTTTGCCGACGGAGGCTTTACAGTCTTCTGCGCGCGCCCTGTGTGCGCTGGAGGCGCACACAGAACACACTTGAAGCCTGATAAGTGTTTTCCGCGGCGTACACGCCGCCACGGAAAACATGATTTGACTTTATTTCGCCGAAATCGGCGAAACTCTACGAGGTTTGTCTAAAGTCTAAGGCTCCCGCTGCTGCGGGAGCCTTTTCTTGACTTTTCCCTCAAATCTGATACCATAGAATCAACAAAAACAGGAAACCTGGTGATGTCATATGATAACCCTTTCCGATACCCCCGGTCTTGCCCTCTATCAGGACCTGTATCAGCAGCTCCGGCAGGCAATCCAACGGGGAGAGCTTTCCTGCGGGGAAAAGCTTCCCTCCAAGCGGAAGCTCTCTGAGCAGCTGGGGATCTCCGTAAATACCGTTGACGCCGCCTATGCCCAACTGGAGGCCGAGGGCTTCATCCAGTCCAGTCCCAGACGGGGCTATTTCGTTCTGGAAACCGGTATTCTGCCCCAGGCAGAGCATCCGCCCGCCGCTGCTCCCGCAATCCCCGTGCAGCCTGAAGCCCCGGTTCAGGTGGACTTCTCCCCCCAGGGCATGGCAAGGGAGCAGTTTCCCTTCGGTGTATGGCGGAGGCTTATGCGAACCTGCTTCAACGAATATGACCCCCACATTCTGCTCCGTACCCCAACACAGGGCGATCCCGGTCTCCGGGCCGCCGTTGCCGGGTATCTTTACCGGGCCCGGGGCGTTCGCTGCACACCGGAGCAGGTGATCATTGGCGCAGGCACCGATAATCTGCTGCTGATGCTGGCCTATGTGCTGAGTCCTGACTATACCATGGCTGTGGAGAATCCCCTGTATAACCACGCCCACGATCTGTTTGCCCGGCTGGGCCATCCGGTATCCGCCGTTCCTGTGGGTCCTGAGGGCATCGAGCTGGATGCTTTGCCTGAGGTCGCCCGGGTGGTAGTATACACCACGCCATCCCACCAGTACCCTTTGGGCTTTTCCACCCCCATTGGCCAGCGCACCGCACTGCTCCGCTGGACCAGTCACTCCCAGCACCGGTACATCATCGAGGATGACTATGACTCCGAATTCCGATATGAGTCCCACCCCATCCCCTCCCTTCAGAGTATTGACCGGCAGGGCCGGGTAATTTATCTGGGCACATTCTCCCGGAGTGTGGCTCCCGCCCTGCGAATCAGCTATATGGTGCTGCCGACCGCACTTCTGACGGTGTTTCAGCGGGAATACCATGGCTTTTCCTCCACCGTGTCCGGCTTTGAGCAGGCGGTTTTGCGGGAGTTTATGGAGACGGGCCGTTTTGACACCCATGTGAGCCGTATGCGGATCTATTACCGTGCCCGAAGAAGGAGTCTGGTGGATGCTCTGGCCCCCTTACAGGCCCATGTGGAGCTTCTGGGCCAGCCTGCGGGCCATCATCTGACCCTCCGCGTACACAACGGCATGGAGGAAGCGGAGCTGTTGGAAACGGCTCTGGCCGTCGGTGTCCGGGTCTATCCCATTTCCCCATATTTTCTAGGCGAGGTTCCCCGGGAATACCGCTCTACGGTCCTGCTGGGCTTTGGCGGTCTCCGGGATGAAGAAATACTTCAGGGTGCAAAGCTTCTGGCCGAAGCCTGGCTCCCAAACACAGGAGGTACAGCATGAATCCCGATCTCACCCCCATGATCACCTTTGTAGGTAAATCCGGCACAGGGAAAACCACCTTTCTGGAAAAGCTCATTCCGGTTCTCAAAGCTCGCGGCCTGCGTCTTGCAGTGCTGAAGCATGACGCCCATCACTTTGAGATGGACAAGCCCGGCAAGGACACCTATCGCTTCACCGCCGCCGGAGCGGATGTGGTGACCATCTCCAATCAGGAGAAATTCGCCATGATCGAGCAGCCACCGGAGGAGCTTTCCCTCCGGGACATTGTGTCCCGGCTGCCCCAGGTAGACATTGTACTGACCGAGGGCTATAAAAAAAGCAGCTGCCCCAAGATCGAAATTCACCGTCAAGCGCTGAATCGGCCCATTCTCTCCACTCTGGAGGAGCTTCTCGTGATTATGACAGACGAACCCCTTGACAATCCCGCGCCCCAACTGCCGCTGGAGGATGTTGAGGGCTGCGCAGATGTGATTGAAGCCTATCTTGCCCGGTTTTCTGCCGGAACTGCTGATGCATAACGCAAAAACGGTGCCGCCTCTTTCGTGGGCGGCACCGCACTTATTCTTCAAAGGAATCCCCCTGCCAGACGTCCCTTTGGGCCATGCGTTTATCAATAGCGCCAAGCACAGAACGTTTGTCTCGGCTCCACAGGGGAGATAGCAGCGTCCTGCGATCTCCATCTCCCGTCAGCCGTTCGATCACCGTTTCCGGAGGAAACAGACGCAGCTGTTCCACAATCACATCTACATAAGCGTCCTTCTCCATGGGCATATAGGCTCCCTGCTGCCAAAGCTCCGCCAGCTCCGTTCCCCGGATCACATGCATCAGATGGAGCTTCACCCCGCCGGGATAAAGCTTTCCCACCACCCGGGCAGACTCCAGCATATCCTCCGGAGCTTCTCCCGGCAGGCCGTTGATGAGATGCACGCAGGTACGAATGCCCCGCTGCCGCAAAGCCTCATAGCCCCGGAGAAAGGTCTCAAAGCTGTGTCCCCGGCGAATCAGCTGCGCTGTCCGGTCATGAACGGTCTGAAGCCCCAGCTCCACGGTGAGAGCCGTTCTTTCCCGAAAGGCCTCCAGCAGCTCCAGATGGCCTTCTCCCAGACAGTCTGCCCGGGTGGCCACGGAGATTCCCACCACATCCGGGAAGTCCACCGCTGTTTGCAGCAGCTCCTCAAGACGCTTTGGTTGGCAATAGGTGTTGCTGCCCGCCTGAAAATAGGCAATGAGCTTCGCGTCGGGGGTCTTTTTCTGAATTCGCTGCCGTTCCTCAGTAAGCTGCCGGAGAATGCTTCCCTCCCCGGCAAAATACCGGGAGCCGCTGTCGCAGTAGATACAGCCTCCTGTATCCAGCGTGCCGTCCCGGTTGGGGCAGGTCATCCCCGCATCCAGCGAAGCCTTATATACCCTTCCGCCAAAGTGCATCCGGTTGTAGTAATGCAGCGTATGATATCGTTTATTGTCCAGTGTAAAGGGAAAATCCACCCCAACGCCCCCTCTTGACAGTTTTCCGGGATTTCAGTATCATTATCTATAAAAAACGCCGCCATGCCTGTCAAGCAGACGGATTGAAGGAGTCCACATTATGCGACAGCTGATTTTGAACAGAGAACGCGCTCTGGGTGCCTTTGGCATCAAATACTACTGCTACTTTAACCGGGACCCGAAAGCTCTGGAAGCCATCTCCGACGACGAAGCCATTACCCTTTCGGATTTCTCCCTGCGGAACGGGGAAACCGTCCGGGCCAGACTGGACGAGCTGGAAAACTGCTTCTTCGTGGTGGTTTTTCTGGAGAGCCGCAGAATCGTCACCCCGACCATTGTGATTCCCGCCGGAGAGGACGGCTTTACATACACCATCCACTCAGACTTTGACAAGTACACCGGGCTTCACGTCCGTGTGGACACGGAGCCTCCCAAGTGAATCTCCAAAAGGATGCCGCACTATCGCCGCATCCTTTTTTTCTGCTCTGATGGATTATTTATGATACCGGCTGCCTGCCAGAATGCTTTCCGCCCGGTACAGCTGCTCCAGAACCATGACCCGTGCCAGATGATGGGGAAAGGTCATGGGACTCATGCTCAGGAGAAAATCCCCCTGCTGCTTCAGAGACGGCGCCATGCCATAGGAAGATCCGATCAGAAACACCAGCTCCGATTTTCCCCCCAGCCGCACGGAGGACAGCTTCTCCGCCAGCTTCTCCGAGGACAGAAGCTTCCCCTCCGGGGTCATCACGCAGAGCCATGCGTTTCTGGGAATGCGCTTTTGTACCGCTTCGGCCTCTTTTTTGAGGGCCGCATCGATCTGTGCCCGGGATGGGTTGTCCGGAAGCTTTACCTCCGGCAGCTCAATGATCTGAATGCCGCCATAGGCCTTCAGCCGTTTTTCATATTCTGCCACAGCGGTCTGATAAAATGGCTCCTTCAGTTTCCCCACGGCAATCAGTGTCAGCATGGGCATCCTCCCCCTTCGCCTGCCGGTCCGCAGGCTTTTTCATATCATAGCACAACCGGCGTCAAAAGCCAATGCCCTATCTGGCCGGAACTTCCAGACAGCAATTTTTCCCGGATCTGCACATGTTTTGTTGTAATTGCCGAAGAATTATGGTATGATAATCACAACTATGCTCAGGAGGTGCAGCAATGAAAAAGGTACTCTATACCCTGCTTTTTTTATGCCTGTTCATACTGCCCGCTTCGGCAGATTATTCGGTGGACAGCATTGCTGTCTCCGCAGAAGTCGCAAAAAACGGAAAATCCGATGTCACCAGCACCATAACTCTGACCTTTGACAGTCTCACAGACAGTGTGACCATTCCCCTGCCGGATGGCGATATCAGTCAGGTCACTGCCGGTGATTTCCGCTATAAAGTCAAGAAAACCGACGAGGGCACCAATGTTGTGATCTCCTCCTCCGGCAGCTTTCAGGGCACCCAGAGCTTTCTTGTTTCCTACAGTCTCCCTGCCCCGGCGGACAATGACAGCGAAGCGGATCTCTATTCTCTGAATCTGCTGAGCACCCGTTGGGAGAAGAATATCGGCTCTGTCTCCTATCAGATCACCCTGCCACCTTCCAACGTGGTTTTGCCTGAGGACTTTCAGCTGGAGCCCGTCGTCGCAAGCGGGTATTACGGGGAGCTTGGCTCTTCGGACTCCACCTGGAACGTGACCGGCACCATTGTTGCCGGTTCTGTCACAGCCCGTATGGCCTATGACTCTCTGTCCGTCACGCTTCCCCTGCCCGAGGGCTATTTCTACGTTCGTTCCGCATCCATTCCTGTTATCTCTATAACATGGCTTTCCCTCTGCATGCTGGGCATCACATTGCTGTGTATGCTCTATTGGCGTTTAAAGCTCCGCACTCCACCCCAGCACGTTTCTCCCAGACTTCTGGCCCCTGACGGCGTAATGCCCTGTCAACTCAGTCAGGTTCTGGACGGCGCCACCTGCGACGTGGCCCTTCAGATCCTGGAATGGGCAAATCTTGGTTATCTTGCTCTCCGGGTGGGCACCAAGGGGCAGGTCATGATGATCCGACGGATTCCCATGGGGTCTGAACGAAGCGCCCCGGAGCAGCGGCTCTTCCGCCAGATCTTCTCCAGCGGAGATCGGGTGCTGGCCACCCCCGGACGCTTCACCGGGGCGGCAGAGCGGTTTTCCGCCGCCTCCCGAAAGTCTCTCAGCCGGGTCTCCTTTGACCGTTCCGGCGGCAATGTGGTGTTTGTTCAGATTCCCTGCCGGCTTCTTGCAGCGGTTTCCATTGGATATGCCGCCTGGTGTATGATGCCGGACGCGGCAGGCTTTGCGGTTCTGGCGGTACTGCTGGGCTTTGTGGGCTTTCTCTACAGTATCTATCTCCACAGCGCCCTTGCAAAGCTCGCCGCCAGAAGGGAGTTTTCCCTTTCCTCCTTCCTGCTGCTGGTATTGATGGTGCTTCTGCTGGTTCTTGGGCTTCTCTCCGGCGCATTGATTGAAATGGTCATCGGACTGTTTGCCTGCGTCTTTTCCGCAGTGGCCACCTGCCGTGGCCCCCGCCGCAGCAAGCGGGGTCAGGATCTTCTTGCCCAGACCCTTGGATGCAGACAGTTTTATCGTCAGGTGAAGTGGCAGAAGCTGCAGCTTCTGCAGGGACGGAACAGCTCCTTCTTCCAGCGTCAGCTTCCCAGGGCCATCGCCCTTCACGCTGACAAGGTCTTTACAAAGAGCTTTGAGCATCTCCCCATTCCCCGGCCAGAGTGGCTCCCCGGAAAGAGGAACACCCTCAGCGCCGGAGCACTGCGGAAGCAGGTGCTTCCCATCGTGCAGGCCCTGCGGGAGACCTTCCGATAAGGGTGCGTGGCACATTTTTCACTTATTTGTGTAAAAAGTGGTCGAAAATATGAGGAATTTCCTGCACATTTCCGCATTTTTCTTTACATAACGCTGGAAATGTGCTATACTTATCAGGCTATTTTGGATAGTTTCGTGTATCTTTGATACATTTTTCGTTCCGTGGCATACTATGGAACGAGACGAATACAGATTGTGAGGATGCATTATGGCACAATATGTGATTAACGGCGGAAAGCCCCTGATGGGCGAGGTATCCATCAGTGGTGCAAAAAATGCAGCAGTTGCAATTCTTCCCGCCGCGCTTCTGGTGGAGGGCGTCTGCCGCATCGAAAACGTTCCCGACGTATCCGATATCCAGCTTTATTTCGATATTCTCACCCGTATGGGTGCTACCGTCCGCATGATTAACCGGACGACCTTTGAACTGGACTGCTCCGCTGTCCGTACCACCTCCGTCCCCCATGAGCTGGCCTGTCAGATCCGCGCTTCCTATTATCTGGTTGGCGCGCTGCTGGGCCGGTTTGGAAAGGCCCGGGTAGCTCTGCCCGGCGGCTGCAATTTTGCTTCCCGTCCCATTGACCAGCACATCAAGGGCTTTGAGGCTCTGGGTGCGGTGGTGGATGAAACCGAAGAGTACGTAGCGCTGGAGCCATGCGAGGAGGGCCTGCGTGGAAACCGGGTCAGCCTCGACCTTGCCTCCGTGGGCGCTACCGTGAAT
>JAQXMD010000155.1 GCA_029012465.1 Oscillospiraceae bacterium | reverse complement strand
CGGAATGTGCAAGGATTTTGGGCGGTTTTACCCGAAATCCTTGCACTTGAACAAAGCCAATTGGCCTTGCAAGCCTTGGCTTTCAAGGCTTGCAGCTTTGTTCATTATGCATTATAATACAAAGTACCGTATTTATTCGTTTCTTTCCGGGGAGTTGATTTTGTGTCTGCTACAAGGAAAAAATATATCGGCATTCTGGCCGTGTTTCTGCTGGTGCTGATTCTGATCATCGTGTTGGCGACCCGGATCGGCGGCAGCAGTTCGGACCAGGAGGAGACTGTACCTGTGGACCTGAACGCCGGCCTCGATTACCTGCGGGCACTGGAGCAGCAGGACCCTGCTCAGGTGGATGAGGTTCTGAAGGAGCAGCTGGAGCAGAAAATGATCGAAATGCGCGAGGAACGGCTCCAGCAGCTGGAAAGCGGTGAGGTTTCTGTTTGGACCCTCTTTGAAGACTATGTACTGCTGGGAGATTCCCGGGCGGTGGGCTTCTCCTATTATGGATTTCTGCCGGAGGAACGGGTACTGGCTGAGGGCGGCGCCACCATTCGCAACCTGAAGGAGCGAATTCCCGAGGTGGCGGCACTGAATCCGTCCATGGTGTTCCTGTGCTTTGGCCTGAACGATGTGTCCATTGGCTTCTGGAACACACCTGAGGAGTATGTGACAGAATTTGAAGAGACTATCCGGGAGATTCAGTCACAGATCCCTGGCGTAAAGATTTATGTCAACTCCATTCTGCCTGCCCACGATCCCGCCTTTGACACGGCGCCCGTATGGCGTGATATCCCCGAGTATTCCGCCGCGGTGGAGGAAATGTGTCAGAATATTGAAAACTGCTACTATGTGGACAACGATGCCATTGCGGAGAAGTATTACGATCTCTGGGATGTGGACGGCATCCATCTTCAAAAGGCCTTCTACGACCACTGGGCCTCCAACATGATGGTAGAGGTCTTTAGTCCGGATCTGAGCTGAGCCGTTTGTCCGAAGGAGGCATAAATATCCATGAAGTTAATCGCCCAGTCGAAATACAAGGCGCTGCTGCTCCTGATCCCCATTCTGGTCCTGATTGTGATCCTTGCTGTGGTGGGGGGACGCTCCTCCGGTGAGGAGACGGAAGCGGCGACGACACAAAGCGTCGACCTTTCTGCCGGTGTGAGCTACCTGAAACAGCTGGAGGCCCAGGATCCGGAGCAGATCGAAACGACCCTCAAGCAGTTCCGGGAGGAGCGGCTGGCGGCAGAGCGGGAGGAACGGATTCGGATGCTCACCGAGGGAGAGGTTTCCGTGTGGACGCTCTTCGAGGACTATGCCATGATCGGCGATTCCAGAACCGTGGACTTCAGCGCCTGTGGTTTCCTGCCGGAGGAACGGATTCTGGCGAAGGTCGGCGTCCACCTCAATTATATTGATGAGATCACCGACGATCTGAAGCATTTGAACCCTGCCCGGGTATTTATCTGCTTTGGTATCAACGATGTGGAGATGCATCCAAATGATATTCCCGGCTTCTGCGATGCGTATGAGGCCGGCATCGAAAAGGTTCGGGCCGTTTGTCCCGATGCGGAGATCTATGTGAATTCCATTCCCGAGGCCAATGAGATTGGTGTTGCCTCTTCTTCGGTGCTGAGTCTTGTGCCAGAGTACAATACGGCCCTGGAGGACATGTGCCGGCAGCTTGGATGCCATTATGTTAATAATGACAATCTCTACAGAGACCACGCAAACCTCTATGATGTGGATGGCATACACTTTCTGGGGGAGATTTACCAGTACTGGGCGGCCAACATGATTATGGCCATGTACGATGCCCAAACGGAGGAAGAAATGAATGCCGGGGAATCCGAAAGCTGAGGATACCGGATGATAACAAAGAAAATGACGGAGGTAAAAGAGCGTGAGCCTGAATCAGATCAAGATTCCGCTGCTTGAAGCGGCCAAGTGGGTCTCGGTGATCCTGCTGCTTGTGTTTATGTTTTTTCAGCTGTCCTCCTTGCGGACAAGCTCCACGGATTTCGATACCATGAAAGAAGCCGTACTGGCGTCTGCGGACCTCACTCCGATGGTGGAGGCGGATGCCCAGTCTCTGAAGCGGCTGTATGGGCTGGACGGCAATGATTTTGAGGGCGTCATGCTCTACTATCCCACCACCAACATGGGCGCGGAGGAGATTCTTCTGGTGAAGCTCACCGCTACCTCCCAGCAGGAGGCGGTGAAGACCGCCATGGAAACCAGAATCGCCAATCAGATGAACAGCTTTGACGGCTACGGCATCACCCAGTATGAAATGCTGGAAAAGGCCGTGGTGGAGGTTCAGGGCAACTATCTTCTTATGGTGGTTGCCGAGAATCCCGCTCCCGTTCGTCAGGCATTTCTGGACGCACTGTAAGGAGGGAGAAAGCATATGATTTCAAGCAGTATTTTCTTCATCTTTGCGTTTCTGCCCATCAGCCTGATTCTGTACTTCCTCATGCCCAAAAAGCTGAAGGTTCCCATGCTGGTGCTCATCAGTATGGTATTCTACGCATGGGGGCAGCCGGAGTACATTGTGCTGATGCTGTTTTCCATTGTGTTCAACTACATAACCGGCCTTGAAATGCAGGAGTATCTGGATCAGGAGCGGGCAACGGCGGCAAAAGTCACAATGATCATCGCTGTTGTGGGAAATCTTCTGGTGCTGGGCTTCTTCAAGTATTACGGCTTCCTCATCAACAACATCAACGCCATCACCGGACTGCATCTCCAGCGGCCGGACCTGCCCCTCCCGCTGGGCATTTCCTTCTACACCTTCTCGGTGCTGAGCTATGTGTTCGACGTATACCGCCAGCGGACAGTGGCCCAGAAGAATGTTCTGAAGTTTGCCTGCTATGTGACCTTTTTCCCCAAGCTGATCTCCGGCCCCATTGTTCAGTATGTGGACATGGAAAAGCAGCTGGATGAACGGGTTATGGTTCCTGCCAAGTTTGGCGCAGGCGTCAACACGTTCCTGATCGGCCTGTTCAAAAAGGTACTGATCGCCGACAATCTGGGTGTTGCCTTTACTGCCATCACGGGTCTTGAAACCATGAGCGTTGGCACTGCATGGCTGGGTACACTGCTGTATTTCTTCCAGCTGTACTTTGATTTCAGCAGTTACTCCGACATGGCAATCGGCCTTGCCAAGATGTTTGGCTTTAACTTTGACAAGAACTTTGACTATCCCTATCTGTCCTCTACGGTGTCCGAATTCTGGCGCAGATGGCATATCTCTCTGGGCAACTGGTTCAAGCAGTATGTGTACTTCCCACTGGGTGGCAACCGCTGCTCCATTCAGAGAACTGTGTTCAACAACCTGATCGTTTTTGCGCTGACCGGCTTATGGCATGGGGCCAACTGGACCTTCCTGCTCTGGGGCCTCTATCACGGACTGATCGTGGTGGTTGAAAAGTATGTCATCAAGGACAAACTGGACGCTGTACCAAAGGCCATTCGCGTGATTCTGACTTGCTTCCTGGTCTATATCGGCTGGCCCATGTTCTTCTCCGCGGATCTTGGACAGGCCATCCACTACTATGGACAGATGTTCGGCGCGGGACATATGGGCTTCCTGGACAGCACCGCAAGGTACTATCTCTCCGGCAATATTCTGCTGCTTATCATTGCGGCCATCGGCGCAACGCCCCTGGTGCAGCGGATTCATCAGCGCCTTTGCTACTGGAAGGGCGGCGCCATCACATGGATCTCCGTTGCCTGCTATGTGCTTCTGCTGATCCTGTCGGTGAGCTATATGATGAACGCAACCTATACGACATTCCTGTATTTTCAGTTCTAAGGGGGGAATCAAATCGTGGATGAAAGAAAAGCATTGCGCCGTGCCGCCGCACAGCGCAGACGTACCCATAATGTGATTCTCGCCGGAATGTTCCTGCTGCTCCTGATTGTATTTGCATTTATCAATCTGATTGTCAAGGATCGGGAATTCTCGGATACGGAAAACCGGAATCTGGCCCAGAAGCCCAGCTTTTCCATGGCTTCCCTGGCGGATGGAACCTACTTTGCGGGACTCACGGACCATTTCAACGATCAGTTCTTCGCCCGTGACGGCTGGATCTCCATGAAGCTGAAGGCGGATACTGCCATGGGCAAAAAGGAGGCCGGCGGGGTGTTCCTCTGTGAGGCGGGATACCTGATGGGCAACCCCGACAGGCCCAACGACGAAAATGTGGCAAAGAATATCGAGGCCATCAACGCCTTTGCCCAGCAGCACCGGGATATTTCCTGCCGGATGATGCTGGCACCCACCTCCGCATCCATTCTGACCCAGTATCTGCCCAAAAACGCACCGGTGGAAAATCAGCTGGAGGACATGGAGGCCTACCGTCAGGGCCTTGACCCTGCGGTACAGTACATCGATGTGGCAGCCATCCTGCAAAAGCATTCTGAGGAGTACATCTACTACAAAACCGACCACCACTGGACATCTCTGGGCGCCTACTACGTCTTTGCAGAAAGCGCTGGTGTGCTGGGAATCGGCAATCCCATCACCGACTATACCACATATACTCTGACAGAATCCTTCCAGGGAACCCTGGCCTCCAAGAGCGGCTCCTATGCCTCTGAGGATTCCATTGACATCTATGTTCCAAACTCGGAGGTTCAGTTTTATGTGAGCTATCCCGATACCCAGGAAAAGGTCTGCTCCCTGTACCGGTCTGAGTGCCTGGAAAACAAGGATCAGTATACGGTGTTCTTTGGAGGGAACCATCCCATTCTGGAAATCCGGACAACTGCCAACAATGACCGGTCTCTGCTGGTGTTCAAGGATTCCTATGCAAACTGCTTCATGCAGTTCCTGACGCCCTACTACGAGAACATTGTCATGGTGGACCCCCGGTACTACTACGACAGTCTGGACTCTGTCCTCAACAGCTACGGCATTACCGATGTGCTGTATCTCTTCTGTGCGGATACCCTTCTGACGGATGGAGCATTGTCCGACGTGCTGGCTACCACCATGCCCGATGAAGCTGAGGATTCGGTGGCTACCCCTGCTGAGGAGAGCTTCGGAGCTGGCTCTGACACTTCAGAAACGGCTCAGATATCCGCTGAGGAGACAGCTGCCCCTGATGTGTTCTTCAATTTTGAAACCGACAAATTGACCATCTACAATCTGTCTGACGAAACTGTGCCCCCTGTGGACATTACAGATGCGGAGGTCATCGACGGCATCGCCGGGGCTGCGGATTTTGCCCAGTGGGTCATGCTGGAACCGGGCGATCCCAATAACACAGCTTCCGCGCCCACCTATGGCATTGATTTCAACAATGGTGTATGCATCTGGCTGCTGGGCGACCAGCTCATCGG
>JAQXMD010000154.1 GCA_029012465.1 Oscillospiraceae bacterium | reverse complement strand
ACCGGGGAAATCCTGATGCAGTCCCGGGACGGACTGATCTGCACTACGAGAATCAACTCTGAAAAAACGGAACTGCCTCTGGTATTTCAGGAGATTGGTTCCGAAGAAGTGAAGGAGGTGTTCTGGTTCCTCAGTGGCGTTCCGAAACGGGATGGATTGCGCATTCAGTATTATCAGTCCGGACATCAGTATATCATCCACAGAATCACCTGCAATGATTTCACCTATCAGAGCGATGCTTCCATTCCAGAGGGCGCAGTGCTCCAGACATTTCCCCATGAGGAGCATATCGTAATCGCACCGACGCCTGTACGCATCAATTACGGCACTGCGTTTTCAGGCTCCGGTGTTCAGTCTCCCACAAGAAATGTCCGGGATTTGCTGGACAAATATTCTTCAGGAGATCTTTCAAAGCCTCCCGAAACACCCCGGAGGGGACTTCGGAACCTGTTCAAGACCGAGTATTACTTTACCGAAACCATCTCTGACCGTCAGAGCCTGTTCTCCCCCGAAAGCGGCAGCGGGCTTTTCTTTGTATACTGCATCAGCTACTCCCCTCTTGCGATCGCTGTAAAAACGGTTTTGACCCGAGGCGTGGTTGTTTGGTTTTATGTTCTGATCCTGTTGTATATGGAGTTTATGTGGTACATGATACGCAGATTTTTCAACAGAGAGCTTTGTTCCTGTCAGGACGAAATCACCCGCCAGCGTCAGGCCCTGAAATACGCCGAGGATGCGGAGCGTTCCCGCCGGGACATGACCTCCGCCATCGCCCATGAACTGAAAACGCCCCTTGCGGTGCTCTCCAGCTACACGGAGGCATTGCAGGAGAATATCGACCCGGCCAAGCAGGGACACTATCTTTCCGTGATCCGGGAGGAAGCCGAAAAAATGGATCAGATGGTTCTGGAACTGCTTGATTTAAGCCGTCTGGAGGCAGGCCGCTACAAGCTGGACCGGCAGTATTTCGACCTGAAGGATCTGACGGAGGAAATCCTTCAACCTCTGATGCCGCAAATTGAGGAAAAGCAGATTCTGGTCAAATGGAACGTCCACACGGTGCTGTTCTATGGAGACCGGAAACGCTTTGGGCAGGTGGTGGAAAACTTCCTGACCAATGCCATCCGGCACACCCCGGAGGGAGGCACCATTGTCATCCGCATCGGCGGCGAGCAGACCTTCTCGGTGGAGAACACCGGCGCCCAGCTTCCTCCGGATCAGCTCACCAAGGTCTGGGAGGCCTTCTGGCAGGGTGACGCTTCCCGTCAGCAGAAGGGAACCGGTCTTGGCCTTGCCATCTGTAAGACCATACTGGAGCTTCACGGAGGCAGCTGCAAGGCGGAAAACACTCCCAACGGCGTGAACTTCATTGCAGACCTCTCCCCTGCCAAACCAGACCCCATCAACCATTTCCCCAAGGATGATGTGATCGAGCTGGAATATATGATCGCTCAGGAAAAGACCACCCTGCTCAGCGTCTTTACACACCTGTCACTGCTGAGTAAATCCCGGCTCCGGCAGGAGATTCGCGCCGGCGCCATCACCTGCCCCGGAGTTCGAATCACTTCTCCCAATACAAAGCTTCGGACAGGCAACCGGATCATCTGGAAGGAGTACCGAATCACCATCATCGAAGAGAATCTGGAAAAACGCCGGACCATTCTGCACAACCGGCTTTCCGCGGGTGGCGGGCTGGCCAGCACCAGCGCATCCGACGCGATTTTAGGTGTCAGACGATGAATTCTTGCCCCGGAAACTGTTTTCAGGCAGTTTCCAGGGCAATTCTCTGTTCGGTGTTCAAAAAAAATTCACATAATTTTCTTTTATTTCTCTATTATTTGCAAATTTTTGTGCTATACTGAATACAAAGAAAAGTCCGTGAGGGAGTAGCAAGCGTGATTTTACGCAGCAAGTCAACATCCTGGCCTTTTGGTCTGGCTTGCTTTAATATGCGAGACTCATGTATAACTGTGAAGCTATGCAGAGTCCGGTAAGATTTCAGTCCCAGGCATAGCGCGCAGCTGTGCCTGGGGTTTTCTGTTTGATCTATGGAAACGGAGGAAATGACATGAAATACTATTGCGAAACCAAAGAGCGTGTCATGCAGGAGCTGAACGCTTCTGCTGAGGGGCTCAGCACGCTGGAAGCCGGAAAGCGTCTGGAACGGGACGGCAAAAACAAATTGGAGGCAGCCAAGGGAAAATCCCTGCTCCGTCGGTTTCTGGAGCAGCTTGCGGACCCCATGACCATCATTCTGCTGGTGGCCGCCGCCATCAGCGGGGTCCTTGCAGTGGTGGAGAACGAGAGCTTCGCGGATGTGATTATCATTCTTGCAGTGGTCATCGTCAACGCCGTTCTGGGTGTTTATCAGGAAAGCAAGGCAGAGAAGGCCATCGAAGCCCTCCAGGAAATGTCCGCCGCCACCTCAAAGGTTCTGCGGGATGGAAAGGTTCAGGTCATTCACAGCGAAGATCTGGTTGTGGGCGACATCATTCTTCTGGAGGCCGGCGACGCAGTGCCGGCAGATGCGAGAATCATCGAAAACGCCAGTCTCAAGGTTGAGGAAGCAGCTCTGACCGGGGAATCAGTGCCCGTGAATAAGATCATGGATATGCTTGAGCTGGAAAACGGCCAGCAGGACGTTCCTCTGGGAGACCGGAAAAACATGGTCTATATGGGCAGCACCGTGGTCTATGGCCGGGGCACTGCCGTTGTGACCGGAACCGGAATGGATACGGAAATGGGCAAAATCGCAGGGGCTCTCCAGCAGGCGCAGGACGGTGATACGCCCCTGCAGATCAAGCTTAATCAGCTTTCCAAGGTTCTCACATGGCTGGTATTGGGAATCTGTGTTCTGGTATTTGCCGTTCAGCTGTTCCGAGCCGGAAGCTTCAATTTCGACTTCGTGGTCAGTTCCTTTATGGTTGCAGTATCCCTTGCGGTTGCCGCCATCCCCGAAGGACTTGCAGCAGTGGTAACTGTGGTTCTGTCCATTGGCGTTACCAACATGTCAAAGCGCAACGCCATCATTCGCCGGCTGACCGCAGTGGAAACCCTGGGCTGCGCACAGATCATCTGTTCCGACAAAACCGGCACGCTGACCCAAAATAAGATGACCGTTGTGGACAGCTTTACGGATGATGAAGCGTCGCTTGCCTCCGCCATGGCCCTTTGCTGTGACGCTGAATTGGATATTGAGGGCAATGTGACGGGAGAGCCCACCGAGGCCGCCCTTGTAGCATGGGCCAATAAGCTGGGCTTGCCCAAGTATACCTTGAAGGATAAATACCCCCGAGTCGGAGAAGCTCCCTTCGATTCCGGCAGAAAGATGATGTCCACGGTTCACAGGGCCGGGGATGAATATGTCCAGTATACAAAGGGTGCACCAGATGTGGTGATTGGGAAATGCACCTGCTACCGCAAAGGCAGAGACATTCTGCCCATGACAGAGGAATACAGAGCCTCTATCCTTGCAGCAAACAAGGCCATGGCAGATAAGGCCCTTCGTGTTCTGGCCTGCGCAGAGCGTCTGTGGCAGGAAGCTCCGGAACGCTATGATGCAGATGAGCTGGAACAGGACCTGTGTTTCATCGGTCTGTGCGGAATGATTGATCCCATCCGTCCGGAGGTGAAGGATGCCATTGTGGAGTGTAAAGGCGCTGGCATTCGCCCCATTATGATAACAGGCGACCATATTGATACTGCCGTTGCCATTGCAAAGGAGCTTGGAATCATTACCCATGGCACCTATGCCATCACCGGCGCTCAGCTGGACCAAATGACAGATGATGTATTTGAGCGGGAATTTCAGAACATCAGCGTATACGCCCGTGTTCAGCCGGAGCACAAAACCAGAATCGTCAATGCCTGGAGAAAGGCCGGTTACATCACCGCAATGACCGGCGACGGTGTCAACGATGCCCCCTCCATCAAATCCGCGGACATTGGCGTGGGCATGGGCATCACCGGAACAGATGTGACCAAGAATGTTGCGGATATGGTTCTGGCTGACGACAACTTCGCAACCATCGTAGGCGCAGTGGAGGAAGGCCGCCGGATCTATGACAACATCCGCAAAGCCATTCAGTTCCTGCTGGGCTCCAACATGAGCGAGGTGCTGAGTATCTTCTCCGCCACCCTCATGGGCTTTACCATTTTGAAGCCAGTCCATCTTTTGTGGATCAACCTTGTGACCGACTGCTTCCCTGCCCTGGCTCTTGGTACGGAAAAAGCAGAGCCAGGGATCATGAAGCGAAAGCCCCGGGAATCAAAAGCCGGTATTTTCTCTGGCGGTATGGGCATTGATATTGCGTATCAGGGTGTTTTGGTTGCGATTCTGGCCCTTGCATCCTACCTGATCGGTCACTTTATGGAGACCGGCAACTGGGTCATTACAAACAGCGCCCATGGAACCACCATGGCATTCCTCACAATGTCCATGGCAGAGATATTCCACAGCTTTAATATGCGTTCTCAGAGAGGCAGCATTTTCAGACTGGGTTCCCAAAATAAAACCCTTTGGATTGCCGCTGTAGGTTCCCTGATCGCAACCACAGCCGTATGCGAAATCCCGTTCCTTGCCAGCGCCTTTGGCTTTGAAAGCGTTGGAATGGGCGAATATCTTGTTGCGGCAGGTCTTGGTTTCCTTGTGATTCCAATCGTGGAGCTGGTAAAGCTGATGCAGCGAAATGCCTCCAAAAAACAATAAAGCCATTGCATAAGTATATTGCGGATATAACAGCAGCCTGTTCAAGTCAAACGGGCTGCTGTTCTTTGTGAGCGGTTTTTTCTCCATATCGTAAAGATTCCGCGCTTTTGCAGGAGTTCCGTCGAAATCTGTCAGCTAAAAGGACGCATTCCTTTTGCCAAATATCCATTGGATTTCAAGGTTTTTTTCCACTCCAGAGCAGCCAATGCTCCAGATTGGTTTTGAAAACGTTTTCAGTCTGCAATAGTCAAAAATCTTCTCTCTTTCCTCATCAAAAAACCGCCGAAAGCATCCCGCAAAACCTGAATTTGATGCCCTCCGGGATATTTTTCCTTTCCGGTTATATCGTATATTCATTATGAGGCCTTCACTGTTTTGCAATTCATGTGGTTCAGTCCTGCAAAACGGTAGCCGTCCCATAACAGAAAAACGCAACCTGTCATCGGTATATACAGCTGCATATGCAGGGTATTCCCAACCATGCATTTCTGCGCCGCAGACGGGAAACCACACGGTTATCAAGGGGTTTTACACAGTTTCCACAGAGTTATCCACAAATCCACAGGGAAGAATATTGTTCCAAAAATGAATATTGTGTTAACATAACGGAATTTAGACGAAATCCCCTGTTTTGATGGGCAATCCTGTCAAAAGGTCAGATCCCCCAATTCCTCCAGAGATATATCCTCCTGAAGGGCGTGATTGATGGAATAGGCCAGCACCCGGGATATCTCCCGTACCCGTCTGTCAATGTCGCTGCCGGTGACGATCATACCCTCGGAAACCCGATAGAGGGTCTCTTCATCCGCCTCCAGACCAGCCCTTGAAAAGAGATCCGCCGCCATGGTTGCCGCATCCGTCACCGTGGGCACGCCCACAGCAATCACCGGAACTCCAATCGATGCACGATTAATTCCGCTGCGGGAATTGCCAATGCCGGACCCGGGGGTAATCCCGGTATCGGAGATCTGAACGGTGCTGCAAAGCCGCCGGGTTTCCCTTGCGGCAATGGCATCCACCGCAATCACTGCCGCCGCGTCGGTTTTGGACACCACCGCCCGAACCATATCCGCGCTTTCCATCCCCGTCATGCCCAGAACCCCCGGCACCACAGCCCCAACAGGTCGAAAGGAGCCGAACTCCCTTGGCATATGCTCCAGCATGTGTCTTGTGACCAGAATATGATCCGCTGTGAGCGGGCCAATGGCGTCCGGTGTCACCTCCCGGTTCCCCAGCCCAGCCACAAGAACCGGCAGATGCCGCTGCAAATCCAGAAGTTCTCTGATATAATGACTGACACAGAGCACCGCACGCTGAAAGCTCTCCTTCTCCCGTCGGAGCACCTGCCCCAGCTCCACGGTGATATATGTTCCTCTGGGTCTGCCCATGGCCTTTTCCGCCGCCCGGCTGCGAATTTCCAGAATGGTTGCCTCTGTTTCATATTGCCGTTCCCGGCGCAGCTCCGTTCCCGACAAAGCTCCCCCGGCAAGCAGCTCCGCTTCCAGTGCAAGGTCTGTGCGTATTTCCATTCTCGATCCCTCCTGTTAGGGAGTTTCCCCCGCTTTCGCAATATCTAGTCCCGAATTTCTGATTGCACCACAATATTTTTATTTTTTTCGAAAAAAGACTTGATTTTGTTTCAGAAAAAGTGTATAATTCAGTTCTGCATGGTAGTTTATAGGCATAGTATGCCTTTAATTGATACAAGGGGGAGGTGTTTTCGTGCCTAACATCAAATCTGCCAAAAAAAGAGTCCTCATCTCCAAGGCTGAGAATGAGCAGAACAAGGCGAATAAGTCCCTGCTCAAGACCAACGTGAAGAAGTTTGAGGCCGCTGCTGCTACCGGTGACAAGGAGGCTGCTGCCGCTGCTGCCAAGGTTGCAGTGAAAACCATTGACAAGTCCGTCTCCAAGGGTATCCTTCACAAGAACACTGCCGCCCACAAGAAGAGCAGCATCGCACAGAAGCTCAACAGCCTTTGATCTTCGATGAAAGCCGTCTCAAATCTCTGATTTGGGGCGGTTCTTTTTTTGCATACCACTTGACGCAGACGTCACAAATGTTATAATGAGTTTGAGTTCAATTAAAATTTTATGCTGGAGGTTTTCTTATGAATTACGCAGAAGAATCCCTGAAGCTCCACTATCAGTGGGGCGGCAAGCTTGACATCGTTCCCAAAATGCCGGTAAAGACCAAGGACGACCTGTCTCTGGCCTATACCCCCGGCGTTGCCCAGCCCTGCATCGAGATTCAGAAGGACAACGACCTGAGCTATACCCTCACAGGACGGGGTAACACTGTAGCTGTCATCACCGACGGCTCCGCTGTCCTGGGCCTGGGCGACATTGGCCCCGAGGCCGGAATGCCTGTTATGGAGGGCAAGTGCGTGTTGTTCAAGGCATTCGGCGGCGTCAACGCCATCCCCCTGTGCCTGCGCACAAAGGATGTGGACGAGTTCGTAAACGCAGCGGCTCTGCTGGCCGGTTCCTTCGGCGGCATCAATCTGGAGGATATTTCTGCCCCCAGATGCTTTGAAATTGAGCGGAAGCTGAAGGAGAAGTGTGATATTCCCATTTTCCATGACGATCAGCACGGCACCGCCATCGTGGTGCTGTCCGCCATGATCAACGCCCTGAAGGTGGTTGGTAAGAAAATGGATGAGATCAAGGTGGTTACTTCCGGTGCAGGCGCCGCAGGCATCGCCATTATCAAGCTGCTAATTTCCATGGGCCTGAAAAACGTCATTATGTGTGACCGAACCGGCGCCATCTACGCAGGCCGTGAGAACCTGAACCCTGCCAAGGAGGAAATCGCCGCCATCACCAACCAGAACCTTGAGAAGGGTTCTCTGGCCGATGTGATTCGCGGTGCAGATGTATTCATCGGCGTTTCCTCTCCCGGAACCGTGACCCCGGAAATGGTAAAGACCATGGCAAAGGACCCCATCCTCTTCCCCATGGCCAACCCCACCCCCGAGATCATGCCCGATGTGGCTCTGGCAGCAGGTGCAAAGGTGGTCGGCACAGGCCGCAGTGATTTCCCCAACCAGATCAACAATGTTCTGGCCTTCCCCGGCATTTTCCGGGGCGCTCTGGATGTCCGCGCCAGCGATATCAACGACGAGATGAAGCTGGCCGCAGCCACCGCATTGGCAAGCCTTGTATCCGAGGAGGATCTGTCCCCCGACTACATCATCGTCCCTGCCTTTGACGAGCGGGTAGGTCCCACCGTGGCAAAAGCCGTTGCCGAAGCCGCAAAGCGTACCGGTGTTGCCCGTATCTGATTATCCTGAATCTATCCTTTATCCCCGGTTTGGAGGAACGCTATGAGCCCCAATACCCCTGTGACCGCCCTGAAGGGCGTGGGAAAGGTTCGTGCCCAGCAGCTTGAAAAGCTGGGCATCCGAACCCTCCACGATCTGGTCTGCTTTTTCCCCCGCACCTACGAGGACAGAACCAGAATGGTTTCCCTGAATGGTCTGATTGCCGGCGAACCCGCCTGCTTTCATGCCACCGTTGTCACTGCCCCCAGAACCAGCTATGTCCGCAAGGGTCTGATCTACACCCGCTGCACCATTGCAGATGACACGGCACGGATTCGTGTCACATGGTTCAATCAGCCCTGGATCAGCGACAACCTCCAGCCGGGGCATTCCTATTTCTTCTATGGCGCTTTGGCGGGTGACGAACGCCGGTATGAGATTCAAAACCCGGTTGCGGAACGGGATGACAGCACACCTGTCCAGACCCGATGCATCATTCCCATTTATCCCCTGACCAAAGGCATCAGCTCCAAGGCCCTCCAGTCCATGATTTTTTTGGCGCTGGATGCGCTGAGGGACAATCTTCCGGAGCTGCTGCCCCAGTCTGTGCTTGCCGAAACGAGCTTCATGCCGGTCTATGAAGCCTATCTGGAGATCCACCGTCCCACCACGCAGGAACGGCTGAATACCGCACGGCAGCGGCTTGTATTCGAGGAGTTCTTCCAGTATTCTCTGGGTCTGTGTCTGATGAAGGCCCGCAGGAGCCGGGAGAGTCATTATCCCTGCCGCCTGCCCATCCCGAAGCAGTTCTATGACAGTCTCAGCTTTTCCCTGACCAGTGCTCAGGATCGAGCCTTGAAGGAGATCGAAGCCGACCTGCTCTCCGGCAGTCCCATGAACCGGCTGGTTCAGGGGGATGTAGGCTCCGGAAAGACCATGGTAGCCCTGGGTGCCATGATGATGGCGGTGGAAAACGGCTATCAGGCAGCGCTGATGGCTCCCACAGAGCTGCTGGCTGTGCAGCACTACAACAAGCTCTCCAACATCCTGGAGCCCCTTGGCATTCACTGTGAGCTGCTGACCGGCTCTGTCCCCGCAGCAAAACGCAGAAGAATTCTTGACTATATTGCAGTGGGAGCGGCTAAAATAGTCATAGGAACCCACGCCCTGTTTACGGAGACTGTGGATTTTCACAACCTTGGACTGGTTGTCATTGACGAGCAGCACCGATTTGGTGTCCGTCAGCGGGCCGCACTGTCTGCCAAGGGATCAACCCCCCATATGCTTGTATTGTCCGCCACACCCATTCCCAGAACCCTGGCATTGATGCTCTACGGGGATTTGGATGTTTCCGTCATTGATGAGCTGCCCCCTGGAAGGGAGCCTGTGGAGACATTTCTGGTCAGCAGCAGCTACCGGGCAAGACTTTTGGGCTTTATCCGGAAGCAGGTCAGCGAGGGCCGTCAGGTCTATGTGGTCTGTCCCGCCGTGGAGGACAATGAGGAGACAAATCTCACCTCCGCCGAATCCATGTATGCTTCCCTCCAATCCTCCTTCCCGGAATACCGGGTGGGGCTGGTACACGGGAAGCTCCGCTCCGAAGCCAAGGACTATTCCATGGACCAGTTTCTCAGGCACGAAACCGACATTCTCGTTGCCACCACGGTCATTGAGGTGGGTGTGGATGTGCCCAATGCCACACTGATGGTGGTGGAGGACGCCGACCGTTTTGGTCTCAGTCAGCTGCACCAGCTTCGGGGCCGTGTTGGCCGTGGCGGTGGAAAAGCCTACTGCATTCTGGTTTCCGACAACAGAAATCCGGACACCAGAAAGCGTCTGAAGGCCCTCTGCGCCACCAATGACGGCTTCAAGATTTCCCAGCAGGATCTGGAGCTTCGGGGCCCCGGAGACTTTTTCGGCGCCCGTCAGAGCGGTTTGCCCATGTTCCATCTAGCGTCTCTGTCCACGGATTTGGGTACCCTGAAAATGGCCCAGAAGGCTGCGGAAAGCTTCGCCGCATCCTGTCCAGACCCGGAGGACCCGGCCACAAAGGCGCTTTTGGACCGGGTTGCAGCCATGTTTACCGCCGCAGACGACACCTTCAACTGACATATTCACAAAAATCCCTCCCGATACATAGGCTGATACGAAACGATACAGCCTTTTGTCAGGAGGGATATGTTTTATGTGTGGAATTGCCGGGCAGCTGGCGTTGGGAGGAATTCCGGAGCGGCCCATTGGATTCTATGAGGGAATACTGAAAACCATGCAGCGCCGGGGACCGGATCAGGAGGGCATGTATTCCGATCCCTATTGTGTGCTCCTTCATCGGAGGCTATCCGTCATCGACCCGGATAACGGCCTCCAGCCCATGACCATCGGAAATCACACCATGGTTTACAATGGGGAGCTGTACAACACTGAAGAGCTTCGCAGACTGCTTTCCGCCGAGGGCTGCGATTTTCGCACCCGTTCAGATACGGAGGTGCTGCTGCAGGCCTATCTCCACTGGGGTCCAAAGTGCCTTGACCGGCTAAACGGCATCTTTGCCTTTGCCATCTACAATCACAGGGCCCGGCAGCTGTTTCTGGCCCGGGACCCCATGGGCGTAAAGCCTCTGTTTTACTCCATCCGGGGCAGCAGTCTCTTTTTCGGGTCGGAAATCAAAAATCTGCTTCGATTCCCGGAAATCCAGCCCATTGTGGACGCCCGGGGACTGTATGATCTGCTCTTTCTGGGGCCGGGAAGAACGCCAGGCTATGGGGTATTCCGGCAGATCTATGAGCTGCAGCCCGGTCAGTACGGGGTTTTCGACGAAACAGGCTTCCATATCACCACCTACTGGACCCTACAGGACGGTCCCTGCGAGGACAGCTTCGAGGACTGCCGGGATCAGGTTCGTTTCCTTTTGGAGGACTCCATCAAACGACAGCTGGTTTCTGATGTGCCGGTGGGAACTTTCCTTTCCGGAGGATTGGATTCCTCTATTGTCTCGGCCGTTGCCGCCAGGGAGATACCGGCGCTGGACACCTATTCCGTTTACTACCGGGACAACGAGAAATACTTCCACGCCACAAAATTTCAGCCCAATTCCGACAGCGATTACATTTCCATCATGGAACAGGCCATCGGCTCCACGCCCCACCATGTGACACTGGACACGGACAGCCTTGTATCGGCCCTGTTTGAAGCAGCGGAAGCACGGGACCTTCCGGGCATGGCGGATGTGGACAGCTCCATGCTGCTTCTCTGCCGGGCCGCAAGGGAAACATCCACTGTGGTGCTCTCCGGGGAATGCGCCGACGAAATTTTCGGCGGCTACCCCTGGTACAGAGACCCGGAAATTCGCGCCATCAACGGCTTCCCATGGGCGCAAACCACCGCATACCGGGCAGGCTTTTTGCGGCCGGAGCTTCTCAGCTGGCTTCCCCCGGAGGAATTTGTGGATAACCGGTATCAGGAGACCCTGAAAAAAGTGAACAAAATGGAGGGACTGAGCCCTCTGGAATCCCGGATGAAGGACATGATGGTTCTGAACCTGAAATGGTTCATGACCTGTCTGCTTGACAGGAAGGACCGGATGAGCATGTGGTCCGGTCTGGAGATCCGCGTGCCCTTCTGTGACAGGCGGATCGTGGAATACCTGTATCGGGTACCCTGGGCCTACAAGGACTATCATGGACGGGAAAAGGGCCTTCTGCGGGAGGCTTTCCGGGATATTCTTCCGGAGGAGATCGCATACCGGAAGAAAAGCCCTTACCCAAAGACCTGGAATCCCGACTATATGGAGACCGTGTCAAGCCTTCTCAAAGAGGAGCTTCAGGGCACCAACTCTCCCCTGCTGGAATTCCTCAAAAAAGACGCGCTCCTGTCCCTGTGTCAGGAAAACCGCAGCATTCCCTGGTATGGGCAGCTGATGACCACGCCCCAGACCATAGCCTGGTTCCTACAGCTGAGTCACTGGCTGAAAACCAATCACGTTCAGGTCATATATTGAGAAAAGCCGGACAGCGAAAAGCTGCCCGGCTCAAATCATGTAATATCAGCGCTTGATCTCCTGAGGGATCTTGTACTTGTTCTGATACAGGCCAAGAACCTCAACGTTGGAGTAATAGCCGTCAGAAACTCTGTACTGCTTACGACCACCGATGAGAATGATGTCCGCCACGTTGACGTTGGTGCGAACCTTCTCATTGCTTGCATTGGCACCGGGACGCTCCCAGTAAATAGCAGCAATTTGATCACGGGGAATGACAGTGGTCTTGAAGGTTTCGGTAATGACAATGGCGTTTTCAAAGCATTCGACCTTACCCATGATGGTTTTCACGCAATACGCAAGAATCAGCAGACCAACCACAAGCAGGATCACGCCTACAACGATCATCTTCACGCCGGCGCTCTTGCTGATGGCATAGCCCAGCACAGCAGCACCTGCAACGATCAGAATGAATGCAATCATCAGGATGCCGCTTACGGCAAGCGGCAGGGTCTTAGCCTCGCCAAATTTGGGTCCATAATTTTCCTTCACGAATAATACCTCCCAGCCCTCCTCGGGCAAAATGATAGCAATAATATAGCACAATGAAAATATTATGTCAGCTAATTTTTTGATCTGAAAGAAAAAAACAGAAACTTGCCCTTTCAAAGCTCCAATTTTTATGCAGATTGACGGATTTGCTTCACAAAACATTCACAGAGTCTTTGAAATCCGTTCCAACACAATTGTCTCTTTCCAATTGTTTTTGGATATGATATACTAATTTCATACATTCATGAAAATGCCCCAAAGGAGGCCTTCATTTGACATCCATTCTGGAGCCCTGTATGTCCCCGAGAGATTTGCTTCAGATCTCCGCCGTTGGACTTGCGCATCTGGGCGACTCTGTTTACGAAATTCTGGTGAGAACCATGCTCATCACCGATGAACACACCACCGGCGCTCATCTCCACAAGGACACCACTGCCCTTGTCTGCGCACCGGCCCAGGCCGCCGCTGTGGACAGGCTTCTCCCCATGCTCACTGAGGAGGAAAATGCCTACTACCGGCGGGGCAGAAATGCCACCCTTCACAACATTCCCAAAAACGCCACCCACGGCCAATACGCAAAGGCCACAGGTCTGGAAGCCCTCTTCGGCGCTCTGTACCTGCTGGGCCGCAGAGACCGGATCGAAGAGCTGTTCGGGTTCATAATGGAGGAAAACCATGCCACTTGACGCCGTATACCTTTCTGCCCTTGCCGACGAGCTTCGAACCCAGGTGATCGGTCAGAAAATTGATAAAATCTATCAGCCCACCAGAGACGAAGTGGTGCTTGCCCTCCGGGGCCGTGAGGGCGCCTGTCGTCTGCTGTTGTGCGCAAATACCAACCATCCCCGTGCCCATCTCACCGATGTCAGCGTGGAGAATCCCGCCTCCCCCCCCATGTTCTGCATGCTCCTGCGAAAGCATCTGCTGGGCGGGCGGATTCTGGAGATCATTCAGCCCCCCATGGAGCGTGTCCTCGACTTCTCCTTTCAGTGTACCAACGAGTTCGGTGATGAGGTTCAAAAGCACCTGATTATTGAGATCATGGGCAGGAACTCCAATCTGATCCTCACGGACCCGGAGGGCCGGATCATTGACTGTGTTCGCCGAGTGGACTATGAAATGAGTGAGCAGCGGCAGGTGCTGCCGGGACTGTATTATCATCTTCCCCCCACCCAGAACAAGATCAATCCCCTGACCGCTTCTCTGGAGGAGATTTCCGGGCTGCTTTCCGCAGTATCCACCCCCACCCGGCCTGACAGCTTCCTGATGGACCATTTCACCGGTCTGCCGCCCCTGATCTGCCGGGAGCTGATTCACCGGTTTGACAGCGATCTGGAGGATCTCAATCCCCTCTCCCCCGCTTCCCGGTACACTCTGGCAGCCCATCTCAGGGCCGAGTTTCAACGGATTGCCGGAGGCTGCGAAAGGCCCTATGTGCTGCTGAAAAACGGTACGCCCTGGGATTATACCTATCTGCCCATCAGTCAGTACGGTGCTTTGGTGGAGTCCCAGCCGGCGGAGAGCTTTTCCGCAGTACTGGATCAGTTCTATGCAAAGCGGGACGCCGCCGCCCGGATGAAATCCAAAAGTCAGGCCATCGTAAAATCCGTCACCAATCTCCGAAACCGCACTGCCCGGAAGCTGGAGAATCAGAAAAAGGAGCTGGCAGCCACCGCTGACCGGGACACCTACCGGATTCGGGGCGAGCTGATCACCGCCAATCTGTACCGGATGGAGAAGGGCGCCACCAAACTTGTCTGTGAAAACTACTATGATCCAGAGCTGAAAGAGGTGGAGATCCCCCTCAACGCCCTTTTGACACCCCAGCAGAATGCCGCCAAGTACTTCAAGGACTACAACAAGGCAAAAACAGCCGAAATCTACCTCACCGGGCAGATTGCCAACGGGCAGATTGAGCTTGAATATCTGGAGAGCATTCTGGACGAGCTTTCCAGAGCCGAAACGGAAAAGGATCTTACGGACATCCGTGCCGAACTGATCGCAGGGGGCTATCTCCGGAACACCGACCGGAAAAAGAAGATGAAAACGCCCCCCTCCAAGCCCATGGAGTTCATGTCCTCCTCCGGCATGCACATCCGGGTGGGACGAAACAACACCCAGAACGATCAGCTTACCCTGAAATCCTCCTTCAAATATGACATGTGGCTCCATACCCAGAAAATCCACGGCAGCCATGTGATTATCTCCTGTGACGGGCAGGAACCCGACGAGGATACCCTCATTGAAGCCGCAATGCTGGCTGCCTATTACTCTCAGGCCCGGGAGAGCCAGAATGTTCCGGTGGATTACACCATCGTCAAAAACGTGAAAAAGCCCTCCGGCGCAAAGCCGGGCATGGTCATCTACGATCACTACAACACCGTTTATGTGGACCCGGACCCCGCACTGGCGGAGCAGCTGAAGGTCAAAAAATAAGCAATGCAGCAGCCTCGGATTACAAGCTATCCGGAGCTGCTGCCGTTTTATTTCTTTGTGTACTTCTCCAAAGCTCGGTTTTCCCGCATAAGCTCTCCATGGAGCTTTTGGAGGGTCCATTTACGGTTGGTTTTCGTGAGAGCTGCCTTCAGCACCGTCTCTCCTGTGGCTCGGGAAGGAATCGGAAGCAGGGCTTCCAGCTGCGCCCCGTCCGCTCCGGCAAAAATGGCCATTCTTCCCGTGAACCCAATGCCCTCGGAAGGCGCCGTTTTCCCCATCAGAGCCTCCTCCACCGTACCGCCCATCTGTTCCGGCGCAACCGACACCAAAAGCACGCTCGGCATTCCCCTTGTCATCAATCTGCATGCGCTGATTTCTCTGGGCTGGAACCCGCATAGAATTATCGTTGCCATATGATCGTCCTCTTTTCTGCATTCGTTGAAAGCGGCATGACCGCCGAAACAGCCGTCATGCCGCAAGAATTATGCTTCGATCTTCATGAGATGGGCCGAGGCCTGATAGATCTCCTTCCGGAGATCCGGTGCGGGATTCAGCCGCTCAAATACCACGTTGTAGCCGTATTTCTTGGCGGCAACCTCCATATGGGCCATGGCAACACCCACATCCAGACACTGATAGTAGTTGAACTGATTCAGCTTCAAAATTTTGTTGTTTTTCCGATAGATATGAATTCTGTGAGTGTCCACCAGATACCGAACCGGCTCCATGTTCATGCAGGAGGGCGCCATCCAGGTAAGCTCCATGATCTCTTTTCTGGGAGAGGCCATATCGCCAAAGGCCACGGCGCCGAGACGCTTTTTCTTCTTGATCTCATCGGCGGATTTCCGGAACGGCTCCGAAGAACGCCCAAATGCCAGGGTGGTCACATAGGGCAGCACCCCCTCAAAATCGTGCTCAGGCTCCACCTCAAGGGTGCTCTGCCAGCAGGAGGCGATGCCCCTTGTGGTAAGCCAAAGGGCTGCCATTTCGCCAATATAGCCGGCATTTTGCAGGCAGTTCTTGATCTTCTCCGAACGGATCACCAGATAGTGGGGTGCCTGAAGCCTGGGAATCCCGTTGAGGATATTCCGCATATCATCCAGAGGCAGAATGTCAAAATTCCATTCAATGCTGTCGTCCGGCACCACCAGCTCCGACAGAAAATCAACAAATTCGTCGATGAGCTCCGGCTCCAGCTCCTCCATATCATAGGAGCGGATGGAACGGCGGTGAATAATTGCTTCATCCAGTGTCATTTGTTTCCTCCATTTTCAGTGTCCATATCGAACAGGAATCTGACCACAGCCTCACCAATGGGTCTGGGCTGGCCTGCGGAGGGATAGCAGTGGATCTTTATGGACGGGTTGAAATTCAGCTCTGTGACGGCAAAAATGCTCTCGTCAGCAGGCTTTGTGATATCCTCAGATATGATGTCCACGCCGCAGAAAACCGCGCCAATGGACGCTGCGGCCTTCACAGCGATTTCCCGGTAAGAGGGATGCACCACATCCGTACAGTCAATGGCATCGCCGCCGGTGGACACATTGGAGTTCTGCCGGAGCGTCACCACCTCCCCCTTCTCAGGGATGGTCATAAAGCTCATGCCATGCATCTGCAGGTGCAGTGCCTCCTCCGCACCCATGCCGATAAAGGCCAGAGGCTTTTTATGTCCGGGGCCACGTCTGGGGTCAGAGGATTTTTCCACAATCAGGTCGCGGATGGGCCGAACCCCATCCCCCACCACATAGGCAGGAATCCGCTTGCTCACTGCCTGAAGGGCGCCGCCGATCACAAGGAACCGGTAGTCATCTCCGGGGATGAACTCCTCTACCAGAATCTCGGTGCTGTTGGAGAAGGCAATGTCCAGCGCTTTTTCAAAAAGCTCCTCCGTGGGCGGTGCGCTGAACACGGTAATGCCCTTTCCGTAGTTGGTAAAGGCAGGCTTAACCGCACAGGAGGTCTTTGCGTGCCCACGAAAAACAGTCATGGCCTCTTCCTTGCCGGTAAACACATCCCCCCGGGGTACGGGAATCCCATGCTCCGCGAGAATCTGCTTGGTCAGGCGCTTGTTGCGCATCAGAAGAATGGACGCGCAGTTGTCCCGGCTGGTTTTGGTGGCCTGCTTCACATATTCCACTCTGTCGTCCTTTTTCAGTCGGACGAAATTGTCCACCCGGTCCAGAACCTCATATTTCACGCCCAGCTTCAGGCAGGCCTTGATGATAGCCTGGGTACTCAGCTCCAGATCCTCAAAGCCCTTCAGGAGATAATACTGCTCGTTGGACTTCTCCAGGGCCCTTTTGGCACATTCAATGCCGAAGTTCACATAGCCCTTTTCCTCGATCTCCCGGTAGACCCGGTGGCTGTAGAGCTTCTCCGGGTCCTCCACCCGTTCCCGGGCAGAGGCAAGGGCCGGAAATGCCTCGGGCACATCAATCTCCCGATAGAATTCCTCCATCTCGTCAATGAGCCGGGAAGCAGCCTGCCGAAGGGTTTCGGTGCGCTCTGGCAGCACGATCTCCACAGAATCGGGATCATAGGCAGCACCGTTCAAATGATTCTCATGAGCAGTATGCTGCCAGTATTCGTTATAGTCAAAGTCCGGCTTTGTGGCCAGATACAGCAGGAAATACTCCATCAGCTCCATATCCGTCTTGCTCATGCCGTTCTTATCCAGGGGATTCAGATCGAACATCCGCAGCTCAATATGGTTGACGCCGGTTTCCCGGAGGTTCCGCATGAGATATTTCCCCTTGGGCTTCAGCCGGACAGGGGTATAAAACTCACTGGAGGAGTGGAGCTCTCCCTTTCTGACCTCTCCCACAATGCTGTTGATATAGGCGTCGAGACTGGAGTAGTCAAGAATGATCTCAGACTTGTTCCAGTAGCCGTACTTGCTGTTTCGCATGGAGCTGTAGCCCAAAAAACGACCGCCGCCCACTTCCGTACCTTCATCCAGAAAAGATTCATGGAAAATGGGGCTGGCCGCAGTCATCAGTACCGGGAACCAGCTATAGAGGTAGCAGTTCTTTGCCATGGTCAGATATACTTCGCTCTTGAGATTCCGGGGATCGTCCTGACGGCCCAGCAGCTGATGGAGACGGCGAATGAGCCGCTCATCAAAGGAGAAGTTATAGTGAATGCCGCAGTAAAGCATGATCTTTTTGCCATACTTTTCTGCCAGATACTCACGATAGGTCTCCTTGGCCTTATCCTCTTCCTCATACTTCGCCACTGGAATGCTTTTCTCACTGGCAATCAGCGGCGGATTGCTCATAGGCCAGAGAAATTCCGGCTCCGGATACTCCACAGCAACGGTGGTGGTCACAATGTCGTGGAGGTTTTCCAGCTGGTCATAGACCTGATCGGGGTTGCTGCAAACCTCCGTGCCAATCTCCACCTGCGCCTCGGAAAAATCCGTGAGAATGAAGGGATGCTTGGCCTTATTGCCAAAGGGATGGGGTGTCAGAGAAAAGTTTCCGTCCTGGTGAACGCGGATATTCTCCTTTTCCAGTCCAATGGCGCTGGCCAGAAGCAGTTCCTTCATTTCCGGGAGCTTGTATACGTCTTTCAAATCCATGGTGCCACGACCTTTCATCAACGGGCATTTACAACCACATGATCGTCCTCCGCTGTCAGACAAATGGACGCAATGGGAGCGGTATAGCTTTCAATGATCCGCTCTGCAACGGGATCTTCAATGGTCTGCTGAATGGTACGCCGCAGATTTCTCGCACCATAAACCTCAGAGTAGGATTTCTTCACAAGGAAATCGAGAACACTGTCATCCCAGCTCAGCTCCAGGCCACGATCCTTCAGGGAATCCTTCAGTTCATTCAGCATGAGCACGGCAATATCCCGGAAGTTCTCCTCACTGAGCTTGTTGAAGCAGACGACTTCATCCACACGGTTGAGGAATTCAGGACGCAGCAGCTCCTGCAGCGCTTTCATGGCCTTGTCCCCGGCCTGCTGGGAGGCGGTTCTGCCAAAGCCCAGAGAGCTGGTCTTCAAGTCGCTGCCTGCATTGGAGGTCATAATAATCACCGTGTGCTCAAAGTTGACGATTCGGCCCTGAGAATCCGTGATACGGCCATCATCCAGCACCTGAAGCAGAATGTTCAGCACATCCGCATGGGCCTTTTCCAGCTCGTCAAAGAGGATCACGGAGTAGGGCTTTCTGCGGACCTTTTCCGTCAGCTGTCCTGCCTCGTCATAGCCCACATAACCCGGAGGGGAACCGATGAGCTTGGAAACAGAGTGCTTCTCCATGTACTCGGACATATCCAGACGGATCAGGGAATCCACGCTGTCAAACAGCTCCGAAGCCAGCTGCTTCACAAGCTCTGTTTTGCCAACGCCCGTGGAGCCAACGAAAATGAAGGAAACAGGTCGCTTTTTCGGGGAGATGCCCACCCGGCTCCGGCGAATGGCCCGGGCTACAGCGGAAATGGCCTCGTCCTGACCGATCACATGGGCCTTCAGCTTTTCCTCCAGGGTCTGAAGCTGCTCATACTCCTGGGCCTGAATCTTGCTGGCAGGGATCTTTGTCCAAAGCTCAATGACCCGGGCCAGATTCTCCACCGTCAGGGCAGGTCTGGGCTTGGACTCCAGCTCATGGAGCTGACCATCCAGCTGCAGCTCTCTGCTGCGGAGCATGGCAAGCCGCTCATAATCCTTTTCATCGTGCTCGCCGCCATCGGTGAGCATTTCGATCTCCATATTGATATCTGCCCATTCCTTTTTGAGCATGGCCAGCCTGCCAATATCCGGGTCCTTCAGATTCAGATCAGAGCAGGCCTCATCAATCAGGTCAATGGCCTTATCGGGCAGGAACCGGTCGGTAATATACCGCTCAGACATCACCACCGCCTGATAGGCGATTTCCGGGGAAATAGACACCCCGTGGTACTCCTCATAGTATTTGGAGATGCCCCGGAGAATGGCAGCAGACTCCTCAATGGTCGGCTCGTTGACGGTGACAGGCTGGAACCGGCGCTCCAGCGCACTGTCCTTTTCGATGTGCTTCCGATACTCATTGAAGGTGGTGGCGCCAAGAACCTGAATCTCCCCTC
>JAQXMD010000153.1 GCA_029012465.1 Oscillospiraceae bacterium | reverse complement strand
AGAGAGGCGAACATGGAGCCGTCGTTCATGTTGTGGCCATAGAGAATGGTGTGAAATTGGGTCATGTCGGGGGCGTTGGTGCATTCCAGCACAATGGAGCCCATGGCGTAGGGCTTTCCGTCCCAGGTGACCTGCAGATAGTGCTCGTTGTCCGTGCCCTGGACGATGGGGTAGTTTACCTTGGTGCCCGGTATGAGCACCCAGCCCACCACATCGGGATTGACCTCCTGCAGGGCGGCCAGATTGATTTTCTTGATCTCTTCCAGTCCGGCATCCTCCTCCACCGGCTCGGGAGCCCGGTATTTCAGCACTGCGATGGTTTCCCCGGGGATTTCGGGCTGGGTGGTTTCCTCAGGCGCCTGGGTGGGGGAGGCGGCCAGGGCATAGGCAGCTTCGTAGACCTGTGCGCCCTTCCGGCTGATGGAAAGGGTCCGCACAGACATGGCGGTGCTGAACAGGAACATCAGCAGCAGACCAATTCTCAGAAGCTTTTTCACATGGGGTTTCAAGGGCATCTTCCTTCGCTTTCTGTGATACGAATACTATAAATATTTGTGCTTATCGGTTTTACTCAGCTTAAGGGGTATATTGTCAATGATCGCACCCCTTGGCTCCCCCCTCTGGGGGAGCTGTCAGCTTCGCTGACTGAGGGGGTGTCGTTGGTATGATCGGACAATTCCGCTGGACGCAGGACACTCCCTCCGCCCTGCGGGCACCTCCCTCAGAGAGGGAGGCAAGGCCTAAACTAAACTGTACCCTAGAAATCGGACACGAGGGGTGAGGGGTGTCCCTGGTACAGACAGCCCTCAAGTGGGTGAAAACCCATCATGTGGACGCTTTTCTAGTGGTGGTTTTTGTGGTATGATGTACCCAAACAGTCGGGGGAAAGGTTGGGTACAAAATGGCAAAATTTACGCAAGAACAAATAGAACAGTTCCAGAAGAACCCACATGTATCACAGGTGTCGGAATCTTCCATTATGCTCAAGCCTGAGTTCAAGCTGTACCTCTGGGAGCAGAAGCAGCAAGGGCGACCAATTCGTACGGTTCTGCAGGAAAACGGCATAGACCCGAAAGTTCTGGGAGAAAAGCGGATCGAGAATATCTCCTACCGTCTCAATCGGGATGTTCGAGACAATGTCGGCTTCGCGGATAAGCGTATATCCAACGGCAGGGCTGCAGTTCTGCCGGAAGGAGAAATGGATCTGGAAGTCCGGGTTCGGTGGCTGACCCATCAGCTGGAATACACCCGACAGGAAGTGGAGTTCTTAAAAAAACTGCAAATGGCCAATACGGAGGCTCGGAAGCAATGGGAATCGAAGCACCGGCCGAAGTGAAGTATGGCCTGATTCAGTCGGCGATTCAGTCTGACGGGAATCTGCTGAATGTGAGCTGGATGTGTCAGATAGCCGGTGTGTCCCGCTCCGGGTTCTACGCCTGGCGCAATGGTGCACCTGCCCGGCAGCAGCGGGACGAGGAGGACGAGAAGGACTTTGCGCTGGTGCTGGAAGCCTACCGTTTCCGTGGACGTCCCAAGGGGGCCAGGGGAATCCATATGCGGCTGCTGCATATGAACGTTCGGATGAACGTGAAGAAAATCAGACGGTTAATGAGGGAATATGGCCTGAAATGTCCAATTCGGAGAGAAAATCCCTACAAAAGGATGGCAAGCGCCATGAAGACAAATCACGTTGCTCCGAATGTTCTCAAGCGGAACTTCCTCCAGGGCGCACCCCGGAAGGTTCTCCTGACGGACATCACCTACCTGTTCTATAAAACCGGGAAATGCTACCTTTCCACCATTCTGGATGCCATGACCCGGGAAGTTCTGGCCTACCGGCTGAGTGAGTCCCTGGAAGTGGATTTCGTGATAGAGACGGTGGATATGCTGATTCAGAAGCACCGCTGCACCCTGGATAACACGACCATCGTCCACTCTGACCAGGGCTGCCATTACACAAGCAATGCCTTCATCCAGAAGCTGAAAGACAGCCAGTTCATCCAGTCCATGTCCCGGAAGGGCAACTGCTGGGACAATGCGCCCCAGGAGAGCTTCTTCGGACATATGAAGGATGAGATTAGGGACGCGGTATCCTGTGCAGTTTCCTTCGAGACGGTACAGCAGATTGTAGATGACCAGATGGACTACTACAACAATGACCGCTACCAGTGGCAGCTGCTCAAGCTCTCACCGGCGGAGTATTGCAGCTACCTCATGACGGGCATCTATCCACTTCCCCTGTACAGCTCAAAAGACTGATGGGTGGGTTTATCGCATTTGTTT
>JAQXMD010000152.1 GCA_029012465.1 Oscillospiraceae bacterium | reverse complement strand
GGAATTCTATGACTGGCCAATTTACGGAAGTGAGTCTGTCCTTGGCGTTCTGCGCATTCCAAAAGAACGGGCTGAGGCGCTGACAGATCAACAGAAGAAACTGCTTCATTCCATGATCGAAAGCACGGCTATGGCCATGGACCGGCTGCGGGTTATCAAGGAGCGAATCCGGTCCCGGGAGGAAGCGAATCAGGAGCGTTACCGGGGTAATCTTCTGCGGGCCATATCCCACGATCTGCGCACGCCGCTGGCGGGGATCATGGGCACCAGCGAAATGATTATGGATATGACAGACAAATCGGATGCCCGGTACGCCCTTGCGGACGGCATCTATAAGGACGCAGACTGGCTCCACGCGCTTGTGGAAAATATTCTCAGCCTGACACGGCTGCAGGATGGGCGGCTCACGCTGCACAAAGAGCAGGAGCCGGTGGAGGAAGTGATCGGCGCGGCGGTTGCTGTCATGGAAAAGCGTGCGCCGGGGCGGGAGATCACCGTCCACATCCCCGACGAGATCCTGATGGTTCCCATGGACGCCAGACTGATCGGTCAGGTGCTGACAAATCTGCTGGACAACGCAGTCAAGCACACCCAGCCGGACGAAGAAATTTCCGTGACCGTATCCAAAGATTCGGATCAAAAGATGGCAGTATTTACGGTTGCCGACCGGGGATGCGGCATCGCGGCGCAGGATCTGCCCAACATCTTTCAGATGTTCTACACCACAAAAGGAAAAGGCCCGGATGCCAAGCGTGGTATTGGACTTGGCCTTGCCATCTGCGAATCCATCGTAACGGCCCATGGCGGAAGGATCAGCGCACAGAATCAAGGCAGCGGCAGGGGAGCGGTCTTCACCTTTACCTTGCCTTTGGAGGAAAACACAGATGATCAAACACAGTGAAACGATTTTGGTTGTGGAGGACGATGCCCAGATCCGCAGCTTTATCACCTATACATTGAAGCAGGAGGGCTTTCCCTGCCTTACGGCCGGAACTGCCCAGAGCGCCATGACCCAATTGGTATCCGGGCAAATTGATCTGGTGCTTCTGGATCTGGGCCTCCCGGATTTTGACGGCATGGAGGTGATCAAAAAGGTCCGGGAGTGGTCGGAGGTGCCCATCATCGTCGTTTCCGCCCGGGATCAGGACAACGAGAAGGCATTGGCACTGGATGGTGGTGCGGACGACTATCTGACAAAGCCCTTTTCTGCCACGGAGCTCATGGCACGGATTCGGGTGGCGCTCCGCCACGCCTATAAAGCGGTGGGCAATCAGGTGCAGACTGTGTTTACAGTCGGCGGTTTATCCATTGATCTGGAGCGGCACCAGGTCAGTCTGGACGGAGAAAAACTTCATGTCACCCCGATGGAGTACGATCTTTTGGCGCTGTTCTTCAAAAATATCGGAAAGGTATTAACAACTCAGTATATCATCCACGAGATCTACGGCTCCGGATACGGCAGCGACACCCAGGCGCTTCGAGCCTTGATGGCGGCGCTCCGGCGGAAGATCGAGAAGTCGCCGGCAAAACCCCGCTATCTCTTAACGGAAATCGGCGTCGGCTACCGGCTGGCAGATGAATAACCCAATATGAAACGCCCTGGAATGAGCTTCCAGGGCGTTTTCGTTTACCAGTATCGTTTTTTCTTGAAGTAAAAAAGGCTCAATGAAAAAACCAGCGTGATTCGTTTGTTCCGGAAATGCTCATCGGTTCCACTCAGCAAACCGATAAATTGGTGTTTGAAAAAATGCTGTCATTGCGAGACCAGTGTGCGCACTGGTTCGCAATGACAGCGTTATTTAGCGTACACTTTCAAACACCAATTTGTCAGGCAGCTGAGTTAACCCGATAAGAAAGCTTTTTCATTGAGGCGTAAAAAATGCAGCCGCCAAAAGGCTGTGGGAGAATTGCTCCACCGGAGGTTGGCGGAAAGCGGAAGGGCGCTTCCTTTTGGAAGCGCCCCATTGGAACGATACAATTACTTGTGCGCCCCGCCCTCCACGGCGGCGGTCTTGGCGGACAGGTCCTCGCACAGGTTCAGCTTGGCAAACTCCTCGTTCTGCGGCAGGATGATCTCATAGGCATCCAGCCGGTTGAGCTTGAACGCCAGAGAGGCTGTGCTCAGTCCCAAAATGTGACCGCCCTTCGTCCTGTCGCCGCTGAGG
>JAQXMD010000151.1 GCA_029012465.1 Oscillospiraceae bacterium | reverse complement strand
CCTTCGTTGGAGATCGCCGTGAGGATCTCGCCGATGATCTTGCTTTCACAGGGCACATTGTGCAGCGTAACCAGCGCCACATTGGGACAATAGCGAACAGAAGAAATGATAGCCATGTCAGATTACCTCCGAAACCAGATTTTCCATGTTGTAGATGCCGGGTTCTTTCACGGATGCCAGATAAGCGGCAGCACGGACTGCGCCATTTGCAAAGATCTCTCTGGAATAGGCTGCGTGACGGATCTCCAGAACCTCGTCGGTGCCGGCAAAGATGATCTCGTGCTCACCCACAATGGTTCCGCCACGGACGGCGCTGATGCCGATCTCTGTCTTGCCCCGCTTCTGGCGGCGGCTGTGACGCTCATAGACATATTCGGGTTCGTAGTCCAGAGCAGAGGCGGCAGCGTCGGCGATCATCAGAGCGGTGCCGCTGGGAGCGTCCAGCTTCCGGTTGTGATGCTTTTCCACAATTTCAATGTCGTAGTTGCTGCCGAGAATGGCCGCGGCCTGCTTTACCAGGGCGGTGAGCACATTGATGCCCAGACTCATGTTGGCGGACTTGAAAACGCGGATTTCCTTTGCCGCTTCCTGGATTTCCTCCAGCTGCTCCGGGGAGTGGCCGGTGGTGGCCAGCACCACGCCGCAGCCGAAATGCTTGCAGGCACTGAGCAGTCCCGTCAGGGCAGAGGGATGAGAGAAATCAATGATACAGTCCACTTCGCCGGTAAACTCCATGGGGTCTGCGTATACGGGATAGTCGTTAAGCTGAACCGGGTTCATGTCCACACCAGCAACGACTTCGATATTCTCTGCGGTGGCGCACATGCCGGTGACAACCTGACCCATTTTTCCGTTACATCCGGAGATCATCACTTTGGTCATTTGTAAAACGTCCTTTCTGAATCAAACGTTCAGGCCTCTTTCCTTCATGGCGGCAAGGAGGCGGGCCTTTGTAGGCTCTTCCATTTCGCAAAGGGGCATTCTCAGGGGACCGACCTCCAGACCCATCAGGTTCATGGCGGTCTTTACGGGGATGGGGTTCACTTCACAGAACAGCGCGTCGATGAGCTCCATGTATTCCACCTGCATTCTGGCGGCAGTCTTGTAGTCTCCATCCAGACATGCGTTTGCAATGGCGGCAGTCTCTGCGGGGCAGATATTTGCCAGTACGGAGATCACGCCCTTGGCACCCATGGCCATGAAGGGGACGATCTGGGTGTCGTTGCCGCTCCAGACGTTGAAGTCGTCACCACAGGCGGCAATGGTGCGGACCACGATTTCGGTGCTGCCGGAGGCTTCCTTGACGCCGTTGATGTTGGGATGCTCGCTGAGCGCCTTGTACACGGGAACGGACATGGAAACACCGGTACGGGAGGGAACATTGTAGACGATAGCGGGAATGTTCACGCTGTCAGCAATGTCCTTGTAGTGCCGGATCAGTCCCTTGGGGGTGCATTTATTGTAGTAGGGAGTGACCAGCAGCAGGCCGTCAGCGCCCACCTGCTCCGCCTCACGGCTGAGAAGAATGGCATGGTCGGTTTCGTTGCTGCCGGTGCCGGCAATGACCTTGATCCGGCCCGCGGCCTTTTCAACGGTGTGGGCGATGACCTTGATGTGCTCGGGGTCCTTCAGGGTTGCGGATTCGCCGGTGGTGCCGCAGATGGTGATAGCGGCGGTGCCTCCTGCGATCTGCATTTCAATGAGCTGGGAGAGCTTATCATAGTTCACGGAGCCGTCAGCGTACATGGGTGTTACCAGCGCAACGCTGGAGCCTGTGAAAAGGGGAGTCTTCATGGATGATACCTCACTTTAGCGACGGGTGATATAGCCTTCCGCACAGAGCAGCTCCGCCAGCAGAACACCGCCGCCGGCAGCGCCCCGGAGGGTGTTGTGGGAGAGGCAAACGAACTTCATATCATACTGGGTGTCGGGACGGAGCCGGCCCACGGAGATGGCCATGCCGCCCTCCAGATCTCTGTGGAGTTTTGTCTGGGGCATATCAGGCTCTTCAAAGTAGTTGATGAACTGCTTGGGGGCATGGGGAAGCTCCAGCTCCTGGGGACGGCCCTTGAATTCCTTCCACATCTTCTTGATTTCGTCAAAATCAACGGGCTTTTCAAAGCTGGCAAAGACAGCGGCCATATGACCGTTGGAAACGGGTACACGAAGGCACTGGGCGGTGATTTGGGGCTCGGTGGCGTTGACAATCACGCCGTTCTCAATGTGACCCCAGACCTTCATAGGCTCCTGCTCGGACTTTTCCTCCTCACCGCCGATATAGGGAATGAGGTTATCCACCATTTCGGGCCAGGTTTCAAAGGTTTTGCCTGCACCGGAAATGGCCTGATATGTACAAACCAGAACCTTTTTCAGTCCAAAACGCTCCTTGATGATGGAAAGGGCAGGGGCGTAGCTCTGGATACTACAGTTGGACTTGACGGCGATAAAGCCCCGGGATGTGCCCAGCCGCTTTCTCTGAGCCTCGATGATCCGGATGTGGTCGTTGTTGATCTCGGGAATGACCATGGGAACATCGGGGGTGCCGCGATGAGCGCTGTTGTTGGAGATCACGGGGCATTCCAGCTTTGCATATCTGTACTCCAGCTCCTTGATCTTTGCCTTATCCATGTTGACAGCGCAGAATACAAAGTCAACCTGTGCGGCAATGGCTTCGGCATCCTGCTCTGCGTCCATAACGATAATGTTTTCCGCCCAGGCGGGGATGGGGGTATCCATGCACCACTTTGCGCCGATGGCCTCTTTGTAGGGCTTTCCGGCGGAACGGGAGGAGGCCGCCAGAACCACGGTCTCAAACCAGGGGTGCTGATCCATCAGGGTAATGAATCGCTGTCCAACCATGCCGGTGGCACCGATAATACCTACCTTGTACTTTTCCATAGTCGTAATCGCTCCTTATCTATCCATAGCAGAACTATCTCAGAATGTGAAAAAACCGGCGGGGAGTTCTCCTGCCGGCCTGCACGAACAAAGTCAGGCTTTGCCCGATTCAGCAGAAAGCACTCCATCTGAAAAGATGACAGCCGCAGCGCTTTCACGTCTGCGTCCAGGGGATATGCTGCCGTGGGCATAGCTCCTTCGGCGGAAAATCCTTTCGCCTGCCCGTATGGGGAACGGCTCCCACTGACAGGATACTGATAAATTCCGCAACCTCTATTCTGCAATTCTTCATAAATAGTACCATAGGATTCCGGGGGCTGTCAAGGCGCAGGAAATAGAAGAATCCCCACCGGGCAGCTTGATTTTCGGTTATTTTGACACATTAACGCCCGAAAGTGTTAGAACAGATCGAAAAATTCCTGGCTGGCAGTGGATTCCTTCTGGATGTCCCTGCGAACCCGCTCCAAAACGGCCCGGCATACATAACGGTTGACGCTTTCCCCCTGCTGTCTGGCACAGTAGTCGATCAGCTTCCGGCTGCCCTTGGGAAGGGCCATGTTGATCCGGTCATAGTGGGCGGCGGAATATTTATTGTTGGCGCGTATTTTCGCGTCGCTGTTTTTCTTGCTTTTCATGTCAATCACCGGGAGTATCATACCGCGCTGGGGCGGTTTTGTCCAGAATAATCCTGTCACATTGTATGTCTTACGATTAATTTATGAATTCTTAATCAGTGCCCCATTGAGAGAAATGCCTCCTAATGATATAATATACACTGAGCTGAAAAAATTTCGTCATTCCTGCAACGAACATACAGATTTCTGCGTCTATTATTGAACCAGGGAAGGAGGGTATCAGATGACCGGAAAACGAACCCGGAGGACATCCGGAAGGAAACGCAAGAATCAGGAGAAATGGCTGTCTCTGGCGTTTCTGAGTCCCAGCTTTCTGGGGGTACTGGTGTTTTTTGTGGTGCCCTTCTTTGTGGTCATTTATTATGCCTTTGTAAACAACCCTGTGCAGCATCAGTTTGTGGGGTTTGACAATTTCGCAAGGCTTCTTCAGAACAGCTCCTTTCAGCTGGCTGCCAAAAACACCGCCATTTTCTCCGGCATTGCCGTTCCCAGTGCGGTGGTGATCTCTCTGCTGCTGGCCTGCCTTTTGAATCAGAAGCTGCCCCTGAAAAGCCAGATGCGCACCAGCATGCTGGCGCCCCTGATGGTTCCGGTGGCCTCGGTGGTGCTGATCTGGCAGGTGATGTTCAGCTATAACGGTGCCCTCAACGGCTTTCTTGCGCATTTTGGCATTGACCAGATCGACTGGATGAAGTCGGAGTTCAACCGCTATGTGGTGATCCTGCTGTATCTGTGGAAAAACATTGGCTACAATATGATCCTGTTTCTGGCGGCTCTGTCCAATGTGCCGGTGGACATTCAGGAAATGGCTATGCTGGAGGGCGCAGGCTCCTTCCGGATTTTCATGCAGATCAAGCTTCGGTACATCTCTCCCACCATCGTGTTTGTGACCATCCTGAGCCTCATCAACTCCATGAAGATCTTCCGGGAGGTATATCTTCTGACGGGGAAATACCCATACGACGGACTGTATCTTTTGCAGCATTTCATGAACAACACCTTTGAAAGTCTTGACTATCAGAAGCTGTCCGCAGCGGCACTTTTGATGGCGCTGGTGATGATCCTTGTGATCCTCTGCCTGTTTCTTGCGGATGACCGCCTTGGAAGGGATGTGGAGGAATCATGAAACGTCGAAACCGATATCAGCGCAGGAAGCTGACTCTGAAAATTCTCTTCACTGCCATGGGCATTTCCATGGCGTTGATCTCTCTGATGCCCATTGTGCTGACCATCACCAATTCCTTTATGGCGGAATCGGAGATCACTGCCAATTACGGAGCTGTATTTGGTGCTTCCACCCAGAACAGTGAGGGGACTGCGGTCACAAGCTACATCTCCCAGCGGGTGAATCTCAAATTCATCCCGGACATGGTTTCCTTCTCCCAGTACTGGACGGTGCTCTTCAACAGTCCCGAATACCTGCTGAAGCTCTGGAATTCCATATTTCTGACGGTGCCTGTGGTGGTGTTTCAGGTGGCAATCGCATCCTTTGCGGCCTATGGCTTTACCCGGTATCGGGGAAGAGTCCGGGAAAGCATCTTTTTCGGATACATTATTTTAATGCTCATGCCCTATCAGGTGACGCTGGTGCCCAATTATCTGGTGAGCAAATGGCTGAACCTGCTGGATACCAGATGGGCGGTGATCCTGCCGGGAATTTTTGCCCCCTTCAGCGTATTCCTGCTGACAAAAAACATGCGGCGGATTCCAAAATCCTATCTGGAGGCGGCCCAGCTGGATGGGGCCGGGGAGTGGAGGCTGTTTTCCTCCGTGTGCCTGCCCATGTGCAAGGGATGCCTTGTCAGTGTGGCCATGCTGGTGTTTATCGACTACTGGAACATGGTAGAGCAGCCGCTGATCCTGTTTTCGGATCAGGAAATGTATCCCCTGAGCGTCTTTTTAAGTGAAATCAACAGCGGAGAGGTGGGCGTAGCCTTTGCCGTCGCTGTTATCTATATGATTCCCACACTGCTGATGTTCCTGTGGGGAGAAGAGTATCTGGAAGCGGGGATTACCTATTCCGGAGGCATCAAAGGATAGAGGTGCAGAATATGACAAAGACTCCTGCATATTTGAGAAAAGTGAAGGGAAAACGGGACTGGGTGAAAAATGCCATCATTGTCTTTCTGGTGGTGCTGCTGATCCTGACCTTTTTCTCCAATACCATCATGAATTATTCTCTGCCGGAGGTGGCGGCACAGTATCCCACCTCCACCACCATTGTGACAAAAATCCGCGGAAACGGAACCGTGGAGGCGGCTCAGAGCTACAATGTCTCCATTTCCGAAACCAGAACAGTATCCGCTGTTCATGTGAAGGTGGGGGATGAGGTGGCCGCTGGAGATGCCCTTCTGACCCTGGAGGAAAGCGACAGCGAAGAGCTCCTTACGGCAAGAGCGGAATACAATGCCCTGAAGCTGGAATACGATAAAATGATGCTGGAATCCGGTTCCCAGAACAATTCCGACGCGGAAAAGCTCTCTCAGGCGGAGGCGGCAGTATCCCAGGCGGAAGCCGATTTGTCGGATGCAAAGAACTATGAATCCGCTCTGGCCGGATACCGGGACGACGAGGCATACTATCAGGAAATTCTGGACGAGGCCAAGAAGGATCTGGAATACTGGAACTCTCAGGTAACATTTGAATCCAATATTGACCCGGACCCCGCTACGAATCTGGATCTGGCAGAGGCCTACAGCTCTCAGGCCAACGCACAGGCTGCGGTGGGCTATGCCCAGATCGATCTGGAAGCGGCCCAGTCTGCCACCGCCAGCTATCAGGCGGAGCATTCCGGCGTGATGAGCGTGGAGTCTGCCCAGAGCGCCCTGACCGCCGCTCAGAATGCTCTATCGGATTTGAAGGCCGCTCAGGCGGATGCGGCTGCCCAGCAGTCCTATGACGCTTCTGTTGCGGAGCTGGACAGAGCCGCCAAGGAGGCGGAGCTTTCTGCCGCCGAGCAAAAGGTCCAGTCGCTGGAGGCAAAGGCCGCGAAATCCGAGGTGCTTACCAGCTATGCCGGTGTGGTGTCGGAGGTGAACGTGGCGGCTGGGAACCGCACTGTGGCCGACGAGCCCATGATCGTCATTGAAATCGCCGGTAAGGGCTATACCATGAAGTCCACCGTCACCAAGGAGCAGGCCCGTATGCTCACCCCCGGCACGAACGCCGAGGTGACAAATCAGTATGGCAGCGATATCTCCATGGTGCTGACCAATGTGCAGGCCGACCCCTCCGATCCCTCCGGCAGCAGAGTTCTCAGCTTTCAGGTCACAGGCGAGGACGTTGTGGTGGGCATGCAGCTAAGCTATTCCATAGGAAATAAAAACGCAAGCTATGATCTGGTGCTTCCTTCCTCCTGCATCCATACGGACTCCGACGGCAGCTTTGTCTATGGGGTATCCGTGAAATCCAGCCCCCTGGGCAACCGGTATTCGGTGAAAAAGTGTAAGGTGGAGGTGCTGGCCTCCGATGATGTGAATTCCGCAGTGAGCGGGACCCTGTCCTCCACGGACTTTATCATCACCACATCCACGGTGCCGCTGCAGGTGGGAGACCGGGTTCGGATCGCAGAGTGAGGTGCTGCCTATGAAGTGGAAAACCATTGGGGCGGCAGCTCTGGCGGCTGTCTGTCTCATAGGCTTCGGCATCTGCCATCATTCAGATGTGGGGTATGTTGCGCAGCTGACCGCCCAAAGGGCTTATCAGCGGTGGCAAACCGAAAAAAAACCCTATGCCCAGGCACAGGTGCTGCTGGAGGAGCAGAGCGGCATTTTACAGGAGGCGATTCCCGGCGTCAAAGTCTCCATCTCTGCCGCACTGACGGATGCCGGTGTTGCTGAAGAAAATCACCCGTGGCTCTTTGCGACCTCAAAAAAGCAGTCTGCCACCCTGAAAAGCGACTCCGGTTCCACGGATGTGGAGCTCACAGAGGTCACGGGAGACTATTTCCGCATGCACCCCATGGAGCTTCGCACCGGCTGGTATATGGATGAATCGGATGTGATGCACGACCGGATCGTTCTGGACTGGGCTACTGCATGGGACCTCTACTATACCGACGATGTGGTGGGGCGGTATCTCAGCTGGAACGGGCAGGATTATGTGGTGGCTGCGGTGGTGAATACGGAGTCCGGAAAATTCAATGAACAGGCGGCAGGGGACACCAAGCGGGCCTGGACCTTTGGAGATTCCCCCGGCTCGGACCTTCAGACAGGCTATACCTGCATCGAGGCTGTACTGCCCCAGCCGGTGAAAAACTTTGCGGCCTCCACGCTTCTGGGTGCCCTGAAGGGGCTGGTTCCTGATGACACGTCCGTGATGGATGTGACAAACCGGTTTTCCCTGAAAAGCCGATTGGACGCCCTGCGGAACCTGTCCACCTGGGGAATTTCTGAAAAGGTGATCCCCTATCCCTACTGGGAAAATGCCGCGAGACTTACAGAAAATCATCTGGCCCTGATGCTGATCCCGGAGGCGATCCTGCTCCTGATCCCGCTGATCCTGGCAGGTATCTGGCTTTACCGCTGGAACAGGCGGAGAACCTGGGGACTGTTCAGCATCCGGGATGCCATAGAAAACGCAATCGAACAAAAACGGACCCGCGACTATGAAAAGCGCGGGACACCCTGAAAGGAGTTCTTATGAAACACATGAAACGAATTTTGTCTCTGCTTTTGGCGGGGACCATGGCGCTGGGACTTACGGCCTGCGGCAAGGAGGATGGTTCCTCCGGAGAAAAGGGGGACAAGCAGAGCGCGGAAACCGTTGCCCAGACTCTGGGCTATGGCTACCTGACGGAGTATCAGGACCTCAATGTAAAGCTGGACTGGGTGAACACCTCCTCCGTGTGCGGGGATACTCTGTATGTTTCCGGCGACACATATTCGGAGGAAGCCGGTTCTGCCACCCATCTCTACGGCATAAACATGCGGAGCGGGGAAGTGGCGGAGGTTCCCGTTCCCAATCTGACCCACGAGGATGGCGCGAACGAATGGATTCAGAACATCCGGGTCAGCCCCGACGGCAGCTTTTATCTTATGACGACCTACAGCTATGATGACAGCATGTACGCTGAGGAACCGATTCCTTATGAAGTGGAAGAGCGGGACGGAGAGGATACGGCGGAGGAAGCTGTGACTGCTGAGGAGCCTGTTGAGGAGCCTGCGGAAGAATCCGCTAAGGAGCCTGTCGAGGAGCCTGCGGAAGAACCCGAAGCAGTCCAGGAGGAGCTGCCTGAACCTGAGGAAAGCTCTGCGGCGGAGACCGAGGAAATGCCCGCTCCGGAGAATATGGCAAGCCCCACGGAAACCTATACCATTTACAAGTGCGACATGAGCGGCAACATTCTCTCTCAGCTGGACCTTGCGGAAGCAGCCGCAGACGCTTCGGAGAAATACGGCTACTTCAACGTGAACAATCTGGTGATGGATCAGAAGGGGACTGCGTATATTGCCTCCGAAACCGTGATCTACTGCTATGACGCCGATGGAAACCGGCTTCCGGACATTACGCCTCAGTGCAACTGGATCAATCAGATAGTTGCTACCGGAGACGGTACGATTCTCATCACATATTACAGTGACGAAGGCGGGCAAAAGATTGCCCGGATCGAAAACGGCGCAGTCTCTGAGCCTCTGGAAATCGACCTTGGGGAAGCGGTCTACAATATGTCCATCTATCCCGGCGACGGTGCTCAGGCGCTGCTCAGCGATGGAGGCAATCTCTATACGCTGGATACGGCCACAGGCAAAACCCAGCTGATTCTCAACTGGCTGGATTCCGACATCAACGGCAACAACATTCAGGCTATTGCTGCATTGGACGCGGATAACATTGTAGCATTGCTCTGCAACTGGAACAGATCTGATGCACAGTATGAGACTGTTACCATGAAAAAGACGGATATTTCCGATATTCCTGTCCGTACAGTCCTGACAATGGGCATGCAGTATCTGGACTCTGAGCTTACCAACGCCATCATCGATTTCAACAGAAAAAACAACGAATACCGGATCACAGTGATGGATTACAGTCAGTATAACACCGAGGAGGATTACGAGGCCGGCGGTAAGCAGCTGGATCTGGATATTGTCTCCGGCAACGCTCCCGACATCATGGTGCTGAACAACGGAAAGCAGCAGCGGTATATTCAGAAGGGCGTTCTGGCAAACATGTCGGAGCTGATGGAGGCCGACGGCTTCTCTCAGGATCTTCTGGTGTCCGCACCTCTGAAAGCCTTTACCAGCGATGGAATACTCTACGGAATGCCCACGACCTTCTATGTGCAGACCATCAACGCCAGCGCGGCGCTGCTGGACGGAAGAACCAGCTGGACCCTTGCGGACATGGCGCAGATCATTTCCACGCTGCCGGAGGATGCGAAGGTCATGCAGTATTATAACCAGCAGGACTTCCTGAATCTGATGATCAACTTCAATCTGGGTAAGTTTGTGGACTACGGCGCCGCCACCTGCAGCTTTGACAGCGACGAATTCCGTCAGATGCTGGAGGCTGCCAAATACCTGCCTGCGGATTACGAAGATAATACAGCCGTGGATATGGTGTATGTGGACGACAACCAGCTGCTCCAGAGCGGCGAGCTTCTGATGACCTTCCAGTATATGTCCGGCCCCGACGAGGTAAAGAATTATTTCAACCTCTACTGCGAGAAAAACGGAATCGTGTCCATTGGCTATCCCTCTGAGAATGGCAGCGGTTTGATGCTCGGTGCGGATTCGGCTCTTGCGGTCAGCGCTTCCTGCCAGCACAAGGATGTGGCATGGAGCTTCATCAAGACCCTGCTGAGCGAGGATTATCAGAACAATCTCTGGAGCTTCCCGGTACTGGCCTCTGCCTTTGACAGCAAAATGGCCGAGACCATGGAGAAAAGCTACTACATGGACGGGGACGAAAAGGTCTATTATGACAACACATGCTATCTGGGCGAAACGGAGTACACCGTGGAGCCTCTGACGGCGGAACAGGTGGAGCAGTTTAAGACGGCAGTGGATAATGCCCAGCTTTCCGGCGCGTATGACAGCGACATTTACGAGATCATTCAGGAGGAGGCTGCCGCGTTCTTTGCGGGTGACAAGTCCGCTGAAGAGGTTTCCTCCCTGATTCAGAACCGTGTGTCCATCTATCTGGGCGAAAACAGCTAAATGAGCCTGATTATACGGCCGGTGCTTCAAAAGAGCATCGGCCGCTACCTTTTTTGCAAAAACAGTTGCGTTTCCGCTCGGTTTGTACTATGATAGTAGCCAATTGAGTGATTCAAATGACATGAAAAATGAGGAATACTTTGTGAAAACAAGTGATTTTTACTATGATCTTCCCCAGGAGCTGATCGCCCAGACGCCCTTAGAGCGCCGTGACGGCTCCCGGCTGATGACCCTGAACCGGCAGACCGGGGAAGTGGGTCATGAGCATTTTTATGACCTTCCCTCCCACCTGAGGGCGGGAGATACCCTGGTGCTCAATGACAGCCGTGTGCTGCCTGCCCGGCTTTACGGAAAACGGGACCCCAGCGGCGGCGCTGTGGAGCTTCTGCTGCTGAAGGATCAGGGGGAAGGGAAATGGGAATGCCTTGCCCGTCCCGGCAGAAAGCTGAAGCCTGGCTCCCGTGTGACCTTTGGAGAGGGGGAACTGACCGGCGAGATTCTGGAGGATCTGCAGGAGGGCAAAAAGCTGGTGCAGTTCTTCTATGAGGGAATCTTTCTGGAGGTTCTGGAGCGGCTTGGAAAGATGCCTCTGCCGCCCTATATCAAGGAAGAGCTTCAAAACGGAGAGCGGTATCAGACGGTCTATTCCAGAGTGGTTGGCTCTGCGGCGGCTCCCACTGCCGGTCTCCACTTCACAAAAGAACTGCTTGCGGAAATTGAAGCCATGGGCGTGAACATTGCCTATGTGACGCTTCATGTGGGTCTTGGCACCTTCCGTCCCGTATCCGCTGAGGATGTGCTGGAGCACCACATGCACAGTGAGTTCTGCATGATCTCTCAGGAGACGGCTGACCTTCTGAACAAAACCCGGCAGGCGGGCGGACGGATCATCTGTGTGGGAACCACCTCCTGCAGAACTCTGGAGTCTCTGGTAAATGAGGACGGCAGCTTCTCCGAAAAGAGCGCATGGACGGAAATCTTCATCTATCCCGGCTACACCTTCAAGGCCATGGACGGCCTTGTGACCAATTTCCATCTGCCGGAGAGCACCCTTGTGATGCTGGTTTCCGCCTTTGCGGGCCGGGAGCATGTGCTTGCCGCCTATAAAACTGCCGTTGAAAACCGGTATCGGTTCTTCTCCTTTGGAGATGCCATGCTGATTCTCTGACGAATGGAGGACAAAGGATGTTCAAGGTTTTGAAAACCCAGGGGCTTGCCCGCCGGGGCGAGTTTACCTGTCCCCACGGTGTGGTACAGACACCGGTGTTTATGAATGTGGGAACCCAGGCCGCCATCAAGGGCGGTCTCAGTGCCTGGGATCTGGAGCACATCGGTACCCAGGTGGAGCTCAGCAACACCTATCATCTGCATTTGCGGCCCGGCGATCAGGTGGTAAAGGCCATGGGCGGCCTTCATAAGTTTATGACCTGGAACGGCCCCATTCTGACGGATTCCGGCGGATTTCAGGTGTTTTCCCTGTCTGGGCTTCGGAAAATCACAGAGGAGGGCGTGACCTTTGCCTCCCATCTGGACGGACACAAAATCTTTATGGGCCCGGAGGAGAGCATGCAGATCCAGTCCAATCTCGGCTCTGATATTGCCATGGCCTTTGACGAGTGTGTGGAGAACCCTGCTCCCAGACCCTATGTGAAGGCTTCTGTGGAGCGTACACAGCGGTGGCTGGAGCGGTGCATCAAAGAGCTGGACCGGCTCAACAAGCTGCCGGATACGGTCAACCCCGGTCAGGTGCTCTTTGCCATCAATCAGGGGGGCACCTATGACGATCTCCGGATCTGGCACATGCAGCAGCTGAAAAATCTGCCTGTGGGCGGTATCGCCATCGGGGGGCTGGCTGTGGGAGAGCCTACGGAAACCATGTATCACATTCTGGACATTCTCGCGCCCCATACGCCGGAGGACAAGCCCCGGTATCTCATGGGTGTGGGCACCCCCAGCAACATCATTGAGGCTGTTGCAAGAGGCATCGACTTCTTTGACTGCGTCATGCCTGCCAGAAATGCCCGCCACGGGCGGCTGTTCACCTGGGAGGGCGCGGTGAATATGAAAAACGCCAAGTATATTTATGACGACAGACCCATTGATCCCCAGTGCGACTGTCCCGTGTGCCGCCGGTATACCAGAAGCTATATCCATCATCTGTTCAAGGCGGAGGAAATGCTGGCCATGCGGCTTTCCGTCATGCATAACCTGTTTTTTTACAACAAGCTTACGGAACGAATTCGTGAAGCCATTGACAATGGGAATTTTGACGCCTTCCGGCAGGAGTATTCCGAGAAACTTGCGCGGAAAATATAAGTTTCCCTTGAAATTGTGCTTCATAGAACGTATAATAAGGAAAAGTATTCTTGCACGGAAAACTGCGTGAATAAAAACAATCATAATCGGAGGAATTATCTATGTTTGCTGTTCTGACGGCTTCTGCTGCCGGCTCTCTGGCTCCCACCATTTTCATGATCGTTCTGATGGTCGCAATGATCTACTTCATGATCATCCGTCCTGAGAACAAGAAGAAAAAGGCGCTCAACGAAATGAGAGACGCTCTGGCTGTGGGCGACGATGTTACCACCATCGGCGGTATTGTAGGCAAGGTTGTTCACATTAAGGACGACCTCATCACCATCGAGACCAGTGAGGATCGCGTCCGCATCCAGCTGACCCGCTGGGCTATTTCCACCACCGGAACCCAGACCAACGAGAAGTGATTTCATAAACGAAACTCCTCCCGCATAGGCTTTTCCATGAGCGATGTGGGGGGAGTTTTTCTATGAATATGAAACTGAAAGGCAACGGACTGAAAGCGGTTCTGATGGGGACATGCACCATGCTTGCGATTTCCATGGGGCTGACGGCACTGGCAGCGGCACTCCTCGGCGGTGAAATTCTGCCGGTTCAAGCGGAAAGAGGCGCCTGCTGGGTTATCGGCGCACTGTCCGCCTTTCTGGGTGCCCTGGTCTGCGGACGCGGGGCAAGGGAGATGCGGCTGCCGCTTTGTCTTGCTTCGGCGGCAGCGTATCTGCTGCTGACCTTTGTTCTGCGGGGATTGCTGTTTCGGGAGGTGGCTTCAAAGCCCTGGGTAATACCCATTCTGACCATTGCGGGCAGCGTGCTGGGAGCCATGGTGGCCTCGGGAAAAACTTTGGGAAAACGCCAAAAAAGAATAAGAACAAATTGAAAATACTGGATATCGCCTATGGACTTTCAACGGGGACTGTGGTATAATACAATAGATGAGAAGCAGATTTTTCGTCTGGTAAACTCAAATAAATAAGGAGGTAGCAAACATGAAGAAAATATATCGCAAGTTGTCTTGGGTATTGCTCGTTGCCATGCTCTTTAGTATGCTGGCCACTGGCACTGTGTTTGCCGAAGACAACGAACTGCCTGCGGAACCGACCGTAACGGAAGCCCCGGCTGATCAGGAGACTCCTGAGGATGCTCCGGTTCAGAGTCCGGTTGCTTCTGCGGAGCCTGCGGACACAGATCCTGCTCCAGAGGAGGAGCCTGTCGTTGAGTCGACCCCTGTGGCCGAGACTGAGCCTGAGCCTCTTGGAGACACAATGGAATATGACAAAGCCGCAACGGTGAATCATATTGATATTGCTGTGGCCCTGAAGGCAACCATTACGGTCAACGGAACGACCGAGACAAAAACGCTCAAGTTGACTACGGCTGACGCAAATAATGTCAGCATTACGGCTTCCAGCGGCACCTTTACCCGTTCCGGTGTCAGCACCAGCACAGACAGCAGCGGACATGCGCAAATCCGCATTAAGGGAACCTTCCCTGTGGGAACGAAGACAAATCCGATTAATTACACAGTTTCTTACTCCACAAGTATTCTGGTTGCCGGCGTTTCTGTTCCGGTCACGTTTGCATTAACCACAAACTATTGGTCATCGGATAATGTCTGCCCCGGCTTGGATCGGAATTGGCAAAACGGCTCTGTTGCCGGTGGCAGTGGCATTGACCTGGCCCTGGGTACCGGCACCGGCTCTGTGGCCACCAGCGGCTCTATGACCATTCAGAAGACGGTTTCCGGTGCTGCTCTGACTGCGGATAAGACCTTTGTATTTGATATCTATTCCGGAGAGAAGCTCTATAAGACTGTCTCGGTTACAGTGAAGGCCGGTCAAACCACAGCAGCAGCTCTGCTGACAGCTGTTCCCTTTGGCACCTATACGGTTCGTGAGCAGACAGAGTCTGCGGAGCTGGACGGCTACAAAGTAACGGTTAGCGGCTCTGACACGGTAACTCTGAGCAGCAGCAACCTCAGCGGTGCCGCAAACATCGTCAATACTTATGAGGAAATCCCCAAGTACAACAAGGTTGTATATTCTGTATCCAAGGGCTGGAACGATGCGGACAATAATGACGGCATGCGTCCCGCTTCTCTGGAGGTATACTTACTGGCCGGCGGCGAAGTGGTGGATACCGTTACCCTGAGCGCGGCCAACGGCTGGAAGGCTGATTTTGCCGAGCAGAGTGTTCCGATTCAGAATCCTCCGGTGTATACCGTGGCGGAAGCAGTTGTTCCCGCAGGCTATACGGCGGGGAAGCCTGTCCTCAATGGCACGGAGTTTACCATCACCAACACCCATAAGCTGGAGACGACCTCAATCACTGTCGTCAAGAAATGGGATGACGGTGACAATAATGACCGCAGCCGCCCGGACAGCATTACTGTAAATCTGCTGGCTGACGGCGAAAAGGTCAGAACCGCGGAAATCACGGCCGAGGATGACTGGAAGGTCACATTTGAGAACCTGCCCTTCTACAAGGACGGTAAAAAGATCGTATATACTGTGACGGAAGAGCCTGTTCCCGGCTACACCGCCAAAGTCGATGACTATGTGATTACCAACAGCTATACCCTGAAGACCGTAGCATATTCTGTTACCAAGGCCTGGGACGACGCAGACAACAACGACGGAAAGCGTCCCCAGTCCGTAACGGTGAACCTGCTGGCTGACGGCGAACCGGTAGATACTGTGGTCCTCAGCGAAGAGAATAACTGGACTGCCCAGTTTGCGCCTCAGAAGGTGTACAAGGACGGCGTTACCGTGGCATATACTGTGGAAGAGGCAAAGGTTCCTGCGGGCTATACTTCCACAACCAATATGACGGATGGCGTCTTTACCGTTACCAATACCCACAAGCTCGAGACCAGAGAGCTTACTGTCACCAAGAAATGGGACGATCAGAATAACAATGACGGCATTCGTCCGGAGACCATTGAGGTTCAGCTCTTTGCCGACGGTGTAAAGGTTGGGGAAGCTGTCACTATGACCGACACCTATACCTTCAAGGATCTGCCTGTCTATAAGAATGGCAAGGCAATCAAGTACACCGTGCAGGAAGTGAACGTGGCCGGCGGCTATTCCGCAACGTATGAGTACAAGGATGGCAATGCCACGATCCTAAACACCCATAAGCTGGAGACGACTTCTATCACTGTCATTAAGAAATGGGATGACGGTGACAATAATGACCGCAGCCGCCCGGACAGCATTACTGTAAATCTGCTGGCAGACGGCGAAAAGGTCAGATCCGCGGAAATCACGGCCGAGGATGACTGGAAGGTCACATTTGAGAACCTGCCCTTCTACAAGGACGGTAAAAAGATCGTATATACCGTGACGGAAGAGCCTGTTCCCGGATACACTGCCACAATCGATGACGATGACTATGTGATTATCAACAGCTATATCCTGAAGACCGTAGCATATTCTGTAACCAAGGTTTGGGACGACGCAGACAACAATGACGGCAAGCGTCCCCAGTCTGTTACGGTGAACCTGCTGGCAGACGGCGAACCTGTCGATACTGTGGTCCTCAGCGAAGACAATAACTGGACTGCACAGTTTGCGCCTCAGAAGGTGTACAAGGACGGCGTCACCGTGGCATACACTGTGGAAGAGGCAGAGGTTCCTGCGGGCTACACTTCCGCAACCAATTTGACGGATGGCGGATTTACCGTTACCAATACTCACAAGCCTGAGACCACTGAAATTCAGGTCAAGAAGGTTTGGGCGGATGACAACGACAATGATGGCATTCGGCCCGATTCTGTTCAGATTCAGCTCTATGCCGACGGTGAGAAGGTCGGGGAAGCTGTCACAATGACCGACTCCTACACCTTCAAGGATCTGCCGGTTTATAAAGCCGGTGAGAAAATCGCCTATGAGGTCAGAGAAGAAAATGTAGCAGAGGGCTATACTGCCTCCTACGCAGAAGAGGACGGCGTATATGTCATTACCAATACCCATAAGTCTGAGACCAGAGAGCTTACTGTCACCAAGAAGTGGGACGATCAGGACGACAACGACGGCATTCGTCCGGAGTCTGTTCAGATTCAGCTCTATGCCGACGGCGTGAAGCTTGGGGATGCCGTCACCATGACCGATACCTATACATTTAAGGATCTGCCGGTCAGCAAGGATGGCAAGGAAATCGAGTACACCGTACAGGAAGTGAACGTGGCCAGCGGCTACACCGCCTCCTATGAGTACAAGGATGGCAATGTTATCATTACCAATACCCACAAGCTTGAGACGACAACGGTTACTGTGACCAAGACCTGGGTAGACAACAATAACGCGAAGAAGGCACGTCCTGACAGCATCACGGTTCAGCTCTATGCCAACGGTGAGAAGTATGGCGATGCTGTGGCAATCACGAAGGGTATGAGCTGGAAGTATACCTTCAAGGATCTGCCCAAGTACAAGGATGGCAAGGCAGTTACCTATACCGTAAAGGAAACCGGTGTGAAACACTATGTGGCAAAGTATTCCACAAAGAATGACACCATCACCATTACCAACACCTATACAGATATTCCGCTGACAGGAGATACCATCAATCTCCTTATGTGGATGCTGATTGTACTGGCTGCTGGCGGCGCTCTGGCGGGCATCGGCATTTTCGGCCATCGGAAAAAATCCTTCGGTAAGTAATTTGTAAACTTGCATGTGGGCAGAGCTTTGGCTCTGCCCACTTTTTGGTGAGGCATTTATGAGAAAGTTTATCATGGCTCTGGTTGTTATGGTGCTGCTGGCGGTTATGGGTGTGGGCGGTTATCAGATCTATCGGGGACTGCATACCTATCGGGTGATTGATGAATACTATGAGGATGTGGATCAGAAGTATGTGATCCAGACCAGTGAGCCTGAAAAATCGGAAGAGCCTGAACAATCGGAAGTATTGGAGATTCCCGCAGAGACTGAGCAGCCTGTGGTTACTGAGGAAACGGACACGGAGGTTACAGTGTATGCGCCGATCTCAATCGATTTTGATGAGCTGTTGCAGGATTGTCCGGATACGGTGGGGTGGCTGTATTCCCTGGATGAGGAACTCAATCTCCCGGTGGTTCAGGGGAGCGACAACCGGTATTATCTCACCCATTTGCCCAACGGCAAGGAGAGCAGTGGCGGAAGCCTGTTTCTGGATTATTTGAATCAGTCGGATTTTTCTGATGAAATCTCCTTTATCTATGGGCATAATATGAAAAACGGAACCATGCTTCAACCGATTTTGCGGTATCAGGAGCAGACTTACTATGACCAGTATCCGGTGCTGTACTTGCTGACACCGGAGCAAAACTACCAGCTGGAGCTGTTTGCGGGATTTGTAACAACCATGGAATCGGACGCATATACCTTTTCCTTTGATACAGCGGATAAAAAAGCGGAGTATATTGAAAAAATGATGAGTCAGTCGGATTTTACGCCTGTAAGTATCCCGGAACCGGAGGATAGACTGCTGTGTCTGTCCACCTGTGCTTATGACTTTGAAAACGCCAGATATGTTGTATTGGGGAAGCTGACTGAATGCGGCTGAAAAAGCAAACATAAATGGGGCTGAAAAAGCGAAAAAGCAATTGAAATACGATGGCCTATGTGCTATAATAACAGTAATCAACCACAGAGGAGGTTATCACATGAAACACGTCAAAACTCTGACCGGCGCTACGCTGAAGGAGAGCGCATGCAAGGGTGGCTGCGGCGAGTGCCAGACTTCTTGTCAGTCCGCCTGCAAAACTTCCTGCACTGTTGCCAACCAGAAGTGTGAGAACAAGGATCGCTGATTTATCTGTGGTTCTATGGGCAAATTAGGGGAGGGGCCTTGGTCCCTCCCCAGTTTGTTTGACTATATTGAATTTAAAAATCTTTGGAGGATGATTATGGTACATACATTTACTGCTCTGGGCTGCAATATCGCGGTGGATGTGAACAGCGGCGCTGTGCATGTGCTCGATCAGCTGAGCTACGATCTGCTGTCTGCCGCAAATAACTGTCCTGACGTGATGCCGGAGCTTCCCGGTGTTGCCTCTGAGGACGCCAGACGCGCCTGGGACGAGCTGATGGAACTGAAGGAGGAGGGATTGCTCTTCACACCCATGGACTATGTGGACCCGTCAGTGGCCGTTCCCAAGGACGCTCCGGTGAAGGCTCTTTGCCTGCATGTCTCCCATGACTGCAATCTTCGCTGCAAATACTGCTTCGCGTCCACCGGTGATTTCGGCACAGGCAGAAAAATCATGCCCCCGGAGGTGGCGAAAAAGGCCATTGAGTGGGTGGCAAAGAAGTCCGGCAGCCGTCACAACATTGAGGTGGACTTCTTCGGCGGTGAGCCGCTTATGGCCATGGATACCGTCAAGGCCACAGTGGACTATGCCAGAGCCAATGAGGACGCCTGGGGGAAGCATTTTCGCTTTACCATGACCACCAACGGCGTGCTGCTCAGCGATGAGAATATCCAGTATTTCAACGAAACCATGGACAATTGCGTGCTGTCTCTGGATGGCCGTAAGGAAGTCAACGACAGAAACCGTCTGACCGTCAATGGAAAGGGCAGCTATGACATCATTGTTCCCAAATTCCTGAAGCTGATCCAGCAGCGGGATAAGAACAAGGATTACTACGTTCGCGGCACCTTCACCCATGAAAACCTGGACTTCTCGGAGGATGTCCTGTCCATTGCGGACCTTGGGGTGGACAGCATTTCCGTAGAGCCTGTCACTGCGGCGGATACCGACCCCTACCATCTCCGGGAGGAGGATCTTCCCACCATTTATGCCGAGTATGAAAAGCTGGCAAAGATCATGCTGAAGCGGAAGGATTTCAACTTCTTCCACTTCAATGTGGACCTGACCCAGGGCCCCTGCGTGATCAAACGGATGCGGGGCTGTGGTGCCGGCTGTGAGTATGTGGCTGTGACCCCGGATGGAGATCTGTACCCCTGTCACCAGTTCGTGGGCAAAGAGGAGTACAGGATGGGCAGTGTCCTGACGGACGAGTTCAACATGGACATTGCCAATCAGTTTGCCGGACTCAACATCTATACCCGTGAGGACTGTCAGGACTGCTGGGCCAGATTCTATTGCAGCGGTGGCTGTTCCGCGGCAAACCTCAATGCAAACGGGGATATGAAGAAGCCCTACAAGTTGGGCTGTGATATGCAGCGGAAGCGGCTGGAATGTGCCATCGCCATGCGGGCAATTGAAGCCGGACTTGCAGAAATTCCGGAATAATTGAGCAGGTAAATAAAAGTTACGCCCCATGCAGGATTGCATGGGGCGTCTTGCATTTACTAGGTGTTGTGCTTATGGCGGGGAATGACGCACAATATATAGAGAAAACGGGCGAAATCTGGAGCACTTAGTTACATAGTTTACATAATGCATATTACATAATATTTTGGCATAATGAACAAAAATCTAAAAAAGTATTGATATTTCAAGGGATATGGAGTATATTATCAGTACAGAGAATCCTTTGAATTGTGCAAAACTCTGTGGAAATCATAATTTTCCACAACATATGGTATATCAACGTCATCTAACCCATAATATCTATGGGGTGAGGGCTTTGACGAAATACCATATTGCAGATGTGAAGGAAAAGACGGGATGCATCAACCGGACGCTGCTTTTGATGTTCCTGATTGGCTGTGTCCTTGGATGTGGGTTGTGTATTCTGACCGGAATCCGGGGGGTTCTGTTTCCCGGTGTTACGGATACGCAGATGTCTTTTTGGGAGTTTGCACTTCGACCGGACCCGGTGGTCCTTGCCGCATGCATCCGGCTGTGTGTGCCTGTGTTTCTGTTGGGGCTTACCCGTTGGGGTGCTGCGCTGATTCCGGCCTGGTTCGGGATCGAGGGGTTATTGCTCAGCGGTGCGGTTTGTGCTTTTACGGCGGGGAATGGACTTTGCGGACTTTTTGCCGCAGGGATTCTTCTCTCGTTCCGACTGCTGATCCTCCTTCCTTACAGCTTTCTCCTTGGAAGCTGGGCGGTGGATCGGAGCCTTCGGTTTGACTGGGCACCGGGCCTTGGGAATGCAGTCATGATCGGCATCATTACAGTGTTTGCGGCTGTGGGGACGGCGCTGCTGGAGTGCTCGTTGGGGCGCTGGCTCAGCTGTTTGTATTTTTTATCGTATGGAGTTTAATTGGTTATGAACACTTTTTTTTCGGCGTATGAGCAGTATCTTGCCAATGAAAAACACGCCTCTGCCAATACGATTTCCTCCTATATGAGGGACCTCAGGCAGTTTGCGTCATATGCGGCAGATCGTCAGCTCCATGCCGGAAATGTGACTCAGACCCAGATCAGTACATATCTGGACTTTCTGGCAGGGCTGGGGAAGTCTCCTGCGACGGTTTCCAGAAGCCTGGCGTCCATGAAGGGCTATTTTGGTTTTCTGGTGAATCAGGGGATCATTTCCGAGAATCCTGCTGCCAACATTTCCTCTATCAAGTCCGAGAAAAAGCTGCCTCAGGTGCTTACCGGAAAAGAGGTTGAGCGGCTTTTGGCCCAGCCCAAATGTACAGACATGAAGGGCTATCGGGACAAGGCCATGCTGGAGCTTCTCTATGCCACGGGAATCCGTGTAACGGAGCTGATTTCTCTGAATGTGTCGGACGTGAATCTGGCGGGCAGCTTTATTCGCTGCGAAAGCCGCCACAAGGAACGAGTGATCCCGCTGTATCCTGCCGCTGTGGATGCGTTGGCTGTCTATATGCAGAATATTCGGCCCAAAATGATTGCCGATATCAATGAACAGGCTCTGTTCGTGAACATCAGCGGCGACCGCATGAGCCGTCAGGGCTTCTGGAAGATCATCAAGACCTATCAGGAGAAGGCCCAGATCAACAAGGATATTACACCTCACACTTTGCGGCACAGCTTTGCGGCCCATCTGCTGGAAAATGGGGCTGATCTCAGATCCATTCAGGAGATGATGGGGCACAGTGATATTTCCTCCACACAGGTCTATGCACAGCTCGTAAAGCACCAATTGAAGTCCGTCTATAACAAGAGTCATCCGAAGGCTATGTAAAACTGAAAATACTAAAAAAGACAGGGGAGACCTGTCTTTTTTTGTTGCAGCATCGATACTTCGATGATATAATACAAGGACACATTGCATTGGAATGGAGTATCTCTATGGCATTATTCTCTTACAAACGCTATTACAAGCCTGGCAAGGGTGTTGAAAAGGACGAACCCCAGAAAAACGCTTTTTTTCATTTTTTCGAGCTGTATGGCAGAAAGCTCTGGCGTTTTATTGAGGTCAATTTCATTTTCCTGCTAGTGATGCTGCCAAGCCTCATGGCGATTTATGCGGAGACCTATGACACTTTATATACGGTGTTTGAAAAGCGGGGCTACACCGGAACCTGCGCCTCATGGACAGATGGAAGTCTCACAGTTACGGCCAACAATCCCGGCGCATCCGGAAATGACTTCACATTGGATGTTATCGCGGATAAAAACGGCACTTATACGGTTACACTGTATACAGACAGGGGAGAGGCTGCACGGGATGCCGGCAATACCGTGGATACATGGATCTCCCTGGAGGGGGTCCGGGACATTGACGAGCTTGCGGCCTATGAAAACGAATATGTGACCTTTTCCGGTTCCGGCCCGCTGTCAGAGGTGCGGGAGCAAAGCCTTAGCGGCGGCGACGGCCTTATGAGTATGTTTACACCGCTTCTGTATCTGACCATGGTCTATTACAGCAGGGTTCCGGCGGGAATCCGGGTGCTTCTGCTGATTCTGTCGGTGCTGGCCTATGGCCCGGCAAAGTGCGGCGTCACCTATGTGCTCCGGAATTATTCCAGAGAAAGCCACTCCTGGCTCAGTGATATTTGGGACAAAGCCAAGGAAAACTGGAAAGCGGGCATGCTGTTCGGCATT
>JAQXMD010000150.1 GCA_029012465.1 Oscillospiraceae bacterium | reverse complement strand
AACTGCCAGGATGACAAAGATTGCAGAGATTACTACGTTGGTAAACAATATGGATACCTCCTATTTTTTATCTGATCCGTGCCAATGTCTATTGGCACGGCACGGGGATGTCGTTCACGCCTGCGCTTCAGCCGCCAGCTCCGCGGCGGTTTTGACGGGTGTGTAGCTGTGCGCGTCGTCCAGGGTCTCGTAGGGCTCCGGCCAGGGCACCGTGTTCTGGGGCGGCATAATGACGGAGTAGGGCAGGTGCAGGGGACCGGGGTCCGTGACCTCCGGGTCCTGGCCCAGGGTCACCGGGCCGATGCCCTTCTCCTCCGGGGCGGTGAGCCGCTCGAAGTCGTCGTGGGCAAAGTTGGTCATATCCAGCTTGCCCATAATGTCCGGGCAGACCTGCTCGTGGAGATAGAGCCACTTGCCCTTCTCCGGCACGAAGTCGGAGCCGTAGCGCTCCCACAGCACGTTGCAGTAGGGATACTCATGGCGGTTCAGGAGCAGGCAGTTCACGTACTTGCCCATGAGGTTTTTGATGGTCCGCTGGTCCTCCCAGCGCTCCACCAGAAATTCAAGCGTCATAGAGATTCTACCTTGAAAAATGATACTAAATGTAAGCCTGCAAAAGCCGGCGCAAATAGCTTTTGTGTTCCGTTTCCAAATTGAATGCGCCGCCACATTCACACCAGTGATAGACAAAGCCCCTGGACGCGGTCAGCAGATCCCGGCAAATCGTCTCCGTGGACAGCTTGTCCGTCAATTCTCCGGCCATCTGGGCACTTTCGATCACTTGGGCACACAGATTCAGAAGATCTTCATCCAGCTGGAATCCCTGGTGCGCCGCAGTCGCAAAGGAATTACGTACCAGGTCAAAGGGGCCGTCGCTCTGCTGCCGGACCACGAAGCCAAACAACTCAAGAATTGCTTCGGTGTGCTTTCTGGAGCAGCTTTTTGTTCTGATATAATCCAGCAGCTTCTCATTCTTCCGGAGACGCACCGTCTGCAAAACGTCGGATTTGGAAGGAAAATAATGATAGAACACACCGACGGACAGTCCGGCCAGCTTGCAGATGTCCTGGACCGTAGTCTGTTCGTAGCCCTTCTCATTGAACAGCTCCATCGCTGCCGCGACGAGTTTGTTCTTGGATGCGGCAGCCTGCTTCTGGCGATTGGTCTGTAGCCTTTCCATCGTTCTTCTAACCTCTCTGGCATAACGCATTGAGCAAAAATATAACGCATTCGACGAATACATTCTAATTATAGAGTTCAGCCTTTCTCAGGTCAATTTATCACTTCCTTATATGTACTATCATTTTCTGAAGTTTTCGACAATTTCCGCTTCTTTGAAAAATCCATGCTTTTCTGCTCTGCTGCAGCCTGTCATCTTTCCTTCTCGTGCAGAAGAAAACCGCCAGTGAAAAGCAAAATCTTTTCACTGGCGGTTTACAGCATATATCCGGTTATGTTGTACCTTCTGTCTGCTCAGCATTCCGAATTCGTTCTCGAATATGATTGGGCGTCGTCCCCTCATAGCGCTTGAATGCACGGCTCATGGTCAGTGCACTGCCAAAGCCAGACTCCTGGGCAATCTCCTTAAGGCTTTTACTTGTTTCCATAAGTACTTTTGCCATCTCCAATCTTTTGAGCTGGATAAAGTCAAACAGCCGGATATTGTACTGCTCCCGAAACACCTTGGAGCAGTACGTCGGCGTCAAGTCGAACTGGTCTGCAACATAAGCCACGTTGAGATTCGGGTCACTGAAGTGTTCTTCTACCAATGTGTGGGCCTTTTCAGTCCACGATAGAATGCTTGACTTTTGTTTTTTCTGGGTATGCTGCTCCAGTTGACCCAGAATGTCGTCCATCACCGTAACAATTTCCTCCAAAGTCCGAGCGGAGGTCAGCCGGGGGCCGGGATCTATTTTGTCCACCGTCTCGTGACCCACCACTGCCCGGATATCGTTCATCAAATACAGCAGCGTATTCACAACGCCATAGACCCGCATGCGAACTGTGTCGATGGTGGGTTTGGCGTCTCCAAACTCCCCTTGAATGAGCTCGTGGAGCACCTGGTCAGCGCCGGAAAAATCCGAGGCACGGATGCAGCCCAGCAGCCGCCCCTCCAGCTCCAGATAGGAGGTGGTGGAGGGCATCATATGGGCGTGGGTCAGCTCTTCATAGGACGTGATCGGACGGTCCTCCCCCAGCAGAGCCAGATATTCATACACCCTATGGATGTCCTCAATGGCCGTGGGAAGGTCCAGTATGCTTTCGTAAGCCCTGCTGACAGCCGCTGTAACGGTGATCCCGTACTCCGTCTCCAGCACCTCCAGAATACGCTGCGCGTCCTGCAGAATCCCCTGCAGCCCCGTTTCAGGAAGCGCCTCCAGATTCATTATGGCAATCATTTTTCCCTGAATATCCGCCGCATGGACCGTGCCGGGAAGCCCGTCCTCCAGGGTGTTCCGCAGGATGAAATTGCTGTCCCGACGATCCATCTCCCCGGAGACGAACAGTTCCCTCCAGGCCTCCGGCCGGGCGGAAAGGATGATGAAGTATCGGTGGGGAAACGTCAGATTGAACGCGTTTCCCGCCTCCAGCGCCTCCTGGGCTGTCGAAAAATAGCCGTCACCCAGCAATCTGGCGAAATACAGGTCCCGCTGGTCGCACTCCGCCACCTGCAGCCTCCGGCGCAGCTCCGCCAGCTCTGCGTCATGGCTTGTTTGTTGACCGCCGAAATCCATCATTTGCGTCAAGGGAATCAGCCTCCTGTGGTTGTTGTCTCCATTATAGCAAAAAACGAGGAAAAAGAAAGCTGTTATCGCAACGGAAATTGTGGATTTCTGCGGATGTAGTTTCCCGGCTGGACAGCAACATTTCTAAGGTGTCCTCCAGTTTTACTATTGATAGGCCAGTTTCGCTTTTGCTGGTTGTGGTGCATCATGGCGTAATTTATAATGAAATCAGGCAAACAAAAAAGTTCATCACCGGTCAGGCCGACATCGACGATCAGTGGGATACCTATGTGGCCACCTGCAAGTCCATGGGCTATGACGAGCTTCAGGAGATCACGCAGGCTTCCGTATCACGGTATCTGGGAAAGTGAATTGAACACCACTGTCTGTCCGGGGTGTTCCCCGGACGGGCAGCATCTATGTTTGGAGGAATCATTATGGCATATGTAATCAATCAACCGAACTGTTCCGGCTGTCACCGATGCCGGGTGGAATGCCCCGTGGGAGCCATCCGGTTCAAGAACGCGAAATACTGGATTGACCCGGAAAAATGCGTCTCCTGCGGCCACTGTGAGACCATTTGTCACAACGAGGCCATCTCAAATCCCGACGCAGCCCCCAAGGTGGTCACGCCCCACGAGCCCACGGTCTATGACTGCGACGTAGTGGTGATCGGTGCGGGTGCCTCCGGGCTCAGCGCCGCCGCCAGAGCCGCCGAAGCAGGACGAAAGGTTCTCATTCTGGAAAAGGGCAAGGAAATCGGTGGAAGCGCCTGGTATGCCCATGTGTTCCGCAGTCTCTGGTCCAAGTGGCATGAGGCGGCGGGTATGGAGGACAAACGGGACGAGGTCTACCGGGAATTCATGAAACAGACCAAGGGGTCCGTCAACGGCAAGCTGGTGCGCCGGATTTTGGATGCGGATACAGAGTTCATCGACTGGCTCATTGAAAAGCACGATCTTGGCAAGGACTTTACCTTTGGCCCCCAGCCCTTCGGGGGCTACGGCATCACTGCCTCCTACGACTGGGAATACAACCACAAGCGCATCGACACCACCATCGGTCCCGGCGGCATTGGCTGGTGGATGACCAACAAGCTGCTGTCCATTGCGGAGGCAAACGGGGCGGAAATCCTCTACCACACCCCGGCGAAAGAACTGAAAAGCGACGAAAAAGGCGCGGTCTGTCAGGTGATCGCGGAGGATGTGGGCGGACAGGTGATTGTAAACTGCAAGGCCTGTGTGATCTCCACCGGAGCCTTTACCCGCAATAAGGAGATCATGGATAAGATGCAGCCCAAGTTCTACTCCGATGGCGACGGCGACGGCGTCCATGTGTTCACCCATCCCAACTGTACTGGCGACGGTATCACCATGTGCGAAAAGATCGGTGCAGATGTGGACTATTACAACAAGCGGGCCGGAATGTTCGGTCCCATGCGGCATCCCTTTGGCACCTGCTCTATTGCGGCTAGCGGCGCAGCGGCATTCGACGTGGATCGGGATGGAAACCTCTGTGCGCTGCCCTTTGCCATGGAGGAGGTCAGTCCCCTGGCGGATGTGCCGGGCCGTTATGTTTGGGGCATTGCGGACGAGAAGTCCGTGGAAGCCGCCATGGAGCGCTCCAAGGGAAGGGCCCCCGATGTTCCGGGTATCGACATGGACGCCCTGTACAACAACTGGCGGGCAGAGTTGGACATTGAACTCTCCTGGGAGACCATGTACAAAGCGGATACTCTGGAGGAGCTGGCGGCAAAGCTGAAGGTGCCGGCGGATCATCTGCTGAAGGCAAACGCCGACTATGAGGCATCCCTGACGCACCAGCCAGAGCCCCAGCCCGGCGAATTCCCCATGCCGCCGAAACAGCCTCTGGGTAAGGGTCCCTACTACGCGATCTACAAGAAGATGTTCCACGAAAACGCCCTGGGTGGCGTGGTCATCGACGAGAACACCAATGTGGTGCGCGGGGGACGGCCTGTACCCGGCCTGTACGCCACCGGAGACGGCACAAGAGGTATCATGGTCTCTGGCCCCGTGGGCGTTGGGTACATCGAGGGTACTATCTCGGCCCTGACCTTTGCCCTGACATCCGGTTTTGTGGCCGGAACAGAGGCGGGAGCCTATACAGCATGATTTATGCTGATATTCAATAAAACACTTTAATTCCTTGGCCTTGAAGTTATTTATACGAAGATCATAATGAGACAGGCTACCCATGAGTTGACGGAAAAGCTGGGGGGCAGGTTCTTCTACGGCATCACCGGCGATTACCTGGAAAAGGACGAAACCGGCCGGGTGGTGGCCCTCATCGGACACAATTACAAAAAGGAATACATCCGATTCCGGGCAAACAACGGCGTGATTCTGGCCGCAGGGGATTTCTCCGGCAACAAGGCCATGGTCATGGATCTGCTGGGCGAATACGCTGCTCTCACGGAGCAGGGGGAAAAGTATCAGTATCTCCCTGCCGGACGGAAGGGCAAGGGCGTTCAGATGGGTCTCTACGCCACCGGCAACTGCTCCGGTGAGCGGTTCCCTATTATGTACACAACACCCATAGCCGGTGTGAGCATTGGTATTGCCTATACCCTCGGCCGCATTGTGGGTGATTATGTTGCCAGAAACAAGTAAAGGAG
>JAQXMD010000149.1 GCA_029012465.1 Oscillospiraceae bacterium | reverse complement strand
CCCTGCCCCAGCAGCTCCGGGAAGCTGTAGCCGCAGGCCAGCCCATAGGGGATGTAGCTCAGGCAGTAGATTGCCGCAGGAATCACCACAAAGAACAGGCAGGAAAGCAGCACCGTCCCCAGCAGTTCCTTCCCGTAGCCGGAGAGACCCACCGCCCGGTATTTCATGATGACCCGAAGGAGCCACAGCACCGCAAGCCCCACACCCGCATAGAGCACCGTCCACTTACAGGCGCAGCCAATACCGAAGGACAATCCGCACAGGGCCAGATTTCCCCAGGTTTGTCCCAGCCGCCTGTCATACGGCTCGGAGATCCACCGCCACATAAACAGGAAGCTCAAAAGGGTAAAGAACACACCGTAGGTGTCAATGGTGGCGATTCTGGTCTGAGTAAAATGCATGAATTCAAAGGCAAACAGAGCCGAGCCGCACAGGGCCACTCTGGTTTTCCCGAACATGTTTTTCAGCAGAATGTACAGGGGCAGCAGCATCAGAACTCCGAAGAAGGTGCCCATGAACCGGTAACCAAAGGGGGTCATGCCGAAAATCTGGATACCCAGGGCAATCAGCAGCTTGCCCAGGGGCGGATGGGTGATCTCATAGGGATAGATGTTCTTAATGTGCTCATAGGCGGTTCTGCCATGATAGATTTCATCGAAGTACATGCTGTTAAGCCAGCTGGGGGACTGGGGAACCGTATCCTGCTCGTCCAGCAGCACGCTGTCCACGCCGGAAACATCCAGGAGATTGCCTTCCCCGTCATACAGCGCCAGCTCTCCCAGCTCCATGGGAACCGTCCGGGCAATGATCTGGAGATAACGTCCGGAGAAATTGCCCTCTCCCTTGGAGATATACTGCCACTTAAAGAGGTCCGCATAGCTCTGATGCATGGCCGCATCGTTGCCGGTATCCTGGGCGGTAGCGTTGGGGTCCGTAACCCGGACCCAGCTGGTGCCGGTGTTGCTGTAGTAAAAGTCATAGTCTCCGGGGTACAGGCCGGTATAGTACATCACCTGAGAAAGCTCCCGCTCCTCCCCCAGGTCAATGATAACGGAGTAGTTGTCCCCTTCAAAGGTATAAAAGCTCTGGGGTGCCTTGGACGTACCCAGCTGGGTGAACGCCACCACGCCATAGATCAGGATCAGGGACAGCAGCGGAACCACATCCCGCTTATCCATGGAGAACCGTCTGCCGTCCAGAGAAAATGCAGGCTTGTCATAGTTCCGGATCCATTCCAGAGTTCCCATCCGGGGGGCCATATCCCGCTTGTATTTTATAAAGAAGATCACCAGAAACAGAATCACCGCCAGCGCAAGCAGCATGGCCGTGGGTCTGGTCTGCTGAACGTATTCTGTCAGTTTTGTCAGCAATGTAACGCACCTCCATCATTTCAGAGTACCGATTATTATACCATGGTTTTATATCGAATGCAATCTGCACCCCTTCAGGAGGGGAAGTATTCCTCCACAAAATCCACCTTGTCCACCTGAAATTGTTTCCCGCTGAGGTACTGGAGAATTCCCCCATCAGTGGTGAAGTCAAAGGTCAGCCGGTAGGAGTAGAGGGCCTGGAACTTCCGGTCATACTTTGTCTCCGCCTTTCCGTACTTGCCGTCTCCCAGCAGGGGATGGCCTGCCGCGGCAAACTGGGCACGGATTTGGTGGGTTCTGCCGGTAATCAGCTCGCACTCCACAAGGCTCAGCTCCCGGTTCTTTTTCAGGGTTTTGTATTTGGTGATACAGGTCTTGGAGCCGGGCTGGGAGGTTTTTGTCACATAGACCCGGTTCTTTTTGGCATCCTTGAACAGATAACCCTTCAGCTCGCCTGTCTCCGGCTTCATGGTTCCGTGGATCACCGCCAGATACCGCTTGTCCAGCTCCCGATCCCTGATCTTCTGATTGAGAATCCGGAGACTTTCGGCGTTTTTTGCCGCAATGACAATGCCGCCGGTGTTCCGGTCAATGCGGTTGCAGAGGGCCGGCGCAAAGGAATGCTCCTCCCGGGGCCGCCATTCCCGTTTGGCATAGAGATAGGCCTGAATGTGGTCAATGAGGGTTCTGCCATACTCCGCCCCGTCGTGGGGATGCACCGCCATACCCGGCTTTTTGTCGCAGAGAATGATGTTTTCATCCTCATAGACAATGTTCAGCTTGGGTACTGCCACTGTCAGATAGGCATTATCCTCCCGGGGAGCCTCAAAGAACTCGTCGTTTACATACATCTCCACCAGATCCCCCTCCTGAAGCCGGGTATCCCGCTGGGCTCTGGCGCCGTTGACCTTAATTCGCTTCAGCCGGATGTATTTCTGAGAAAGAGATGCCGGGATGAGGGGGACATTTTTGGCAATAAACCGGTCAAGCCGCTGTCCCGCATCATTTTTACCGATTGTAAAGGCTTTCATCGCCGATTCACCTGCTCCTTTTCCGCATAACTGCGTCTATTGTATCATGGAACAGCGCAAATGAAAAGCAAAATAATGTGCTTTTTCCCTTGACAAACAGTCCCCATGTCATTATAATAAATTGGTCAGACTATGAAAGGAACGAGTCGATATGAAGCTAAATCTCGCCTCAATAATCTCACAGCCTGGCGGAAAGGTTCCTTTTTCGATCACCATGGACTTTTCTCAGATGGATTTTGGCGGTTCCCGTCCCGCCTCTGAACCGGTTCTGGTTCAGGGTCAGGTTCGGAATGAGGCCGGCGTGCTGATTCTCACCGCCGCCATTACCACCACCCTCCATTGTATCTGTGACCGCTGTGCCGCTCCCTTCACCAGAGGCTTTTCCCGTGATGTGGAGGCCATCCTTGTTACAGAGCTTGCCCATGAACAGAATGAGGACGACTGGACATTCCTGTTATCCGGCGATGAGGCTGATCTTGATGACATCATGACAACCGCCTTTGTGCTGAACATGGATTCCAAAATGCTGTGCAGCGCCGACTGTAAGGGACTTTGCGCCACCTGCGGAAAGAACCTGAACGAAGGCCCCTGCGACTGCAGGAAAGAACTTGATCCCCGTTTGGCTGTTCTCAAACAGCTTCTGAAGGATAAGGAGTAAACCACTTGCCCTCGGGCAATTTTCGACCAAGGAGGTGTCACCACATGGCCGTACCAAAGTGTAAAGTATCCAAGGCAAGACGCGATACCCGCCGCAGCAACGTCTGGAAGCTGGAGGTGCCCGGTCTTACCAAGTGCCCCAACTGCGGAAAGTTCACCACTTCTCACAGAGCTTGCAAGTCTTGCGGATTCTATAAGGGACGCGAGGTCATCGCAGTTAAGGCTGACTGATCTGAAAGTAGAGCGCAGGAACGATCCTGCGCTCTTTTTCTCTGAAAATCCGGAGCTGTTTCATGGGGAACAGCTCTTTTTCATTGCGTTTTTCCCAAATTTCAAATATAATAGTAATTATTCAGTCGCCATAAATTTCAGACGAAAAAATTCGGAAAAAAGCCCGGAAAACTGGGAGATTGCGACACCAGTGTGCGCACTGGTTCGCAATGACATGTGCTACTGAATAGTAATATAAAATAGTCGTATTTACGCAAGCAACAACTGGAGGATCTCCCATGAATATTTACGAAGAACAATACCGCAGCAAGCTTGTTACCCTGGAGGAAGCGCTGGATTCCCTTCAGGATGGCGATGTGATCGGCACCTCGCAGTGCGCCAACGAGCCAACGGCCTTCTTTGATGCCATGCACACCCTTCGGGGCAAGGGCAAGCATTTCCGGATGTTTGCCCCCATGTGCTTCAACTCCCACCCCTTTATGACAGACCCCGCCTGCAAGGACACCTTTGATATGGATATCACCTTCCTGATGGGCGCCACCCGCAAAAGCCGTGAAAAGGGTCTGTTTAGCTACTATCCCGGCGATCTCCACAACGGTGCAGGCCGCTGGCTGGACATCAACGGCTGCACAGTGTTCATCGCCGCATGCACCCCCATGGATCAGCACGGCTACTTTATGATTCCCCTTTGCCTGATTCACGAGCGCACCTTTCTGGAAGCTGCTGACCGGGTGATTTTGCAGGTCAATCCCAATCTGCCCCGGATTTACGGCGATACCGAGGTACACATTCGGGACGTGGACATGATCGTAGAGGCCACCACGCCCCTGCCCTATCTGCCCCAGATACCCCCCAGCGAGCTGGAAAGCACCATCGGCGCCTATGTTGCCACCCTTGTGAACGACGGCGACACCATTCAGCTGGGCATCGGCGGCATTCCTGACGCCGCGGCTATGGCGCTGATGGACAAGCACGATCTGGGCGTTCACTCGGAGATGATCACCAACTCCATGGTGGATCTGCTGGAAGCCGGTGTCATCACCGGCCGCAAAAAGAGCTATATGCAGGGCAAAATGGTGGGCACCTTTGCCTACGGCACCCAGCGCCTATACGACACCCTGAACGACAACCCCAGCGTTCTGATGCTCCGGGGCGAAACCGTCAACAACCCCCAGAACGTGGCAAAGAACGACAACTTCGTTTCCATCAACTCCTGCCTGTCGTTGGATCTCACCGGTCAGGTATGCTCCGAAACCATCGGTTCCCGTCAGTATTCCGGTTCCGGTGGACAGGCGGATATGGCTGTAGGCGCTGCCCATGCCAAAAACGGCCGCAACATCATTGCCACCGCCTCCACCAAGCGGGGCGGCACTGTCTCCACCATTACCGCACAGCTGGAAAAAGGCAGCATTGTCACCCTTTCCCGGAATCAGATCGACTATGTGGTCACGGAATTCGGCATTGCCCCTCTGGTGGGCCGCAGTGTCCGTCAGCGTGTGGAAAACCTTATTGCCGTGGCCCATCCGGACTTCCGGCAGGAACTTCGGGAGCAGGCAAACCGCCTGATGCTCTGGTAAGATGCAGTATCCCAAACCGAAGCTGATCGCCCTGGATTTGGATGAAACCCTGCTGGACTCCAATTCCAAGCTGCCCCCAAAGAACCGCGCCGCGCTTTTGCGGGCAGCGGCAGAGGGCATCCATATCGTTGTGGCCTCCGGTCGGAGCTACGCCTCCCTGCCTCAGGAAATGCTGGAGCTGCCGGGGGTGCAGTACGCCATTTGCAGCAACGGCGCCGCGGTCTGTGAAGCCAAAACCGGGAAAATTCTCTATCAGCGCACCCTGCCGAAGGCGGCAGTCCATGAGATCCTTCGCCGGACAAAAGGAGAGTTTCTCACCTATGAGGCCTTTCTCCGGGGCAAACCCTATGCCCAGCAAGACTACATCCTCGAGCCCCAGCGATACATGGCCGATGCACAGACCGTCCGCTATGTGAAATCCACCCGGCAGCCTGTTCCGAACATTTTGGATTTCATTTTGGAGCACGAGACAGAACTGGATTGTCTTGATCTGGTGGTTGGTTCCATGGCCGTCAAGGAAAAAATGATGGAGGCCATGGCCTCCATCCCGGACATCTATTTGACCACCTCCGTGCCCCGTCTGGTGGAGCTGTCCCACAGAGACTGCGGAAAGCACCGGGGCCTCCAGTTCCTTTCGGAGAGGCTGGGCATTGCCCCCTCACAGGTGGTGGCCTTCGGCAACGCCGACAATGACGCGGATATGCTCCGGTGGGCGGGCTGGGGAATCGCCGTGGCAAACGGCAGCCCCCGTTGTCTGGAAGAAGCCGACCTGATTACCGATCACTATTTATCCGAGGGTGTTGCCTCGGCTCTGGAACGTTGGTTTGGAATCTGAGCCCTCAGTTCCAGAACACATCGGCGTCCTCTCTCAGGGGAAGCTCCCGGAAGATGTGGGCAGTAATGGCCCGGAATTCCGAAAGACTGGTGGTCTTTCTAAGGAGCTTCTGGTACTTCTCCCGGCGGTCAAACATTAGGATCATATAGCTCCAGATTTCCTTCATCCGGAACATGGTGCTTCTGGGATTGCCCAGCCGGGCCGCCGTTTCCGCAAACAATTCCCCGTGGAATTCCTCCAGCTGCTTTGCCGTAACACCGGACTGGCCCCGTAGCTGATTCACAAGACCGGGATTTGCCGCAAGTCCTCTGCCCAACATCAGGGCAGGGGGCTTTTCTCTTCCGAAAAAAAGCTTTGCCTCGTCCCCTTTTACGCGGATACCACCGCTGAGGCACAGGGGCGCTTTGCTCTCCGCCCTGGCGTAGTCAAACCACTCCATCCGAACCGGATGTCGGTACAAATCTGTCTGAACCCGGGGATGCACCGTCAGCTCCCGGATGGGATACCGGTTATACAGCTCCAGCAGGTCCCGGAATTCCTCCGGGTCGCTTTTGCCCAGCCGGGTCTTAATGGAAACGTCAATGGGACTTTTCTCAAAAATTTCATCCAGAAAGATCCGCAGCTCCTCTTTTCTTGCAAGGAACCCGGCTCCCTTTCCCTTGGCGCAGACCGTCCCGGAGGGACAGCCCAGATTCAGATTCACCTCTCGATAGCCCAGCGCTTTCAGGATTTCAGCCGCCGCCACAAAGGCATCGGCACGATTTCCCAGCAGCTGGGGGATCACCGGCACGCCCTCGTTGTTTTCCGGCAGCACATCCCGAATATCCCTTCTGGTGATGGCGCTGCCCTCTGTGGCCGGAGAAATAAAGGGGGTGTAGTAGCGGTCCACCCCGGGAAAATACTTGTGGTGGAGCCGCCGGAACAGGTCGTCCGTCAGCCCCTCCATGGGAGCAAAATAGTAAAGCATATATGTATCCATCCTTTTCACAGGTATTATACCGGCCCACGGACCCGCCGTCAAGAATCCCGGAAGAATACCGCAAAGGCCTTGCACTGGGACCTGCATTCCTGTATAATAGTGCCGCGTTAGAATTCTGAATAATTTCCAAGAATTCCAAGGAGGGAATCATGTCAAACGAAATTGCAAAGGACCTTACCAGAGGTCCGGTTATGAAGCAGCTGGCCGCCTTTGCTTTGCCGGTAGCTCTGGCCAACGCGCTGCAGGCCCTGTACAGCATGGTGGATATGGTAGTCGTGGGTCAGGTGGTCGGCTCCGGCGGCTTGTCCGCCGTTGGCATCGGCGGTCAGATGATGATGATGTATCTCGCCATCGGCATGGGCTTCAGCTTTGGCGCACAGGTGCTCCTGTCCCAGCAGGTGGGCGCACAGGATCAGGAGCTTCAGCCCACCATCGGCACCCTGTTTACCATGGAGCTTGTCCTGGCCATTGTGGTCAGTGTGCTGGGCATCGTGTTCTGCCGACCACTCCTGAACCTTTTGAACACCCCCGGTGGGGCCATGGAGGAGGCCGTGGCCTATACCATCGTCTGCTGCGCGGGAACCATCTTCACCCATGGCTACACCGCCGTCTGCGCCATCCTTCGGGGCATGGGCGAAAGCAAGCTGCCCATGATCTTCATCGGCGTGGCAGCCATTCTGAATTTGCTTCTGGACTTCCTGTTCGTGGCCGGGCTTCACATGGGCGCCGCCGGTGCCGCACTGGCCACCATCGTTTCTCAGGCCGTGTCCTTTCTCTCCGCTTTGGTGTATCTGG
>JAQXMD010000148.1 GCA_029012465.1 Oscillospiraceae bacterium | reverse complement strand
CGTCCCCCATGAGCTGGCCTGTCAGATCCGCGCTTCCTATTATCTGGTTGGCGCGCTGCTGGGCCGGTTTGGAAAGGCAACCGTCTCCATGCCCGGCGGCTGCGATTTCGGTGTTCGCCCCATTGACCAGCACATCAAGGGCTTCAACATCATGGGCGCAGACATTCAGATCGTCAACGGCGACATCATCGCCACCACTGAGGCCCCCATTCACGGCAGCCGCATCTATCTGGATGTTGTGTCCGTGGGCGCCACCATGAACATCATGCTGGCCGCCGTTCTGGCAGAGGGCACCACCATCATTGAGAATGCCGCCAAGGAGCCGCACATTGTGGATCTTGCAAACTTCCTCAACTCCATGGGCGCAAACGTGTCCGGCGCAGGCACCGACGTCATCAAAATCCGCGGGGTGAAAAAGCTTCGGGGCGGTTCATACTCCATCATCCCCGATCAGATCGAGGCCGGCACCTATATGACCGCCGTTGCTGCCGCAGGGGGCAAGGTTCTGGTAAAAAACGTCATTCCCAAGCATTTGGAGTGCATCACCGCCAAGCTCCGGGAAATGGGCGTGAAGATCACCGACATGGGTGATGCCCTGCTGGTGGAATCCCATGGGCGTCTCAAAAAGGCAAATGTAAAAACCATGCCGCACCCCGGCTTCCCCACGGATATGCAGCCGCAGATTGCCGTCTGCATGGCTCTGGCCTCGGGCACCAGTGTTGTGACCGAGGGCGTTTGGGATAACCGCTTCCGCTATATTGGGGAGCTTCGCCGTATGGGCGCCACCGTCCATGTGGATGGTAAGGTTGCCGTGATTGAGGGCGTTGAAAAGCTCCGTGGCTGTCCTGTAAAGGCCTGTGACCTCCGTGCCGGCGCCGCTATGGTCATTGCGGGTCTGGCTGCCGAAGGCACCACAACCATCAGCGACATCAAGTATGTCGAGCGGGGCTACGAGAACATCACCGAAAAGCTTCAGGCTTTGGGGGCTGATTTCCACAAGGTGGAGCACCCCGGCCCCTCCTACAAGGTTCCCTCCATCGGCTGAGTTAAGAATTTACGGCGATTGCGTTACCGCAATCGCCGTTTTGTTTATGATCCAAGATAGTCCCGGAGCTGTTTTTCTCTGGCGCGGCACTGGTCATAGCCTGACTGCCACATAGCACGGATTTTCTCAAGGTTTTTCTCCGTTCGGGAGAATCCACTGGTGTTGTAGGGACAGAACAGGAATACATCTCCCTGCTTTTCCAGCTGGAATAGCTCCTCCCGTTGGGCTTCATAGCTCTCTGCCCTGCGCTTCAGGGCATCCACCAGCGCAGGGTAGTTTTTATACTTTCTTCCTGCGGCGGACAAAATCTTTTCCTGCTTTTTGACATAGTCCCGCTCTCTGGTGGCCACAACGATCACCCGGTCACAGCCCATTTCCATCACACGACGGAAGGGTATGGGGTCCACAACACCTCCGTCCAGACATTTGACCCCCTGGGTTTCGATGATGGGGAACAGCATGGGCAGCGCGCAGGTGGCCTGCAACAGAACGTTCTTCGGGTCATCCGCAGGCACCGGCAGGTACTCCGGCTTTCCAGTCTCCACATTGGTGACTACCGCCTCCACCGTTCCCGGGTATGCCCGGAGGGCATCGTAGTCAAAGGGGATCAGCTTGTTGGGAATCTCATCATAGATGAAATCCAGATTGAAATAGCTGTTGTTCAGGGGATTGAGCATATGACTGCCGCCCATATACCGGTCGTCATTTACATAATTCTCCAGAATGCTCAGATTCCTTTGTCGCTGCCTTGTCACATAGCTGACGCCGTAGGCAATGCCTGCGGAGACGCCGGTCACATGATCGGCCATGATTCCCAGATCCAGCAGGCCGTCACAGACGCCGGCAGAAAAAATACAACGTACCGCACCGCCCTCCAGGGCGATTCCAAGCTTCATGTTCAGGTTACTCCTTTCGCTTTGCGGGTCTCAATAAGGCCGACCGCATAGTTTATCAAATGGTAATAGCAGATGCCCAGCACCACACAGCCAGCCAATACCATCAGCCATCCGGCATTGGCCAGCTTTCCGAATACCAGAATGGTCTTGTAGACGGCCATATGCACCATCAATATCTCACCGGAGGCCTGTCCCACCCACTCGATGGGCTTCATCAGCACCCTCAGTCTGGTTTTCCTCAGGGCATCTGCCAGCTTCCCTGTCAAAATGCTCCCTCCTGGAATCACCAGCAGGAAGGGCAGCCAACCAAGGCCGTAGACATATCCGTACCTTGGCGCTATGTACCGCTCCGAGGCAATGACCACAAGTATGCCAACTGCCATGGCCGCCATGGCAAGAATCGTGATCCGTCCGGTCTTTTCAAATCCCCGCTGTTCCAGCCGTCCGAAGAGCATTCCCGTGAGAAAAACGGTCATACGGGCCGTCAGCATTTCCACGTTGTAGGGCAGTCTCCCAAAAACGCAGAGCAGGGAAAGCACCAGAACTGCCCCGGCCCATAAAACAGCCGGATACTTCGTTTTCCGAAACAGTCCATACAGAGGAATTGCCAGCACAAAGAACAGCCACACTGCGGAGAAATACCAGTTCAGCTGCATCTGGCTGCCAAACCACCAGCCCAGCAGGGTGACACTGCCCAGAAACTGCTTTCCCGTAAAGACGCCCTTCCCCAGCATCAGCAGGCTCCAGCCCCAAAGCACCGGAATCAGGCCTGGAAGCAGCCGCTTGGCACGCTTCCCAAGATAGGCCCTTCCGCCGCTTTTTTCAATGGAATGGCAGGCCCCGATGCCGGAATAGAACAAAAACAAATCCACACCGCAGTAGAGCACATCATGAAACAGCCGAATCCAGGAATTATGAATCACAAAAGGGGCATGATAAAAGGTGATTCCGAGAATGGCAAGCCCCATCAGGAGGCTTCGGTTTCGCCTCAGTGACGCAAACATGGGTTATCTGCTGCCGGCGATCAGCCAGGGGGCTGGCTCCCGATCCATGGTGCCCTTGGACCCAAGCCGGCTGACACCGATCTGCACCATCTCACCTATCTTCAGCCCATGGGCCGCAAAAATACCCGGCAGAGCCGCAAGCCGCGTAAAGTCCAGGGTGTAGACAAAAATCCGCATTTCCGGATTTCTCCTGAGCAGCAGGGCGATCTCCTCCTCGGTCTGAGAGGAAGCCACAATGAATGCAGTGGCAGGCAAAGGCAGACGCTCGGCCTCCTTGACGCTGCCCACCACGGTCACATTGTTCAGGCCGAAGTTCTTTGCGTTTTCCTCCATGGTGGTGCGGTCGGAGGCATGATGCTCCACGGCAATGATATTTCCCTCAGCGGCCACCAAAGCCGCCTCCACGGCGATGCTGGCAGCGCCCACAGTCAGGATGGTGTCCCGGAGCTCCGCCTGAAGCTTGGACATGATGACCGCCCGGATCTCACTGCCCACATAGCGGATGGAGCCGCTGCAGAACCGCTGGTTGTCCAGACCGATCTGATAGGTGCTTCGATAGTTCTCATTGATGACCAGCATGGCGGCAGGGGCGTTGATGCCCCGGTCGATCATATCCTGCACCTTGTTTCTCTTTATGGGGCCCACAGGCTCGCTGCCCTCATTGTAAACGATCACGCAGTCTCCCAGACCTGCATCCCACATATCGTAGAAAATGTCCGGATGGCCCGCATCGGTGAGCACCATGACCTGACGGGAGGTCTGAACCGCGGGAATCAGGTTTTTGTTCTGGCGTGTGATATCGAGGATCAGCAGAGTAGCAAGATCCAGCTCATCCTCCTGAGCAAAATAACTCAGCCATTTGAGAATGGCAGCATTGTTAAAGGATACGTTTGACATATGATCTCCTCCCGAAGGTGATTTATGAGAATCAGGATTTATGGGGAAGCTTCCCTCTTGGCATTATAGCACACTTTTTCACCGGTGGAAAGATACAACCGGAATTCCTCTCCTATTTTGATGTCGAACCATTGCAGGAACCAAAAAAATATGCTATGATAACCCATATTGAAAAGGAGGTATGTTCAATGGGACTTATCAATAAATGGATGGCTCCCGGGCCCATGGGTGGTCCTGGTGGTCCCGGCGGTATGCCTGGCGGTCCCATGGGTGGTCCTGGTGGCCCTGGCGGTCCTGGTGGTCCTGGCGGTCCCGGTGGTCCCCCGCCCATGATGCCCAGCAAGCCCGGCACTGCTCAGGAGCTGAAGGACTTCGATCAGGTGAAGAACAAGGACGCTGTGGCCATGTGCTATGCCCTGGAGCTGGTTCCCGTTGAGGGCAGAGGCGAGGATTTCTTCCTGAATCCCGCGGCTCCCATGGCCCCCGATGCGCTGAAGGAAATGGCAGACAAGGCAGCAAAGCTCGCCGGCATGACCACAGACTTCGCTCCCGCCGGCCCCACTGCCGACGATGCCTGCCAGCAGCTTCTCGATGCCCTTCTGGAGGGCGCAGAGGGTCTCCCCACCCTGAAGATCATTCCTGAGACCGTCACCATGGATTCCCTGACCATTGCCCCGAACGAGCTGTATCGCGCTCCTGCGGGCAAGGAGCTGACCATGACTGTCTCCGGTGTGGGCACCAACATGAAGCCCGGCACCTATGAAAACGTGACCCTTACCGTCACCGAGTCCTACCTGAAGTCCACCGGCGGCCCCGGCGGTGAGCATACCCATCACTTCCGCGCTGCCCTGTTCGTGAAGGACGGCAAGATCGTGGAGGAGAAGTCCGTTCGTGCCGCTGTAATTGCAGGTGAGGTTTCCGGTGAGAAGGCAACGGGTCTGAAAATCGACGACCGTCAGCATCTGTTCAACGGCGTGATGATTATGAACGGCAAGTACGCCATCGATAACGCCGATCTCAGCTTTGTGGGCAACGGCGGCAACGATTTCCAGGGCTACGGCGCAGGCGTCATGACCACCGGCGACGCTGACGTGACCGTCACCGGTTCCCGGGTCCATGTGGAGGGCGCCATTCGCTCCGCCATGTGGTGCGGCGGCGAAAGCCACCTGCTGGTGAAGGATTCCGTCATTGACTCCATCGACGCAGACCCCTTTGACAACGATTTCCGTTCCCTGTCCGTTCCCATGATGAAGACCGTGCCCTTTGCGCTGGGTCTGGATGGCAACTGCCGCGCCACCAACGTGCTGGAGGCTGGTCAGGTGGTCTATGAGAACTCCATTGTGGTAGCTGACAAGTGGGCGCCTCTGTCCACCGACTCCGGCTATCCTCCCACATCTCTGACCGTTCGGAATGTACTGGCCGGTATTGGCCGCATTGAGGAGGCTCAGGAGGGCAAGGAATACACTGCCACCAAGACTGTGGCAGGCAAGACCTGGGGCTAC
>JAQXMD010000147.1 GCA_029012465.1 Oscillospiraceae bacterium | reverse complement strand
TATGACAAGGAGAAGCTGAACGAGCGTCTGGCAAAGCTGTCCGGCGGCGTTGCGGTTATCAAGGTTGGCGCTCAGACCGAGACTGAGATGCGTGAGAAGAAGCTCCGCATTGAGGATGCTCTGAATGCGACCCGCGCAGCTGTGGAAGAGGGCATCGTTGCAGGCGGCGGCACCGCTTATGTGAACGCCATCCCCGCTGTTACCGCTCTGGTTGCCACCCTGGAGGGCGACGAAAAGACCGGCGCTGCCATTGTGGCAAAGGCTCTGGAGGCTCCCATCCGTCAGATTGCCTACAACGCAGGTGTGGACGGCTCCGTTGTGTTTGACCGTATCTTCAACTCCGGCAAGGTTGGCTATGGCTACAACGCCTACACCGAGGAGTACTGCGATATGATCGTCACCGGCATCGTTGATCCCACCAAGGTTACCCGCAGCGCTCTGGAGAATGCGGCTTCCGTTGCTTCCTGCGTGCTGACCACTGAGAGCCTCGTGGCTGATAAGCCCAACCCCCAGCAGGATGCTGCCATCGCAGCCGCTCAGGCTCAGGCTGCCGCAGGCGCAGGCATGTATTAATCATTCCAAGGCGGCACCGTCCGACCTGTTCTGAGAGAATTCAATACGTCATTGGCCGACACGTTCAAGGTGCCGGCCAATGTATTATTTTGGGGCTGCCTCAGATTGAGACAGCCCCATTTTGAAATTCAGGATTACTCGTACAGGGGGAAGCGGGCGGTGAGGGCATCTACCCTCGCGGTGATATCGGCCTTCTTCTCCTCAAAGCTGAAGATACAGTCGGCAATGCAGTCGGCGATGATCTTCATCTCCTCCACGCCCATGCCACGGGTGGTGACGGCGGGGGTGCCCAGACGGACGCCGGAGGTCACGAAGGGACTGCGCTTTTCACCGGGAACGGTATTCTTGTTGGCGGTGATATGCACCTCATCCAGATTGTGCTCCAGCTCCTTGCCGGTGCAGGCTTCATCGGACAGGTCCACCAGCATCAGGTGGTTGTCGGTGCCGCCGGAAACCAGCTTGACACCCCGCGCTGTGAGCTGCTGGGCCATGGCCTGCGCGTTCTCCACGATCTTGCGGCCATACTCCTTGAACTCGGGCTTCAGAGCTTCGCCAAAGCACACAGCCTTTGCGGCAATCACATGCTCCAGAGGGCCGCCCTGAGTGCCGGGGAAAATGGCCTTGTTGACCTTCTTGGCGATCTCCTCGTCATTGGTGAGGATCAGTCCGCCTCTGGGGCCACGGAGGGTCTTGTGGGTGGTGGTGGTGACTACGTCGGCATAGGGAACAGGACTCTGGTGAACCCCTGCGGCAACCAGCCCGGCAATGTGGGCCATATCCACCATCAGCAGAGCGCCGTTTGCGTGGGCAATCTGGGCCATCAGTTCAAAGTCAATGGCACGGGGGTATGCGGAAGCGCCGGCAACGATGAGCTTGGGCTTCACTTCGGCCACCATATGCGCAAAGGCCTCGTAGTCAATGAATCCGGCGTTGTTGACGCCGTAGGAAACGAAGTTATAGTTCTTGCCGGACATGTTCACGGGGCTGCCGTGGGTCAGATGACCGCCCTGAGAAAGATCCATGCCAAGAACGGTGTCGCCCAAATCAAGCAGGGCAAAATACACAGCCAGATTTGCCTGTGCGCCGCTGTGGGGCTGTACATTGGCAAACTTTGCGCCGAACAGCTGGCAGGCACGGTCAATGGCCAGCTGCTCCACCTGATCGACGTACATGCAGCCGCCGTAGTAGCGCTTACCGGGATAACCCTCGGCATACTTGTTGGTGAGGATGCTGCCCATGGCAGCCATCACTGCGGGGGAGACAATGTTCTCACTGGCAATCAGCTCGATATTCTGACGCTGACGGCCCAACTCACGATCCATGGCGGCGGCAAGCTCCGGGTCAACCTGAGCCACAGCGCCAATGGAATCCAGCATATTCTCGTACATGGCAAATTCTCCTTTGGTTCATTTATGAAAGTGTTGGAGATAGTATAGCGTAAAATGTTTTTGGATACAAGACAAATGTATTTCCACGGCGGAAAATCAGCGGTTTTGACAAAAACCACCGGGCGAAAAGGAGAACTCTTGCTGTTTTCTACGGACAATTCTCCTTTGAAACCGGGAAGGTGCCAGACTGGGCGGTGATGGTCAGGGTCAGGGGGAATTTCACATAGTCCCAGTAGAATTCCGCCATGCTCATCCGGTGATGGGACTGGCCGGGAAGAACCCCAAAGAACCGGAGTGTTCCCTCCGGTTCCCGGCGGAAGGTGCAGAAGTGATTGGTTCTGCCCGCCCGGTAGAGAATGATTCCCGCAGGGCAGGTCTCACTGAGCAGGCCGGTGTGGAAGGGGCGGAGGGAGAACTCCAGTGGAACGCCCCTTCTCCGCAGTTCATGAACCAGGACAAAGAAGTTCAGCCCCAGCCGGCTGGAGGGAAACAGGGTTTTGCCAAGGCGGTCTGTGAGATCCTCCGGATCGGCGGTCTGCTCCAGTGCCCTGAGAAAATTGTATATGGCGATCCAGCCGCAGCCGTTTTTGTCGGAGGAGCTGCGGCCGAAGGGAATATTGTCTGTCTGACGCTGGTCAATGATGAAGCCGTCCTCACTGAGGGCGGAGGGTTTGAGTGCCATGAAAACCTCCTGAAAAAAGGGAGGCTGTTTTCGCAGCCTCCATGGTTGGATGATTATTCGGACAGATAGGCGTCAACGATCAGCTTGACGCACAGCTCCTCGGGCAGCTTGTCACTGTTGAGGACGAGATGGTAGGAGTTGGGGTCATTCCAGTCCATACCGGTGTAGTTTTTGTAATAGGCCTTCCGAGCCTTGTCCGTGCGTTTCAGGAGACGAACGGCGGCATTTTCCGAGAGCTGGAGGGATTCCATGGTACGTTTTACACGATAGTCCCGGCATGCGTGGACAAAGATGTCCAGCACATCATCCCGTTCCCGAAGCACATGGTTTGCGCAGCGGCCCACAATGACACAGGGGCCTGCTTCTGCCAGTTCCCGGATCAGCTGGAACTGCACCTCGGCGATCTGGGCGGTGGTGGGCAGGGGGGAGCTGCCGGAGGTGTAGTAGTGGGCGGCCTCGGCCTGAGAATACTCGAACCGGGAGGCAAGTGTTTCGTCACTGGCCTCAACGCGGGAAATGCCATGACCGCTTTTTTCGGCAGCCTCCGTAATCAGAAACTTGTCCACATAGGGAATTTTCAGCTGGGAGGCAACCTCCTGAGCGATTTCGTTGCCGCGGGATTCAAACTCGCGGTTGATGGTAATGATTTTATAGGCCATGAACAGCACTCCTCTCTTTGTCGGAATTTCGTTGCTAAATAAGTGCTTTACAAAAATATCATAGCATAATGGTGTGGGAATTACAATCATTCCGTTAAAACAGCCTGTTGTATCCGTGAAAACAGCTTTTTGTATCCGTGCATAGAATGATACGAGGTGATTTTATGGAAAAAAAGAGCAGCGAAGCGGAGATCTGGCAGCGGGTCACGGGAGTTTCCGGGGGAACCGGAAGCGCACCGGAACAGGCGGCCGGGCTGGGAAAGGAGATTGATGCTGTCCGGGCAAGAATTGCGGCTCTGAGCAGGTTTGCAGAGGGAAAGAACCTTGTTCCGGAGGAACAGGAGACGCTCCGTTGTCTCTGGGGGCTTTACGGGCTTCTGACCGGCGCAGAGCCGAAGCTGGGAAAGACGGAGGTGCTTCCGGGAAAAAACCGGGCGCAGCTGCTCCGGGCTCTGCTCCGATCTCTGGAGAAGAGCTCCGGGAGACTGTGGGCCATGGGGGAGCATGCTACGGGGAACATTCGCTGGGAGCTGGATCTTCTTGCCAAGCGGGAGCAGCAGCTGTGGCAGAAGCTGCTGGTTTTGCTGGGGCAGTCCGGCAATCGCAAATAAAAGAGGGAGCGCCGCATAGAAATATGCGACGCTCTACTTGTTAAGACAAATGGGGAAGGGGTGGACCGGTTGGGGAGGGGGTATGTCCGCAATGCGGTTTTGAGGAGGGGGGGACCAACCGGTCCAGCATAGCACGGCAAATTGCCGGCTCATTCAGGAGAATTGGCAGAGGGGAAACAGTTGCCTAAGCTGTTCATACTCTGACTGTGGACAGTATACCACACAACGTTCAATTTGTCCAGTGCTTTTGTCATTTTGTGATGTGTTTTTCTGTAAATTGTACGAATACGCCGAAAAATTATTTCACATTTGTTGCAATGTGCAATAAAATTATTAACGAATTCTGAACGAAATTCCGCGATTGTGTCTGCGTAACAAGAGAAAGGAAGCAGCTGAAAACATAGCGGCTTCCTTTCTGATACACATTATAGAATCCCGAGCCATGACAGAATTGCGATTGCCAAAAAAGCGCCCGCAATGATAGCGATAGTTCCGATGAGCTGCCGGCGGTTTCCCCTGACCTTGGGCGGAGGCGTAAGCTTCTGCTCCTGACCGGCCTGATTCATGGCGATCTGCGCACCGCGCATATTGAGATATTGCTGCTGTTCCTTCAGCTGCTGATTGTTGAGTCCGTTTAGCGACGACATGGTACTTCCTCCCTATGAACTGTATTCCGGTGGGTGTCCCTGCAAAATGCGGGGAGACAGCCGACAGTGGGGCGTTCCTCTCAATTCTATTCTATGCGCTTTATGTGTACAGAAAGTGTCCTGATTGGAATTATTTTTTTCAGGTTTTCTCTTTACAAACGAAAAAACTTGTGGTATCATCTAAGTGTAATAAGGATTATTACTATTAAGGAGGAAACCATGCAGCGATTCAGTAAAAAACGTCAGGCGATCCTTGACTGTGTTGCATCCACAGCCTGTCATCCTGACGCCGATTGGGTGTACGCCCAGCTGAAGCCTGTGTATCCGGATATGAGCCTTGGAACCGTTTACCGGAACCTGGCCCAGCTTTCTGAAGCGGGAATGATCCGTTCCATGGGAACCATCGGCGGACACGAACACTTTGATGGCAAGCTGCAGCCCCACAGCCATCTGATCTGCAAAAAATGCGCAGCCATTGTGGATGTGGAGGAGCTGGTGATGCCCACTGGGCTGATCCGGGAGGCAGAGACCTGTACCGGCGGAACCATCACTGGTATGACCCTTCAGTTCTCCGGCCTGTGTGCCGAATGCAGCACACAAAACAATCAGTAAATTCCGGGAAAGATCCCGAAATTGTCTCAAATTATATTTTGGAGGTTATTATTATGAAAAAGTTTGTCTGCCCTGTTTGCGGCTATGTTTACGAAGGCGAGGCTATGCCCGCTGATTTCAAGTGTCCCCTCTGCGGCGTACCCGGCTCCAAGTTCACCGAGATGAGCGCTGACGCTCCTCTGGCTGCTGAGCATGAGTACGGCGTTTATGCCAAGACCGTTGCCACCAACGATGCCATCTCCGCTGAGGACAAGGCTTATATCCTGGAGCAGCTGAAGGCCAACTTCACCGGCGAGTGCTCTGAGGTGGGCATGTATCTCTGCATGGCTCGTATCGCCCATCGTGAGGGCTATCCCGAGATCGGCCTGTACTGGGAGAAGGCTGCTTACGAAGAGGCTGAGCATGCTGCAAAGTTCGCAGAGCTGCTGGGCGAGGAGCTGGAGCCCAACATGAAGGCTGACACCAAGTCCAACCTGGCTTGGCGTGTGGACTGCGAGTTCGGCGCAACTCAGGGCAAGGTTGATCTGGCTGTCTGCGCCAAGAAGAACGGCCTGGATGCTATCCATGACACCGTCCACGAGATGGCCCGCGACCAGGCTCGTCATGGCAAGGCTCTCAAGGGCCTGCTGGAGCGCTACTTCAAGTAAGCCTCAACACCTTGCAAATAAAGGATTTTTCCGGGAGGAAGCTGAGCAATCGGCTTCCTCCCTTTTTTGCGTTCTCTCGGGAAAATGTTGTACAAAAGTGGTACATTCGGCTGCTTGCGCAGCCCTGTTTTCGCTTGAAATGGTACATTTAAAATGGTACAATTTTGCGCTCTCATCATAACCCGAAGAGCGTCCCATAAC